>CAZQEJ010000071.1:0-9277 GCA_964592165.1 uncultured Ilumatobacteraceae bacterium | reverse complement strand
CTGGGGGACACGACGACGCTCGCCGACGCGTCGGTGGTCACCGAGCTCCAGCGTCGCGCCGCGGAGGCGCCGAGCGAGGACTGACGCCGTCCGGGCGTGACGGGCATCGTCGGTCGCGGCTCATCCGGGCCGGTGCGTCTCGAGGAACAACTCCAGGGCGGCGGTCGTGCCACGGCGGTCGTCGGTGGCGAGCAGGTCGAGGAGCAGGCCGCGGATCACCGCGAGGTACAGCCGCGCGCTCGCCCGTGCTCGCGCCGCGGGGGTCCCACGCCGGCGGAGCAGGCTGGCGAGACCCTCGACCCACGAGTCGACGGCGCCGGGGAGCAGCCGCACGTAGGGCACCTCCCCGGCGAGGGCGCGTCCGTAGCACTCGTAGAACAGCCGCTCCCGGCCGGCCATCGCCGGCTCGCTGAAGTGCGCCCAGCTCGTCCGGAAGACCGCCGCGAAGTCGTCGATCGCCGCCGGATCGATCGCCGTCGCCGCGTTCCGCTCGCCGGCTTCGACCGCCTCGACGATCGCCACCAGCAACCCCTCGCGTGAACCGAAGTGATGGATCAACATCCGATGGCTCGTGCCGACCGCGGCGGCGATCTCGCGCAGCGAGCGATCGCCGATGCCGTGCTCGTCGAGCTCCCTGAGCACCGCCTCGAACAGCCGGGTCCGGGCGTCGGTGGACATGTACCATATGGTACAGCCTCACGAGGAAGGGAAGACGATGGGCAAGCAACGACGCATCGCGGTCGATCAGAGATCGACCGCTCCACCGGAGGCGGTCTGGGAACTGCTCGCCGACGCCGGGTCGTGGGCTCGGTGGAGCAGCTTCACCGGGTCGGGGCTGGAAAGGCCGGCGCCGACCGGGGATCCGGACGGTGTCGGCGCGATCCGCCGGTTCCAGCGGCGAGGCACGCGGGTCACCCGCGAGGAAGTGGTCGCCTTCGAACCACCGCATCGCTTCGCCTACCGGCTCCTGTCCGGCGTGGACGCACCGGACTATCGCGCCGAGGTGACCCTGACCCGGACCGACGACGGGGGCACGGAGATCTCGTGGCGTTCGCAGTGGACCAGCGGGCGGTTCGGGAGCGGCGCCGTGACGCAGGTTGCGTTGGGTCTGTTCATCCGCCGCATCGCCCGTCAACTCGCCCTCGCCGCGGCGCGACAACACGCGCAGGGTCCGGCCTCTGCCCGCTGAGCTGCGGCCGAGTGCCGCACGTCGTCCGCGGCCGGTACGGTCCGCGGTCGTGACGGTGACCGGCGATGCTGATCGCGAGGCGGAGGATCGGGACCCCGCGGCGGACGTCCGCCCGGCGCACCGCGCAACGCCGCCCGGCCTGCCCGGATCGCGTCTGCCGCGCTGGGTGTTCCTCTGCCTGGGCGTGATCCTCGGCGCGGTGGGGGGCGTAGTCGCCAACCGCCTGGGCACCGGCGACGCGGCGCCGGGGGCGGGATCGTCGTCCACGGCCGTCCTCCCCGGCGCGCCGTCCAGCGCGAGTCCCACCGAAGCCGGGTCGGCGTCGTCCACCGGTGCTCCGGTGACGACGCAGACCCCGATCGCTCCGCCGACCACCGCGCCCCACTCCCTGCCGGCACCGCACCCGATGGTGACGACCACCGCGCCGATCGTCGTCACGGTGGTCGGTCCTCCGACGACCGTCCCCGCGCCCCCACCCAGTGGACCGCCGACGACGCCTCCGGGGGCGAACGCGGCGGCGACGATCCCGACGACGACCGCGCCGCCCGCGACCTCGGCCGCGGCGCGGTCAGCGGGTCCCTGATCCGGCCGGGCGGCCGACGTTCAGTCGCGGAAGTTCTCGAACTGCAGCGGGATGCCGAGGTCGGCACCCTTGAGCATCGCGATCACCGCTTGCAGGTCGTCACGCTTCTTGGCGCTGACCCGAACCTGGTCGCCCTGGGTCTGGCTGGAGACGCCCTTGGCCGCCTTCTCCTTGATCATCTTGTTGATCTCGCGTGCCTTGTCGGAGGAGATCCCGACCTTGATCGTGACCACCTGGCGGACGGTGTTCTGCGTCGCTTCCTCGACCTTGCCGTAGTCGAGTCCCTTGAGCGACACGCCGCGCTTCACGAGCCGTTCCTCGAGCACCTGGCGAAGAGCGGCGAGGCGATCCTCGCTGACCGTGCGCAGCGTGAGGACCAGTTCGTTGTGCTCGATCGACGACCCCGTGTTCTTGAAGTCGAACCTGGTCCCGATCTCGCGTTGAGCCTGGTCGACGGCGTTGCGTACTTCTTGGCGGTCGACTTCGGAGACGACATCGAACGAGGGCATGGCGCTCACCGTATCGCCTGGGCGTCAGGGGGGATCGGGCGCTATCCTGACCGGCCCTGGGTCGGTGCCCGAGCGGCCAAAGGGAGTTGACTGTAAATCAACCGGCACTGCCTACGGAGGTTCGAATCCTCCCCGGCCCACGATGCATGAGGGCACGCCCCGAGCGGACGTGCCCTCATGCCGTCCGCTCGGGGCGTCGGCGTGAAGGGCGGGGCTGATGGGTGAGGCGGATCGGGGATCTCGGGGGGTCTGGGCGATCGTTCCCGCGGCAGGGTCGGGAACGCGCTTCGGCGGCGCCAAGCAATACCGGCGCGTCGGGGGGACGACGCTCCTCGCCCGGGCCGTCGGCGCGCTCGCCGGGCACGTGGAGGGCATCGTCGTCGCTCTCCCCCCGGGGGACGACGTCGAGCTTCCCCGGGGTGTGTTGCGTGTCGCCGGAGGTTCCACCCGGCTCGGCTCCGTGCGCAGCGCGCTCGCCGCGGTGCCCTCGAGGGCGTCGATCGTCGTCGTCCACGGGCCGTCCCACCCGCTCGCCGATGGGGCGCTGACCGCGGCGGTGATCGGCGCGGTGCGCGCCGGTGCCGACGCCGCTGCGCCCGGCCTGCCGGTGGTCGACGCCGTGAAACGGGTCGGTGCGGACGGTGCGGTGGAGGGTTCGGTCGACAAGACGGGCTTCGTCGTCGTCCAGACGCCCCAGGCGTTCCGTGCCGCGGTGCTGCGCGCCGTCCATGCCGGTGACCCGGAAGCCGCCGAGGACACCGAGCTCGTCGAGCGTGCAGGGGGACGTGTCGTGATCGTCCCCGGGGATCCGGCGAACCTGCACGTGGCCACGCCCGCCGACCTCGCCCTGATCGAGCGCCTCGCCGGGGCCCCCTGAGCTCGCCGGCGGGGCTCGCGCCGGCGGGTTGTCGCCGGAGGAGCGGCGGGCCAGCCTGGCGGGGTGCCGATCTGCATCGACGCCGAGCGGGTCTCGGTCAGCCGGCCGGACCGGCCGCTGTTCACCGACCTCTCCGTGACCGTGGCCAGCGGGGACCGGCTCGGCGTCGTCGGGATCAACGGAACCGGGAAGTCGACGCTGTTGCGCGTCCTCGCCGGCGACCTCGCGCCGGACAGCGGCGTGGTCCGCCGCGGCCGAGGCGTGCGCGTCGGCTTCCTCGCCCAGCGCGCCGACCTCCCCCCGGGGACAGTGCGCGCCGCCGCCGGCGGAGGGTGGGAGGCAGAGGCCGCGCTCGACCGTCTGGGGATGGGCGATCTGCTCGACACCCCGACCACGCAGCTCTCCGGTGGGCAGGCCAAGCGTGTCGCCCTCGCCGCCCTGCTCTGCCGGGACCACGACGTGTTGATCCTCGACGAACCGACGAACCACCTCGACCTTGACGCGATCGCGTACCTGGAGCAACGCCTCGGCGCGCACTCCGGCGGCTTGGTGCTCGTCACCCACGATCGCCACGTGCTCGACCGGGTGACGACACGCGTCCTCGAGCTCGATCGGGGCACCGGCTACCTGCATGTTCCCTCCGGCCCGAACGCGGGCTCCGGATACGCGGCCTACCTCGACGGCCGGGCGACACGCGAGGAGCAGGCCGCGGCCGCCGAGCAGACCCGCCAGATCCTCGCTCGGCGCGAGCTCGCCTGGTTGCGCCGCGGCGCTCCGGCGCGTTCACGCAAGCCCAAGGCGCGCATCGCCGCGGCCACGGCGATCGTCGATGGGCGCGCACAGGCCCCTGCCCGGCACGGCAACCTGCAGCTCTCTGTCGGCAGCACCCGTCTGGGGTCGAAGGCGATCGAAGTGCACGGGGCCGGGTTCACCTGGCCGGACGGGCGCGAAGTGCTCGCCCCGACCGACTGGCTGATCGAGCCCGGCGACCGGATCGGGATCGTCGGACCGAACGGTGCCGGCAAGACGACGTTGCTCGACCTGATCGCCGGACGGCGCACGCCGACCACCGGGCGGATCGAGCGGGGGAGGACCGTCGAGGTCGGCTACTACGACCAACTCGGGCGGGAGCTCGACCCCGAGCAGCGGGTGCGCGACGCGGTCGCCGGGCCCCACCAGGCCGCCCCGTCGGTCGCCGACGTCACGCTGATGCAGCGCTTCTGGTTCGACGGCGACGCGCAATGGGCCCGGATCGGGACGTTGTCCGGCGGAGAGCGCCGCCGGTTGCAGCTGCTCCTGACCCTCGTCGCGCAGCCGAACGTGTTGCTCCTCGACGAGCCGACGAACGACTTGGATCTCGACACGTTGCGTGCCCTGGAAGAGTTCTGCGACGGCTGGCCGGGTGCGCTGATCGTCGTCAGCCACGACCGGGCGTTCCTCGATCGCACCGTCGACGAGATCGTCGCGGTCGGTGGCGGGAAGCTGCGCGAGGTGCGCGGGGGCGTCGCCGGTTGGCTCGCCGAGCGCGCCGCGACCGTCACCGCCGCGGCGGACAAACCGCGCGCCGTCCCGGCTCGGCCGGCGCCCACGGCGTCGGTCGCCGTACCGAAGGCGGGCCGCAGCCCGAGCACGTTGCGGCGACTGATCGGCCAGGCCGAGCGCGTCGTGGAGGATGCGACGGCGACGCGCGACGGGCTGCTCGCCGAGCTCACCGGCGCCGGCTCCGATCACGTTCGCCTGAGCGAGATCGGAGCCCGCCTCTCCGCTGCCGAGGTCGCCGTGGCCAGCGCCGAGGAGTCGTGGATGACCCTCGCCGAAGAGGCCGCCGCGGCGGGCCTCGAGGTGTGATGGTGGCCGCCGCGGCGGGCCTCGAGGTGTGACGGCCCGTCAGGCCTCGACGATCAGTGCGGTGACCATCCCGAACATCCCGTCGGGACCTTCGGCGTGGTTGAGGATGTGGCAGTGCCAGGCCCACACCCCGACGTCCTCGGCCTTGTACAGCACGGTGTACCGCTCCCCGGGGGCGATGTTGAACGTGTCGCCCGGCTGGGGAACCTCGAGGGGGATGCCGTCCTTGGCGATGATGTAGCCCTTCGGCTGGTGGAGGTGCATCGGGTGGGCCATCAGGCCCTCGTTGTAGTAGTTGACCTCCATCACGTCGCCGACCTTCATCGTGTAGGCCTCGGTCGCCGGGAAGCTCTTCCCGTTCAGCGACAGGCCGATCGTGCCCGCGTCGTTGAGCACCATGTTGACGCGTTGGGTGATCTTGTCGAACCCTTGGGCGGCAAGCTTCTCCGGAACGGGCATCTCGCCGATCAGGAACGCACCGGCCAACCCATTGGGCACCTGGGTCTGGGCGTTGTGGTGGGAGTGGTACATCCCCACCGCCGGTTCGATCGCGTCGAACTCGTAGGTGAACGTCTCCCCGGGCTTGACCGCGTCCTGGGTGTACGGATCGACGCCGTCCATCTCATTGGGGACGCGCACGCCGTGCCAGTGGATCGTCGTCGACTCGGGGAGCTTGTTGGTCAGCACGACCTTGACGTGGTCACCGACGTCGACGCGCATCTCCGGGCCGGGGACGACGCCGTTGTACGTCCAGGCCTTGACGGTCTTGTCCGCCGAGACCTGCCAGTCGACGATCTCCGCGGTGAGTTCGAACTGCTTGGTCCCGTCGGGGAGGATCGTCGGCTCCAGCGGGCGCCCACCGAACGCGTCGGTCTTCTCCGGGAAGCGGTTGGCGACCTCGGCCATCTTCGCGTCCATCGCCTCGACGTCCATCGTCGTCTCACCGGTGTGCGCGCTGTGGTCGCCGCTCGCCGTACCATCGCCCGTACCAAGCGAGAGCAGCGCCTTCATCCCCGACTCGGCGTGCCCGGCGATCGTGCACAGGGCGTCGTAGGTCGCCGTGTTCGGGTTGGCCTTGACGGTCACCGTCTTCGTCGCCCCCGGCTGGATGTCGCCGGACTCGAGCGACAGTTGGGGGACCGAGAGGTTGTGGACCATCGAGCCGGTGTTCGTGATCGTCAGGCGTGCCCCGCCCGTGGGGACGTCGATCATCGGCGGCGAGATGGTGAACTCGCTGAGCGTCACGTTCAGGTCGACGGGGGCCGCCGCGCCGGTCGACACGCCCCCTCCGCCGCCTGAGTTGTTGCGCACCAGGACGATCGCCAGCACGGCGAGGAAGATCGCCCCGACTGCGACCGCGAAGGCACCGACGCTGAACACCGTCCGCTCGTCTTTGTTCACGGGCGGGCAGCGTCGCCTCCCGCATGGCTCACGGAAAAGGTCGATGGCCCGGGACTGAGGGACCAAGGTCCCGAGGAGAACGGGGATCACCACGCTAGACGCCGCGCCGAGGCGTGGGCCTCGGCGATCAGGCGACGGGGACCGCCCAGCGCACGATGGTCCCTCCGCCGGGGCGTGGCTCGATCCGGCATCCGCCGCCGTGGTGCTCGGCCCGGGCGGTGATGTTGTTCAACCCGCTGCCGGTCGACGACCGTCGTTCGGGATCGAGACCGATCCCGTTGTCCGTGACGGTCAACTCGAGCAGGTCGTGGCCGGCGGTGAGCTCCACGTCGACCGCGCTCGGGCGGGCGTGGCGGGCGGCGTTGCTCAACGACTCGCGCAAGGTGGCCAGGAGGTCGGCGCGCACCTCGTCGTCGAAGCGGTCCTCGAGCACCCCGTCGAGGCGCAGCGCGGGGCGGAAGCCGAGCACCCGCGAGGCCTGTTCGACGACCTCCAGGATCGCCTGGCGCAGGCCACCGCCGGCGACGGTCGAACGGGACAAGCCGAGGATCGTCGTGCGTATCTCGCGGATCGCGTCGTCGTGATCGTCGAGCACGGTCTGCAGCCGGGCGCGCACGGCCTCGTCGACCTTGGGGAGGACCGACTGGATGCTCAACCCGTCGGCGAACAGCCGCTGGATGACCGTGTCGTGCAGGTCGCGGGCGATGCGCTCGCGATCCTCGGCGAGGGAGGTGCGCAGCTCCGCACGGAGGACCTGGTCCTGCAGTTCCAGCCGGTTGGTCACGTCACGCACGATCGAGATCACCAGCTCCCCGGCGCGTGTGCGCACCGGGGAGAGAGATATCTCCACCGGGAAGCGGGACCCGTCCCGGCGCTGGCCGAACAGCTTCAGCTCGGCCCCCATCGGGCGCGTCGACGGATCGGCGTGGTAGCCGTGGCGATGGGCGATGTGGATCGAGCGCACCTCATGGGGGACGAGGAGCTCCACCGGCTGGCCGTCCAACTCCCCCCGCGCGTACCCGAACAGCTCGAGCAGCCGTTGGTTGACGAGCACGATCCGCCCCGCCGCGTCGGAGATCGCGATCCCGTCCGGCGACGCGTCGAGCACGGCCCGGGCGACGTCGTCGTCGACATGCTTCATCGCCTGCCTCCTGGGTGAGAGCGCTGCGCAGAACGGTCGCATCCCGGAGTCCCGCTGGGCAGGGACGTAGGTCCCTGCCGGACGAGTGTGGGCGGTGGTTCACTAAGAGCGTGAGTGAGTCCCGGCCGATCGGCGTCTTCCTTCTCGACGATCACGAGGTGGTCAGACGCGGAGTAGCAGAGCTGCTCACGGCCGAGGGTGACATCACGATCGTCGGTGAGGCGGGGACCGCGGCCGAAGCTCTGGCCCGCGTTCCCGCGACGCGCCCCGATGTCGCCGTCCTCGATGTCCGCCTTCCCGACGGAAACGGGGTGGAGGTCTGCCGGGAGTTGCGCTCCCGCCTGCCCGAGTTGCGCTGCTTGATGCTCACCTCGTACAGCGACGACGACGCCTTGTTCGAGTCGATCATGGCCGGCGCCGCGGGCTACGTGCTGAAGCAGATCAGAGGCAACGAATTGGTCTCCGCCGTGCGCCGCGTCGCGGCAGGAGAATCGCTCCTCGATCCAGCGGTGACCGAGCGGGTCCTTCGTCGCTTGCGCGATCCCCAGCCGGCCGATGCCCGTCTCGCCGCGCTCAGCCCGCAAGAGCGCCGGATCCTCGACCTGATCGCCGAGGGGCGGACGAACCGCCAGATCGGTCAGGAGATCCACCTCGCGGAGAAGACGGTGAAGAACTACGTCTCCAACCTCCTCGCCAAGCTGGGGATGGAACGGCGCACGGAGGCGGCGGTGTTCGCCGCGCGGCTCGAGTTCGACCGCCAGCGTCTCGGCTGAGCACCGCTCACCGGTCCCCGAGAAGGTTCTGCATCACGGCGACCGACAGCCAGCGGTTGAACTTCCGACCGACCTCCCGCTCGATGCCGACCAACTCGAACCCGCACGCCGCGTGGAGCGCCCGGCTGGCCGCCCCCCCGGCCTCGATCCGGGCGATCACGGAATGGAAACCCGAGGCCCGGGCGACGTCCACGACATGGTCGAGGAGGCGTCGTCCCACACCGCGGCCCAGCGCGTCGGGACGGACGTAGACCGAGTCCTCCACCGTCGTGCGGTACGCGGCGCGCTGCTTGTACGGCGAGATCGAGGCGAACCCGAGGATCGATTCACCTTCCACGGCGACCACCGCGGCGAACGCTCCGCGCCGGGTGCGCAGCCACTCGCGCTGCTCCTCGGCGGTGCGGGCGACCAGGTCGAACGTCGCCGTGGTGCGCACCACGTAATGGTTGTAGATCTCGCGCACCTGCTCGGCATCGTCGAGGTCGGCCGTGCGGAGGAGGATCTCGCCCATTCGGGCGGCGACGCTACCCGCGCCGGGGGTCCGCGAACTCCACCGCCGGGCCTGCCATCATCTGCCCGCCGCCCGGCGGTGGAGCGGCCGCGTCCGGGAATCGCCTTCGCGTGTCGGCCGGGACCCCGCTATGCTCGTTCGTCGGCCGCGGCCCTGCCGTGCCCGCCCTCTTAGCTCAGTCGGCAGAGCACAGCCATGGTAAGGCTGGTGTCGTGGGTTCGATTCCCACAGAGGGCTCGACCAGTCCGTCCGGTCCCTGTGCCGGGCGGTCGGCAAAGCCCTGGCGGCGTAGCTCAGTTGGTCAGAGCATCCGGCTCATAATCGGAAGGTCATCGGTTCGATCCCGATCGCCGCTACCAGTCCCTGTCCCCCGCAACGAGGTCCACAGAAAGCGTATTTGCTATGAGCAAGGCAAAGTTCGAGCGTACGAAGCCGCATGTCAACA
>CAZQEJ010000070.1:9559-15925 GCA_964592165.1 uncultured Ilumatobacteraceae bacterium | reverse complement strand
GCGTGATGACCACCACCGAACGGGTCGAGATCTTCGACACCACGTTGCGTGACGGATTGCAGGTCGAGGGCGTCTCGGCCACCGTCGAGGACAAGCTGCGCATCGCCGAGCAACTCGACCGCCTGGGGGTGACCTACATCGAGGGCGGATGGCCGGGGGCGAACCCGAAGGACATCGAGTTCTTCGCCCGTGCCGGGCGGGAACTGGCGCTCGGCACCTCGACGCTCGTCGCCTTCGGCTCGACCCGCCGACCCCGGGGGAAGGTCGACGACGACCCGACGTTGCGCAACCTGATCGAGGCCGGCACCGAAGCGGTGTGCATCGTCGCCAAGAGCTGGGACCACCACGTCCTCCACGCCCTGAACACGACGCTCGACGAGGGGGCGGCGATGATCGCCGACTCCGTCGCCTTCCTCCACGGCAACGGGAAGCGGGTGATGCTCGACGCCGAGCACTTCTTCGACGGCTACAAGCGCAACCCCGAGTTCGCCCTGCGCGCCCTGGAGGCCGCGGCGATCAACGGCGCCAGCCACCTCGTGCTGTGCGACACGAACGGCGGATCGCTGCCGCACGAGGTCTCCGAGATCGTCGCCGCGGTCAAGGCGCACTTCGGCGACGACGTCACCCTGGCCATCCACTGCCACGACGACACCGGCTGCGCAGTGGCCAACGCGATGGCCGCCGTGCGCTCCGGCGTGCGCCAGGTCCAGGGGTGCATGAACGGCCTCGGGGAGCGCACGGGGAACACGAACCTGACCACGCTGATCCCCAACCTGCAGCTGAAGATGGGCTTCGACGTGCTCCCCGAGGGCCGCCTCGCCGAGCTGACCTCGGTCAGCCACCACATCGCCGAACTGCTCAACCGACCGCTCAACCCGCAGGCGCCGTACGTCGGCGCCAGCGCCTTCGCCCACAAGGCCGGCTTGCACGTCTCGGCGATCGCCCGGGCCAAGGACGCCTATGAGCACGTCGACCCGGAGCTGGTCGGCAACGGGACCCGCTTCGTCGTGTCGGAGATGGCCGGCAAGGCGACGATCAAGATGAAGGCCGACGAGCTCGGCCTGCCGATGGACGGCGCGGCGGTCAACCACGTGATCGACGAGCTCAAGCGCCTGGAGCACGAGGGCTATCACTTCGAGGCCGCCGACGCGTCACTCGAGCTGCTCCTGCGGCGCGCCGCGGGCTGGGACCAGGAGTACTTCACCGTCGAGTCGATGCGGGTGATCACCGACGAGGTGCGCGGCGCCGAGTTCAGCACGGAGGCGACGGTCAAGGTGTGGGTTGGTGACCAGCGCAGCGTGCACGTCGCCGAGGGCAACGGCCCGGTCAACGCGCTCGACAACGCGCTGCGCGCCGCGCTCGAGGAGCACTACCCGCAGCTCGCCGCGATCCACCTCACCGACTTCAAGGTGCGCATCCTCGACGGTGCGTCGGCGACCGGGGCGGTGACCCGCGTCCTGCTGGACGCGACGGACGGGGCGCGCACGTGGACGACGATCGGGGTGTCCTCGAACATCATCGAGGCCTCCTGGGAGGCGCTCGCCGACTCGATCGTCTACGGGCTGCTCAAGTCGCACGGCTAGCCTCGGCGGCGATGGCCGCACCGCAGTTCGTCCCCCGTTCGCCGACCGACGTGCCGCGGGACTACCACTCCCCGGAGCTGATCCCCGATCCGTGGTACCCGGGTGCGCCCGGTGAGTACGTCGGTCGCTTCCCGACGGGGGAGTGGCTCGGCTACCCCGGTCCCGACCAGGGGTACGCGCTGAAGCTCGTCCGCCACATCGACGACCGGATCGTTCTCCAGCCCGGCGAGCACCGCCTCGACGTGGTCAAGGGCTGCATCGTCGTCGCCATGCGCCGAGCGGCGCTCTACGGGCGGGCGCCGATCCTCGACGACGTCAAGCTCGCGTTCACGATCTGGGGCTTCCTCGACCCCTCCCCGCCGGCCGAGCTCGTCGCCCGGCGCGGCCCGTTGTTCGCCGAGGTCGGGGCGGTGTTCAACTACAGCCAGCGGCGCTCGATCGCCGACCTCGTCCCCGAGGCGACGTTGCGCCTGACCCTCGCCGAGGCGACGCGCGCCTATCCGGCGCGTTGGCGCGAACTGCTCGGCGACGCCTGAGCACCTGTCCGGCGCGCCGTGCCCGCCACCGCGGCCGATGTCGTCGTCGTCGGCGGGGGCATCGCGGGGGTCTCCGCGGCTTGTGAGCTGACGCGCGCCGGTCTCGGCGTCGTCCTCCTCGAAGCCGAGGCACAGCTCGCCCAGCACACCACCGGCCGGTCCGCAGCGGTGTTCCTCGCCAGCTACGGCCCACCCGAGGTGCGCGCCCTGTCCGCGGCCAGCCGGCCCGTGTTCGACCGTGCCGAAGCCGAGCTCGGCGCCGTCGACGTGCTCGTGCCCCGGGAGGCGTTGTGGCTCGCCCCGCCCGAGCAACTCGACGCCCTCGCCGAGATGCTCGCCGGGAACCCGTCGCTCGTCGCCCTCGACGCACCGGGCGTCCTCGCCCACGCCCCGGCGGTCAGACCGGAGACCGTGGCCGGCGCGGCCCTCGAACCCGACGCGGCGGCGATCGACGTGCTCGGCTTGCACCAGGGGTACCTGCGCACCGCCCGGCGTGGCGGGCTGCGGGTCGCCGCCTCGGCGCCGGTCACCGCCGTCGCCCGGCGTGGTGACGGATGGCGGGTCGTCACGCCGGCCACCGACGCGATCGACTGCGCGCACGTCGTGATCGCTGCCGGAGCGTGGTCGGATCGGCTCGGGGTCCTCGCCGGTGCCGGTCCACTCGGGCTCCAGCCGCTGCGGCGAACGATCGCGATCTGCCCGACGACGGCAGCCCTCGATCCGGCGGCGCCGCTCGTCGGCGATGTCGCCCACACGTACTACTGGCGCCCGGAAGGGCCGAACGTGCTCTGCTCGCCGGCCGACGAGACGCCGAGCGAGCCATGCGACGCCCGCCCGGAGGAGATCGACGTCGCGCTGGCCATCGAACGGGTGAACGCGACGACGACGCTCGCCCTGCGCCGTGTCGTCACCAGCTGGGCCGGCTTGCGCACGTTCGCTGCCGACCGCGTCCCGGTGTGCGGAGAGGACCCCCGCGCCCCGGGGCTGTGGTGGCTCGCCGGGCAGGGCGGCTACGGGATCCAGACCGCGCCGGCGATGGCCCGTTGCCTGGCCGCGTTGTTGACCAGCGGATCGCTGGACCCAGCGGAGCTCGCCGCCGGGGTCAGCGCCGACACGCTCGCACCGCGGCGGCTGCTCGCCTGAGGGCGATGCGCCCCCGGCGGGCGACGGCGTCGACGCGGCGGCCGAGGAGCTCGCCGCGTCCTGCGGGGGGTGTGCCTGCGGTCGCCGCGGCGAGGGAGCGCTCGAGCGCCTCGAGGCGGGTCGTCAGGGCGCCGATCACCGTGTCCGGTCCGTACCGGCCACCGGCCGCGGCGGCGGCCTGTTCCCGGGCGCGCTCCTCGGCTGTCCAGGCGGCGAGTTGGTCGGCCGGCGGCAGCGCGTGGGGAACGGCGATCGCGTAGGTGAACAGCGAACGGCGGCGCGGGTCACCGTCGGTCCAGGCCGCATCGGCGGCGAGGAGCGCGCCGAGCTCCGCCGCCGAGTCGATCGCCGGGTCGAAGAACCCGTCGTTGAACGTGACCAGCTCGTAGGCCAGGCCCCCGCCGAGGTGGCGGAGGTGGGCGAGGTCGAAGTAGCGCTCGATCGTCGGCAGGACGAGCTCGCTGTGAACCGCTTCGCTCGGGTCGGTGGCCAGCATCGTCGGCAGGTGGGGATAGACGAGCTCCTTGCGCAACGGCGGGGGGAGCGACCTGTTCGACGCGTCGAGCGCCTCCCACATCTGTGCGCTGTACTGGTTGCGGTGGGGGCCGGTGTAGTCCCAGCAGACGAGCACACCGTCGGGGCGGAGGAGGTCGGCGATCCGCCGGAACACGGCGTCGATGTCGCGGATATGGTGCCCTGCCGCGTAGTTGACGACGAGATCGACGGCGTCGAGCTCGTCGCGGTCGAAGGGGAACGTGTTGATGTCGGCGCGCCGGTATTCGGCGTCGAGCCCCTTGTCCTGCGCCGCCCTCCGGGCCCCGTCGAGCAGGTCGGCGTCGATGTCGATGCCCACGGCCCGAGTAGCGACGCCGCCGGTGAGGAGCTCCTGCTCGACCCACCCGTTGCCACAGTTGAGGGCGAGGATCCGCTCGAACGGGCCACCGTGCCAGGCGAGGAGGTGCTCCCACCAACGCTGCGCCGGATCGCCCGTGGCCCGCTCGTTGAGGTGGGCGATCACCTCCGGGCGGTTGTTCCAGTACTTGCCCGTGTAGTACACGCCGGGGATCGCCGCCGCGCTCGGTTCGCTCACCTCACCGGCACCTCGGTGGTGAACGTGACCTCGTCGAACGTGTTGTACAAGGCGGTGATCCGCAGCGTCCACGTCGCCGGGTAGGGGATGTTCAGCCCGCTCGACTGGTAGTGGCTCGCGCCCGCGCCGACCATCGTCACGGCCAGCGGAGCAACGCCCTTGGCCGGGTCGGCGATCGTCACCGTCACCGAGTCGGGGCGTTCCAGCGCCCCGCCCGGGCTCGACAGATACAGGTGAAGCTGGCTCGGTCCGGGACGCGCCGGGTCGACGGCGATCGAGGCGATGTAGCTCTCGCTCGTCAGCGTCTGGGAGAAGATCCCCCCCGAGGCCGGGGCGACGTTCGGGTTCGCGCCCATCAGCGAGCCGGTGATCGCGATCACCCCGACAGCGGTGAGCAGCTCGGGGACGATCGTGCGGCGCAGGCCGGTCCAGCCGCCGCCGGCGATCGCCCGCCGTCCGAGGGCGGCGAAGCCGAGGACGACGGCGACGAGGACGACCTTGACGATCAGCAGCTTGCCGTAGTCGCTGTGCCACAAGGCATCGGTGGTCGGCAGCTGGCGGAATCCCTGGACGATCCCGGAGGCGACGACCAGCGCGGCCGCGCCGGCCGCGAGCAGGGCCCACCGCTTGGCACCCTCCTCGCTCAACCGGCGGGCGCCGATCGCCAGCCCGACGAGCCCGCCGATCCAGGTGGTGGCGGCGGCGACGTGGACGACGGTCGCGCCGATGCCGACGAGCAACCAGCGCCCCGCGGCCCCGTGCCCGCCGTAGGCGTAGCTCACCCCGAGCACCGCGAGGAGGGCGACGACCGCCGCTCGCCACCAGCCGCGGCGGTGCTCGCGGTGGGTGGCGACGAGGGCGAAGCCCCCGACGTACAGGGCCGCGGCGCGCAGGCCCCAGGCGGTCCCGATGCGCGTCCGCAACAGCTCCCGCCAGGCGGCCACGTCGGTCAACGCGGAACCGATCGAACGATCGTCGACGTAGGCGATCTCGACGGGGATCATCAACAGCGCGGCGAGACCACCGGCGAGTGCGCCGAGGGCGGCGACTCGCCGATGGGCGGTCGTCCACTCGACGATCCCTGCCGCCTGGACGACGAGCAAGCCGCCGAGGAGGACGGTGCCGGCGATCAGCACCACCCGGAGAACGTCGAGCACGTTGCGCGCCGCGTCGTTGGCCCGGGTGCCGGCCGTGACGCCACCGACGACGCCCTCCTCGAGCGTCGCCGTCTGCCCGATCTGGAAGGTGAACGCCGAGCTGATCGGGTGGGAGTCGTCGGAGACCACCTTCCAGGACACGACGTAGGAGCCGTCGCCGAGCGGGGGGAGGCCGACGACGACCTGCCGCTCGTCACCCGGTGCGTACCCCGCATCGTCGAGCGGGATCTTCTTCCCTGTCCCGTCGAACAGGTCGATCGCCCCGAGGGAGATCTGGACGCGCTCGGAGAAGACCAACTCGATCTGCTGCGGCGCGGTGTCGAGCACCGCGCCGGCGACGGGGGAGGTGCTGATCAGCTCGGCGTGGGCGCTCGCCGGCCGGGCCGGGCCGACGAGGAGGACGAGAGCGATCAGGGTGACGGCGGCGAGAACACGGCTCGGGGACCGGGTGATCGTGCTCGCGCTGGGCATGACCGGGGGAGCGTACCGGCGGAGCGCGGCCCAGCGCCTGCCGGCGATCCGCCCCGTGGCCGGGAACCTGGCCGGGAACCGGGGAGGAACCGGGGACGACAGTGGATAGGTAGGTGCTGTTCTTCGTCGCCGTTCCGGAGAGGACCCCGATGCGCCTGATCCCCCGTTTCCGCCTGCTCGTCCCCACCGTCGTCGGTGGTGTCGCCCTCGCCCTGCCGTTCGCTGCGGGGATGGCAGCCGCCCACGTCGAGCCGGATCCGGCGACCGTCCCCGCCGGATCGTCGGGTGTGGTCGGCTTCACGATCGGTCACGGGTGCAGCGGCTCGCCGACGATCGAGGTCGAGTTGAAGGTGCCCGACGGGTTCGGTGACGTGAGCGCGGTGGAG
>CAZQEJ010000070.1:6382-9459 GCA_964592165.1 uncultured Ilumatobacteraceae bacterium | reverse complement strand
GACGTGCAGCCCGTGCCGGGCTCGGCCGGCGAGGCGGAGGCGACGAGCGGCGACGGCGGCCCGGCGACGACCGCCACGAGCATCGTGGAACCGACCGACGCCGTGATCGCTCCGGCGCCCATCCCGACGAGCAGCCCGGCGAAGAGCGACGGAGGGAGCAACACGGGGACGATCGTCGCCGTCGTGATCGTCGCCGCCGTCATCGCTGGCGGTGCGGCGTTCGTGATCAGCCGCCGCCGCTGACCCCGAGCGCGCTGCCCACAGCGAACGTCGCTGCGCAGGCGACGACCAGGATCAGCACCTGGCGCAGTGCGCTGCGCATGACGCGCTTCTCGCTCAGCCGCCCGATCAGGGTGCCGACGATCGTCGCCGCGACGATCCCGATGATCACCGAGGCGACCGCGGCCGCGGAGCCGGCGCCGATGAACCAGGGCAGGACCGGGGCGAGTGCTCCGGCGGCGAAGGCGACGAAGGAGAACAGCGCGACGCGCGAGGGGACCCCGAGCCCCTCGGGGTCGATCCCCAGCTCCTCGCGGGCGTGCACGGCGAGCGCCGTCTCCGGGTCGCGCATGATCTCCCGGGCGACCTCCCGCGCTCGCCCCGGGTTGACCCCGGCGCGCATGTAGCGGGCGGCCAGTTCGGCTCGCTCCAGGTCCGGGTTGAGCTCCAGCTCGCGCCGCTCGACGTCCAGCTCCCGCTCGATCAGCTCGTTCTGGGCGGCGACCGAGACGTACTCGCCGGCGGCCATGGAGAACGCGCCGGCGATCAGCCCGGCCAGCCCGGCGAGGCGGACCGTCGCCGCTCCGGCACCGCTGCCGGCGAAGCCGATCACGAGCGAGACGTTGGAGACCAACCCGTCGGACACGCCGAACACCGCAGCACGCGCCGTCCCGCCGCTGACGGAACGATGCTCGTGGTGTGGGTGGGCGTGACGGGTCACACCTCGAATCTAGGCCGGATCGCCTGTGTGCGCCCGGGGTGGACCGCGCCCGTCGCGGTTCGGCGCTACGGTGCCGGCGCCGGACGCGTGGACCGACGATGCTCCGCCGCACGAGGTGATCGATCGAGATGAACGTCAGGGTGGGAACCCCGGTTGCGTCGGAGACGGTCGATGCCGTCGCCGACGCCGTCGCCGCACGACTCGCCACCGCCGATCCCCCGCTCGTGCGCCGGTTCGTCCGCCGGTTCCTGGGCGAGACCGATCCCGCCGACTTGCAGCAGCGCGGCATCGATGACCTCGCCGCGGCGATCGCCCTTCACTGGAGCACAGGCGAGGTCGTCGGCGCCGGTTCGATGCCGGTCGCCGTGCGCCGCGTCGACGGTCAGGATGGTTCGTTCGCCGTCGTGTGCAGCGTCGTCGAGGACATGGCCTTCCTCGTCGACTCGATCCTCGGGGTGATCACCGGCAGGGACGTCGCCATCCGCCTCACCGTCCACCCGATGATCGAGGTCCGCCGGGACGGGAGCGGCCGGATCGCCGACATCGACGATCACCGCGGCGTGGTCGAGGCCTGGACGATGGTCGTCGTCGACGACGTCGGCGACGACGAGTTACGTGCCCTCGAGGCGGCCGTCTCTGCCGTGCTCGCCGACGTCCGCCGGGTCAGCGCCGATCGTGAGCCGATCCGCCAACTCGCCATTCAGCTCGCTGCCGACGTCGGCGCCCGGCGCAGCACAGCCGGGGAGCAGGCCGCGGAGTTCCTCACCTGGCTGACCCGCCAGCGCTTCATCTTCCTCGGGGCGGCCCGCTACATCCCCACGGGAGACGGACTGGCCGTCGTCCCCGGGAGCGGCCTCGGCCTGCTGCGCGCCGAGCACGAACCCGACCCGCCACGTCTCGACGGCCCCGAGCCGCTGACCGTCGTGCGCACCGATGCCCGTTCCACCGTCCACCGGCCGCGGCGGATGACCTGCGTCGTCGTGCGCAGCTTCGACGCCGACGGGACGCTCGCCGCCGAACATCGCCTGATCGGCCTGCTCGCCGCGGCCGCTTATCGGGAGAGCGCGGCGGGCACGCCGCTGCTGCGGGAGAAGGTCGACTCCGTGCTCGACCGGGCCGGGTTCCCCAGCGAGTCGCACGCCGGGCGGGCGCTGCAGGCAGCGATCGAGAGCATCCCCCGCGACGAGCTGTTCGAGATCGACGCGGGCGACCTGTTCGAGCTGACGATGGGCATCGTCGGCCTCCAGGAACGGCACATGGTGCGCATCTTCGCCGTTCCCGACCCGGCGAACCGCTACGTCCGTTGCCTGGTCTACTTCCCCCGGACGCGCTTCACCCCGACGAGCGCGGCGTCGATCGCCGAGCTCCTGCGCGGCGCGTTCGCCGGCACGGAGGTCGACTTCGACACGACGGTGGGGGCGAGCGCGCTGGCCCGAGTCGACGTCCTCGTCCGCCGCGGCGCTGAGTGTGCCGAGCCGGACATCGCCGCCCTGGAAGCCGACGTCGACCGGCTGACCACGGACTGGATCGAGCTCGTCGCCGGCGAGCTCGCCGCGACGATCGGTAAGCCGGCAGCGACCGAGCTGCTCGCCCGTCTCGCCGGCGGTGTGCCTGTCGCCTACCGGGCTTCGGTCAGCCCGGCCGACGCGGTCGAGGAGCTGATTGCGATCGGCGCCCTGGAGGCGCCTGGTGACCTGAGCACCGCGTTGCGCCCCGAACCCGAAGGAGAGCCGGGCGAGCTGCGCTTCGCCCTCTACCGGCGGGGCGGCGAGCCGTCGACCCTCTCGGCCGTGTTGCCCTACCTCGAACACCTCGGCGTCGAGGTGCTCGACCAGCGGCCGTTCGAGTTCGTCGTCGGAGCTCCCGGCTCCGCCGACGACGTCGTCTGGGTCTCCCAGATCGGGATCCGCCTCCCGGCGGGGATCGTCCTTGACGACGCGCGGGCCACCCAGTTCCGGCGCACGTTCGTCGGACTGCTGCGCGCCCAGATCGAGAGCGACGGGTTCAACCGCCTCGTCGTCACCGCCGGGCTGACCGTCGCCCAGGTCGCCGTGCTGCGCGCCTACGCGAAGTACACCCGTCAGATCGGCTTCCCCTACAGCCAGACGGCGATCGAGTCGATGCTCGCCCGCTGGCC
>CAZQEJ010000070.1:0-6282 GCA_964592165.1 uncultured Ilumatobacteraceae bacterium | reverse complement strand
CCGGGCAAGGTGCCCGACCTGCCCCAACCGCGGCCGATGTTCGAGATCTTCGTCTACTCGCCGCGCGTCGAGGGCGTGCACCTGCGTGGCGGGCGGATCGCCCGCGGTGGGCTGCGCTGGAGCGATCGGCGGGAGGACTTCCGCACCGAAGTGCTCGGCCTGATGAAGGCGCAGATGGTCAAGAACGCGGTGATCATCCCCGTCGGGGCCAAGGGCGGGTTCGTCGTCAAACGGCCCCCCGCCGACCCGGAGGGTCAGCGCGCCGAGGTCGTCGCCTGCTACACGATGTTCGTCGCCGCCCTGCTGGACGTGACCGACAACCTCGTCGACGGTGTCGTCGTGCCTCCCCCGGACACGGTGCGCTACGACGGGGACGACCCCTACCTCGTCGTCGCGGCCGACAAGGGCACGGCGACGTTCTCCGACGTGGCCAACTCCGTCGCTGCCGACTACGGGTTCTGGTTGGGGGACGCGTTCGCCTCCGGCGGCAGCGAGGGCTACGACCACAAGGAGATGGGGATCACGGCACGCGGCGCGTGGGAGAGCGTGCGCCGTCACGCCCAAGTGTTCGGCAAGGACGCCGACCGTGACCGCCTCACGGTCGTCGGCATCGGGGACATGAGCGGGGACGTGTTCGGAAACGGGATGCTCCGTTCACCGCACATCGCCCTGGTCGCCGCGTTCGACCACCGTCACGTGTTCATCGACCCGGATCCCGATCCGCAGGTCGCCTACGCCGAGCGCCGCCGGCTGTTCGAGCTGCCCCGTTCGTCGTGGGCCGACTACGACACGTCGCTGATCTCCGCCGGGGGAGGGGTGTACGCGCGCAGCTTGAAGGTGGTCGAGCTGTCCGCCGAGGCCCGTCGCGCGCTCGGGATCAACGCCTCCCACGTGACCCCCAACGAGCTCATCTCCCACGTGCTGCGGGCCCCCGTCGACCTCCTCTGGAACGGGGGGATCGGCACGTACGTGAAGGCGTCGAGCGAGCGCCACGCGGATGTCGGCGATCGGGCCAACGACGCCGTGCGCGTCGACGCACTCGAGCTGCGCTGCCGGATGGTCGGCGAGGGCGGCAACCTCGGGTTCACCCAGCGGGCACGCGTCGAGTACGCGCTGCGCGGTGGCCTGATCAACACCGACGCGATCGACAACTCGGCCGGTGTGGACTGCTCCGACCACGAGGTGAACATCAAGATCCTCCTCCACGCCGCGCTCGCCGCCGGGCGCATCGACCTCGCCGAGCGCAACCATTTGCTGCACTCGATGACCGAGGAGGTCGCCGAGCTCGTCCTCGCCGACAACCGGGCCCAGACGCGCACGCTGGGCATCGCCCGCCTGCAGGCCGCGGCGATGATCAACGTGCACACCCGCTACCTCGACCAGCTCGCGCTGGAGGGCTGGCTGAACCGTGACGTGGAGGACTTCCCCAGCGACAAGGTGCTCGCCGAACGGCAGGCCGCCGGGCACGGGTTCACCGTCCCCGAACTGGCCGTGATGCTCGCCTACACGAAGACGGCGAACATCGCCGAGATCGGCGAGACGTCCCTCCCCGACGACCCGTACTTCGTCCCCGATCTCGTCGACTACTTCCCCCACGCGCTGCGCGAGACGTTCCGCACGGAGATCGAGAACCATCAGCTGCGCCGGGAGATCGTGATCACCTCCCTCGTCAACCAGATGGTCAACCACTCCGGGACGAGCTTCGACCACCGGATGACCGAGGAGACCGGAGCGTCGTCGAGCGACGTGCTGCGCGCCTGGGTCGCCGCCCGGGACATCTTCGGTCTGCCCGATCTGTGGGAGCGGATCGAGTCGCTCACCGCCTCGGTAGGCCACGACGCGCAGGTGTCGATGTTCTTCGATGTGCGACGGATGATCGAGCGATCGGCGATGTGGTTGCTCCGTCATCGTCGCCCACCTCTCGACATCGCCGCCGCGGTGGAGGAGTTCGCCGGTCCGGTGCGCGCCTTGCTCGAGGACCTCGGCCCGCTCGTGCGCGGCCCGCTCGGGGAGCAGATCGTCGCCGCCGCCGGGGAACGGATCGTTGCCGGTGTCCCCGAGCCGCTCGCCTGGCAGAGCGCGAACTGGCCGTTGATGCACACCGTGTTCGACACCGTCGAGCTCGCGTCGGCGTGCGCGAAGACTGCGCCGGAAGCAGCGACGGCGTACTGGCAGCTGTTCGACGGGCTCGACCTGACCTGGCTGTGGAACGCGATCGGTTCCCTGCCGCGCGTCGACCGGTGGCAGACCCACGCCCGCGCCGCGCTGCGCGACGAGCTGCTCGCGGTGATCGTCGAGCTCGTCGCCGACGTGATCGACCACGGCGGCAACGTCGCCGAGTGGTGCGCGCTGAACCGCCGCGCCGTGGAGCGGATGGCGTCGATGTTCACCGAGATCCGGCGTATCGGCCAGCTCGACCTCGCCGCGCTGACCGTCGCCTTGCGTCAGCTACGCAACCTCGCCTTGTCGACCACCGCGCCGGTGCGCTGAGAGCGCGGTCGGTGGGGCGCGAGGTCCCGGCCGCCCGGTCGGGTCCGCTCGGTAGCGTGACGGCACGATGAGCAGCGCCCCCAGCCAGCCGAGGTTCCGCTTCGCCCCGTCGCCGACGGGGTTCTTCCACGTCGGCAGCGCGCGCACCGCGCTGTACAACTGGGCACTGGCCCACTCCCTCGACGGCCGCTTCGTGTTGCGCATCGAGGACACCGACACCGAGCGCAACCGTCCGGAGTGGACCGAGGGGATCATCGCCGCGATGGCCTGGCTGGAGATGTCCGCCGACGACCCCCGCTTCGAGGGACCGACGTTCCAGTCGGCCAACGGCGACGCGCATCTCGCCGCGGCGCAGCGCCTGCACGCCGAGGGTCGCGCCTACTACTGCGACTGCAGCCGCGATGACCTGTTGGCCCGCACCGGCGACCCGAACAAGGGCTACGACGGGCACTGCCGGAACCGTGGGCTGGAGGCTGCGCCGGGACGGGCGTTGCGCTTCGCCGTCCCCCCGGGAGCGACCGTCGTGCGCGACCTGATCCGCGGGGAGGTGAGCTTCGACCACGGGGCGATCGAGGACTTCGTCATCCTGCGCGGCAACGGCACCCCGTTGTTCTTGTTGGCCAACGTCGTCGACGACATCACCCAGCGGATCACCCACGTGATCCGCGGCGAGGAGCACTTCCCGAACACGCCCAAGCAGCAGTTGCTGTGGGAGGCGCTCGGCACCGCGCCGCCGGTGTGGGCGCACGTCCCCGTGCTCGTCAACGAACAGCGCAAGAAGCTGTCCAAACGGCGCGACAAGGTCGCCCTCGAGCAGTACCGCGACGAGGGGTTCGTCATGCCGGCGATGCGCAACTACCTGATGACTCTCGGCTGGGCCCCGCCGGGGGACCGGGAGATCGTTCCCTGGGAGGAGATCGTCGCCGCCTTCCGCCTGGAGGACGTGGTCAGCTCCCCGGCGTTCTTCGACGTGAAGAAGCTGACCGCGTTCAACGGTGAGTACCTGCGGGCGATGACCGCCGCGCAGTTCGCCGAGGAGGCCCGCCCGTGGGTCGAGCGCTGGCTCGGCGCGCACCCCGACGCGGTGTTCGACGAGCACGTCTACGCGGCGATGGCACCACTCGTGCAGACCCGGGTGACGACGCTCGCCGAGGTGCCCGCGGCCTACGACTTCCTCTTCCTCCCCGAGCCCAGCTTCGACGAGGCCGGCCGGGACAAGGCGCTGAAGGATCCGGCGGCGCAGATCCTCGACGACGTGATCGCCGCCTACGGCGATGCGGCCTGGGACGCGGCGACGCTGAAGGCGGAGCTGGAAGCGATCTCCGATGCTCGCCTCGGGCCGAAGAAGCTCGGCCGGGCCCAGGCCCCCGTGCGCTACGCGGTCACCGGACGGAACGTCGGCCCGCCGTTGTTCGAGGCGCTCGAGCTCCTCGGGCGTGAGGAGACGCTGAGCCGCTTGCGCGCCGTGCGGGAGTCACTCGCCGGGTGAGGGCGGACGTGTCCGACGTCCCGGTAGGGGACGCCGACGGTGGAGCGCCGCCGGTCCGAGCTCGGCGGTGGCCGCGGCGGGCGCGCCGCTCGGCGACGGTGATCGTCGTCGTCCTCGGTGGCTACTACCTCGTCACGTTGTTCCAGGTGTGGTCGACGGGCCGTAGCGACCAGGCCCGGCCGGTCGACGCGATCGTCGTCCTCGGCGCCGCGCAGTACGATGGGCGGCCGTCGACCCAGCTCGCGGCGCGCCTCGACCACACCGTCGAGCTGTACCGCCAGGGGCTTGCTCCGGTCGTCGTCGTCACCGGCGGCAAGCGGTCCGGGGACCGGTTCACCGAGGCCCAGGCGTCGGCCACCTACCTCCTCGACCGGGGGGTGCCGGAGTCGGCGATCCTGCGCGAGGACACCGGCCGGACGACGTACGAGTCGCTGCGCAACGTCGCCGGTGTGCTGCGCGCCGAGGGGTTGCGCCGGGTGCTCCTCGTCAGCGACCCGTTCCACGTGCTGCGAGCCCGGCTCAGCGCGGAGGAGGTCGGGCTCGTCGCCTACACCTCACCGACGCGCACCAGTCCGGTGCGTGGCTGGAGCGCAGCCCGTAAGGAGCTCAAGGAAGCGGCCGGCATCGCCCTCGGGCGGGTGATCGGCTTCTCCCGCCTGCCGACGTGACCTGCGCCGAGGTGGCGCGGTGTGCCCGGGAGGTGTTCGCCGCTAACATGCGGGCCGCTCCTTGGGGAGTGGTGTAACTGGCAACACAGCAGATTCTGGTTCTGTTATTCAGGGTTCGATTCCTTGCTCCCCAGCTCCACCCAGCGGCCGGCCGGATGGGCCGGCCGTTGGCGCGTCGGGATCCCGGTTGGTCCGCCTGCAGCCCGCTGCTAGCCTCGTCCCGCCACTCGGCCCGTTCGTCTAGTGGCCTAGGACACCACCCTCTCAAGGTGGCGGCACGGGTTCGAATCCCGTACGGGCTGCAAAGTAAGACCGCTGGTCCCGGCGTTACGCCGGGGCCGGGGAGAGAGCCTAGTGGGGCTGTCTGCCAGCAGAACTGTCAGCAGCTCCACGGAGGTTCGGCACATGATCCAGCGTCGAGGACGGGAGTGGCGGGTGGTCGTTCAGGCCCCAGCCGACCCTTTGACCGGCGAGCGCCCGCAGCTCTCGGGCAGCGCCGCCACCGAGAAGGAAGCGGTGGCGCTCGAACGCCGCGTTCGCCTACAGGCCGAATCCGGCATCGACGGCGGACGACGATCCGCCAACTCATCGAAGACTTCGTTGCCCAGGTGCCCCAGGCCGGACAACCACCCGACTCAACGAACGACACGATGACAAGTAGCCACTGGACCCTGGAGCCGTTTGAGGCCAACGGCGGGGACAGCCAGACAGCCCGTTCGAGCGGTTCGTCGCGCGCGAGCTGCCGGCGTTCCAGCGCGCAGCGCTCGATGAGGCGTTGCGATTGCGGCTCGCCCGAGAGGGATCGACCTCGCACGCTCCGAGTGGCTGAAGGCGCTCGGCGAGGGATTGCACGAGTTCCGGGTCCGTCACACCGCGGCCGAGATCGCCGAGATGTTCGGCGGTGAACCGCCTGAGGTTCAGCACACGCCGGGAGGCGGAGCAAGGGCGGCCCGAGTTTGCTGGCCCTCCGCGTCTGAGGGTTGGGTGATGGTCGGGTAGGGGCCCGGGCGCGGCACAGGGGCTCTGCGATTCTCAGCGGTGGTCTACGTCGTCGAGTCTCGAGGAGCCCCGGCTGTCGGCCGAGACTCCCTGTCACCCCGCTTGGCTAGCGTTCGCGACGTAGGCGCGGCGCTGCGGAAGGTGTAGAGCAATGAACTGGCTGCCCACCGAGGAGTTGCATCCCGTCGCGATGTCGGCAGGGGTGCCGCCTACGGCTGCTCGTCTGCGGAGCGCAGTTCTCGAACCCGTGCGATCGCGTTGGCCATCGACGCGTGCGCGGCAAGAAGCTCAATGATCGCATCGAACGTTCGAGGAGGGGAGACCCAGCGTTCTGCCAGGTGCGTGATCGCGGTAACCACAACCTCGGGAGCCTCGTCCAGCAACCGCTCCACGAGCGCGCCGGGCGAGATGACCTCGATACCCGCATTCCGCAAGCGGTCGCTCACGAAGTGCCGGAGGTTGTTGGTGATGATCGCTGTCGCGTTTGCGTGAAGAGCGACGGCCACGACGTGGTGGTCCTTCGGGTCGTTGTCCATCTCCTCGACGAGTCCAACCGGAACCTGCACGGTCGCGTCAGGAAACGCCCGGCGCATCGCGCCGATCGTGTGCGAGGTGAACCGGGCGGGGTCGATGTCG
>CAZQEJ010000069.1:0-15967 GCA_964592165.1 uncultured Ilumatobacteraceae bacterium | reverse complement strand
CGCGCACCCGGGCCGCGAGGGCGGCGATCGTCGCCCGCAGATCGTCGTCGTTCATCTCGCTCCTCCCGTGCCTGCTGCCCGAGCCTGGACGCGGCGCACCCTCAGGGCAGGACGGTGTCTGGCAGCGGGTGGCGGTACAGGGCGGCCGCGTTCTCGCAGCACATCTTGCGCACCTCGTCGTCGGGGAGGTCGCCCCAGGCCTCGGCGATCACCCGCTGCGTGTCGGGCCACGTGCCGTCGCCGTGGGGGTAGTCGACCTCGACCATGATGTGGTCGACGCCGATCCGGTGGCGGGTGCCGATCGTCGAGGGGTCGTCGATCGTGCAGAACCAGAAGTTGCGCTGGAGCACCTCCGCCGGGCGCAGCTCGCCGAAGCCTTCCAGGGCGTAGCCGCTGCGGTCGACGATGTTGTCCAGCCGGTCGAGGAGCATGGCCACCCACCCGATGCCACCCTCGGACATCGCGATCTTCAGATCCGGGTGGCGCACCGCGTAGCCCGACCACAACCACTCGGCGCAGGCCGAGAGGCTCAGCTGGCCGAACATCGTCGCTCCGAGCTGAAGCCGCGGCGACCCCTCGGCGTGGTCGTACCCACCGGAGGAGCCGACGTGGAGGGAGATCACCGTGCCGGTCTCGGCACAGGCCTCGATGATCGGGTCCCAGTAGCCGGTGAACAACGAGGGGAACCCGATGCGGTGTGGCCGCTCCGGGAGGGTTACCGAGCGGAAGCCGCGCGCCGCGTTGCGCCGGATCTCCTCCGCTCCGATCAGCGGATCGGCGAGCCAGGTGATCCCGAGGGGGATGATCCGCTCCGGGTGCGCTGAGTACCACTCGTCGAACAGCCAGTCGTTCCACGCCCGGGTCACCGCCAGACCGAGCTCGGGATCCTTGGCCTGGGAGTACACCCGCCCGCAGAACCCGGTGATCATCGAGGGGAAGTTCATTGAGGCCCACACGCCGTTGATGTCCATGTCGGCGATGCGCGCCTCGATGTCGTAGCAACCGGGGCGCATCTCGTCGAACCGGCTCGGTTCGTAGCGCATCGTCTCCCGCCGCCGCCCGGCCATCGCGTTCATCCCCACCTGGGTGAACTGCTCGCCCTCGAACTCCCAGATCTCCTTGCCCGCATCGCCTTCGATCACCTTCGGTGCCCGATCGGCGAGCGTGGCCGGCAGTCGCCCGTCGAACAGGTGGGGCGGTTCGACGAGGTGGTCGTCGACGGAGATCACCGTGTAGCGGACCTCGCGCGGCGTGGGCTCGGGGAGGAACAGTTCGGGGGACAGTCCGGTGGTGCTGGTCATCGGTTCACTCCGTCGGAGTCGTCATCGCTCACCGGTGGGCTTCGGCCGCGAGCAGTGTCCCCAGATGAGCGGCGTGCGACGCGGAGCCGCCGAGTGTGTCGGCGAGTTGCTTGGCCCACAGGAACGTGCGGTGGATCGGGTAGTCGATGTCGGAGCCGATCCCCCCGTGGAGGTGCTGGGTGGTGTGCACCGTGCGGTGACCGGCCTCCGCCGCCCACCAACGAGCGACGTCGACGGCGCTCGCCGCGTCGAGCCCGGCATCGAGCCGCCACGCGGCGAGCTGCGTCGTCAGCCAGATCGCGTCGGTGTCGATGTGCGCGTCGACGAGGCGGTGGACGGGGGCCTGGAACGTCGACAACGTCCGCCCGAACTGCTGGCGCGTCGTCAGGTAGGCGGCGGTCTGGGTGATCGCTCCGGTGCACACCCCGGCTTGCGTGGCGGCGATCAACGTGTCGGTGACCTGCCGGGTGCGCTCCACCGAGGCCAGATCACCGACCTGCTCGGCGGGCGTGCCGTCGAGGTGGAGGTGACCCGCTGCCGAGCGATCGGTGGTCACGACGTGTTCGAGGCGCGCCTCGGCGGTGGCGATGCGGAACAACCCTTCGCTGGTGGCAACGAGCGCCCAGCCTGCGCCGGGCAGGTCAGTGACCGCGGGGACGAACCCGTCGAGGTGCCCGGCGCGCACCGTGGGCAGCGGCTCCCGCCCGGGGGTGGTCACGGCGACCACACCGCGCCCGGAGGGGGCCTCGCCGGGCGCGTCACGCGCCGCGAGCAGGGCGCTGAGTGCCGACCACATCGGCACCGGGGCGAGCGCCAGGCCGTGCTCCCGGCAGACGAGGGCGGCGGCGAACGCGCCCGGGCCGTCGCCGTCGGCGAACGCGTCGAACACCCCGGCGGCGGTGAGCGTCTGCCACAGCGCGGCGTCGACCCCGTCACCACCGGCCGCGGCGTCGAGCTCGGCCGCCCGCCGGCGGGTGTCGTCGACCTCCCCGGCGAAGATCTCCGCGGCCAGCCCGGCGAGGACGGCGTCGGTCTCGTCGATCGAGAAGTCCATCAGCGGCCCCCTTGTCGTGCGCGGAGCGCCGGCAGCGTGACGTCGCCGGCCTCGCCGGCCTCGCCGGTCCCCGTTCGCCCGGCGTCCGTCGTGTTCATCGCCGCCGTCCGAGACCGAGCGCGGACGCGGCGATCAGCTCCCGCTGGACCTCGTTGACCCCGCCACCGAAGGTCGTGATCTGTGCCTGGCGTCCGGCGCGCTCCAGCCGTCCGGCGAGGACGGCTCCGGGTTGGCCGGCGGGGAGCAACCCGGCGGTGCCGGTGATCCCCAGCAGCCGGCGGTAGACGTCGATCACCCCTTCGGTGCCGAACACCTTGACCATCGACGCGTCGGCGACCCCTGGCTCACCGGCCTCGGTCGCCCAGGCCATCCGCCAGTTCATCAAGCGCAGCGCCTCCAGCCGGGCGTGGGCGGCGGCGAGCTCGAGCTGCACCCACGGTTCGTCGAGGAGCCGCGTCCCGCCGGTCACGGTCGTCGTCGCCGCCCACTCGCGCACCTCGTCGAACAGCTCGAAGGCCAGCCCGCAGTTCGCCCCGAGCGTCACCCGTTCGTGGTTGAGCTGGGCGGTGATCAACTTCCAGCCGTGGTTCGGCGCGCCGACGAGGAGATCGACCGGAACGCGCACGTGGTCGTAGAACGTGACGTTCGTCTGGTGCCCCCCGACGGTGCGCATCGGGGTGAAGGAGAACCCCGGGTCGGTCGTGTCGACGATCAGGATCGAGATCCCCTCGTGGCGCGGAAGATCGGGATCGGTGCGGCAGGCGAGCCAGACGAAGTCGGCGAGCTCGGCCCCGGTCGTGAACACCTTGTTCCCGTCGACGACGTACACGTCGCCGTCACGTACCGCCCGGGTGCGCAGCGCGGCGAGGTCGGTCCCCGCGTCCGGCTCGGTGTACCCGATGGCGAAGTGCAGCTCCCCGGCGAGGATCGGGGGCAGGAAGCGTTCCTTCTGGGCGTCGCTGCCATAGACCATCAACGTCGGCCCGACGGTGTTCAGGGTGACCATCGGGTAGGGGGCACCGGCGCGGTGGACCTCGTCGAAGAAGACGAACTGCTCGGCGATCCCCCGGCCCTGCCCGCCGTACTCGGTCGGCCAACCGATCCCCAGCCAACCGTCCTGCCCCATCGTGCGGACCACAGCGCGCGTCGCCTGGGTCGCGCTCGACGGGTCGGCGAGCGCGGCGCGCACGTCACGCGTCAGCAGCCCGGCGAAGTAGGTGCGCAACTCTCCACGCAGCTCGGTGATCGACTCGGTCTCGGCGAGGTGCATCGTCGGCTCCTCCTCATCTCGGCGGATCGGGGCGTGGGCGCGGGTCCGGTGACCGTTCGCACCCGATCGGACGCACGGCGCACGGGACGCTCACCGAGCGGGCTCCGCGGCCGGCTTGCTCAGCGTGCGCAGCAACGCCTGGGCAGCGAAGCGGCTGTAGCTCGAGTTCTGGTGGCCGTACGTGCGCGCCGAACTGATCACCGGGACCGAGGCGAGCACGCTCCACACGTAGCGCTGGGCGAGTGTCCCCTGGATCACCTCCACACCGAGGTTCGCGGCGACCTCGGTGAGCACCCGGTGCAGCCGCGCGCTCAGCATCCGGTAGCAGCGGCGCACCTCTTCCCAGGTCCGCTCGTCGATCCCGCCGCGCCCTTCACGGTCGCGCACGAAGTGCCGCTCGTACTCGTGGCGAATCCCGCCGATCTCCGGGGCGACGAGAGCGACGAACGCCTCGACGGAGGCCATCCGGGACGCGTCGAGGGCATCGATCGTGGCGACCATCTCCTCCAGGCGGCCGATGAACAGCTGGGCGACGAGCTCGTCCTTGGTCCCGAACCGGGCGTAGATCGTGCCCGGAACGAGCCCCATCTCCTTGGCCAGCTCGCGCACGCTGAACTCGTGGACCCCGACCGTGCTGAGCATCTGGCGCGCCGTGCGGAGGACCTCCGCGTTGTCGATCGTCCGTCCCCGGTTCGGGTGGGCCGCAGGCATCGCCATCAGCGGCGCACCTGGATCGCGACGGGTTCCACGTGAGGATGATGGCAGGCGACGAAGTGTCCCGGAGCGATCTCGGAGACTTCCGGCTCCTCCGCGGCGCAGCGCTGATCGGCGCGCGGGCAGCGGGTACGGAACCGGCAACCCGACGGCGGGTCGAGCGGGCTCGGCGGGTCACCGGTGTCGGCGACGGAGCGACGCTCGGTCTTCGCCCCCGGTTCGAGCACCGAGGCGAGGAGCAAGCGCGTGTACGGATGGGCCGGCTCGGCGAAGATCCGATCGGCGGGAGCGACTTCACACACCTTGCCGAGGTACATGACCATCACCCGCTCGCTGACGTGGCGGACGACGGCGAGGTCATGGGCGACGAACACGAGGCTCAGATCGTGGCGGGCGCGCACGTCGGCGATCAGGTTGAGGATCTGAGCCTGGACGGACACGTCGAGGGCAGAGACCGGCTCGTCGCACAGCAGCAGGCGCGGCTCGAGGAGCAGCGCCCGGGCGAGGCTGACGCGCTGGCACTGACCACCGGACAGGCCGCGCGGCCGCCGGTCCCACACCGCGTCACGGTCGAGGCCGACGTCGTCGAGGGCTTGGGCCATTTGCCCCTCGGTGGGTATCGGGCGGCCGCTGATCTGCGGACCTTCGATGAGCAGCTGATGCACCGGGCGACGCGGGTTGAGCGCAGTCACCGGGTCCTGGAAGAGGAGCTGCATCGTCGGCCGCAGGCGGCGCAGCTCGCGCTCGGACATCGCCGTCAGCTCCTCGCCCCCGAGGCGGATCGAGCCCGATGTCGGGTGGGGAAGTTGCATCAGGGCGCGCAGCAAGGACGACTTGCCGCACCCGGATTCGCCGACGATGCCCAACGACTCGCCGGGCAGCAGATCGATGCTCACGTCGGACACGGCCTGGACCCGGCCGTGGCTGCGAGTGGTGAACTCGACGACGACGTGCTCGGCGCTGAGCAACGGTCCCTCGCCGGGGCGCAGGTGAGCGGTCCCACTGCCGGCCATCAGCGAACCTTCGCTCCCGCGAGGTGGCACGCGGCCCGGTGCCCGGGGGCGAGGACGACCTCGGGGGGATCGACCTCCCAACACCGGTCGAACACGACCGGGCAGCGTGGGGCGAAGCGGCAGCCGGCGGGCAGGTTGCGCAGGTCCGGAGGGTTGCCGCCGATCGTCTCCAAGCGGTCGAGGCGATCGTCGACGCGCGGCACGGAGCGGAGCAGCGCCTGGGTGTAGGGGTGCTCCGCGTGATCGGCGAGGATCCCCGCAGGGATCTCCTCCACGATCCGCCCGCCGTACATCACCAGGACGCGGTCGGCGTACTGGGTGGCCACGCCGAGGTTGTGGGTGATCAGCAGGGTGGCCATCTTCAGCTGGGCAGCTTCTTCGGCGAGCAGGTCGAGCACCTGGCGTTGAACGGTGACGTCGAGGGCGGTCGTCGGCTCGTCGGCGATCAGCAGGCTCGGCCGGCAGGCGATCGCCAAGGCGATGCACACCCGCTGACTCATCCCCCCGGACATCTCGTGAGGGAACTGCTTCATCCGCTGAGCGGGGGCGGGGATGCGCACCTCGGTGAGCAGTTCCCGGGCGCGTTCGCGGGCGTCGCCGCGGGACAAGCCGAGGTGAACCTGGAGCACTTCGACGAGCTGATCGCCGACCCGGCGCACTGGGTTGAGCGCGGTCAGCGGGTTCTGCTGGACGAAGCCGATCTCCTTGCCCCAGATCGTGCGCAACTGCGGTTCGGCAAGGCCGACGAGCTCTCGCCCGCAAAAGCGCACCGATCCGGATGTCGTCGCCGAGGGCCGCAGCTGCTCGGAACCCATCACCGAGCGGGCCATCACCGACTTGCCCGAACCGGACTCCCCGACGACGGCGACGGTCTCCCCCTCGGCGATGGTGAAGCTGACCCCGTCGACCGCCGTGACCGTGCCGCGCGTCGTAGCGAACGACGTGTGCAGGTCTTCCACCTCGACGAGCGGTGCGGCGCTCACTGCGTCGCTCCGACGCGGTCCCACCGTTGGCGGGCCCGGCCGCCGACGAGGTTGAAGGCGAACACGGTGAGGAACACGACGGTGCCGGGGACGAGGACGACGTGCGGGTTCTTCTCGAACACTCCGCCGTTGCCCTCGGCGATCATGTTCCCCCACGACGGGTTGGGGGCTTGCACGCCGAGGCCGAGGTAGCTCAGCGACGCCTCGGCGACGACGAGGACCGCCATCAGGATCAAGGCGTAGGACACGAGTGGGGGAGCGACGTTCGGCAGGAGCTCACGGAACAGGACGCGGCGCCGCCCGGCCCCCATCGCTCTCGCCGCCGTGACGAACCCCTGCTCGGCGACCGCCAGCGTGTTCGCTCGGGCGAGGCGGATGTTGATCGGGATGGCGAGGATGCCGAGGGCGACGGCGATGTTGCGCGGGTCGTGCTTCATCACCGTCGCCAAGGCGAGGAGGAGGACCAGCGGAGGGAAGGCGAGCATCGTGTTGTTCAGGATCCCGATCGACCATTCCGTGGTCCCCCGCAGGTAACCGGCGATCATCCCGATCAGCCCGCCGACGACGACGCCGACGGCGGCGGCGAACAGCGCCATCAACAGCGTCGCCCGCGCTCCATAGACGACGCGGGCAAGGAGGTCCAAGCCGTAGTTGTTCGTGCCCAGCGGGTGCTCGGAGAGCAGGTCGGGGCGGAGGAACGGCTTCTCCCGCAGACCCTTGACCGTGTCCTTGTGCTCGCCCAGGGGGAGCCACGGGGCGATCAGCGCGGTGGTCACGAGGAGGGCGAGCCAGGTGCTGGCCAACCACATCCCGACGTCCGCGTGGGGATGGCGAATGCGCACGGCAATGGCCAAGGCACGGTAGGCGGTGAGCAGGCCGGCCAGGGTGAGTACGGTCCGCACTGCCATCGCCGCCGATGACAGCCAGGTGGTCCCGGCGACGACGAGGAGCACGGCGGCAACGCCGGTGACGGCGGCGATCGCCCAGCGGGAACGGGTGCGGCGCGGCTCAGGCACGGCGCACCCGGGGGTCGAGCCAGACGTAGAGACTGTCGACCGCGGCGTTGACGATCACGTAGAGCAGAGCGACGACGAGCACGGCTCCTTGGACGAGCTTGATGTCTCCCTGCGACGCGGAGCGCACGATCAGCGTGCCCAATCCGGGTAGGGAGAAGACGCTCTCGACGATCACCGTCGAACCGACGAGACGGCCGAAGCTGACTCCGGCGAGGGTCACGAAGGAGAACGACGACGGGCGCAGTGCGTGACGCACGAGCACCCGTGTCGGGGACAACCCCCGGGCCCGGGCGGAGGCGATGAAGTCGCTGTCCAGGGTGCGCACGAGGTCGTCGCGCAGCAACCTGCTGAACACGGCGATCTCCCCGACGGCGATCGTGACCACCGGTAACACGAGATGGCGGATGTGCTCCCACAGCCCGTCGCTGGACGTCAGGCGAACCCACTGGCCGCGGGGGAACCAGGTCAGTGAACGGACGAAGAAGAGCACGAGGAGGAGCCCGACGAGGAAGCTGGGCACCGACAGGCTGGCGAACGAACCCGCTGACAGCCAGCGGTCGATGCGCCCGTTGGGCTTACGTGCCGCGAGCACCGCGATCGGGATCGAGAGCACGACGCTCAGTCCCATCGCCAGCACGGCGAGCTCGAGGCTGATCGGTAGCGCGGAGGTGATCCGGTCGAGGACCTTGCCGCCGGGGGGGAGCAAGGCGTTGCCGAGGTCGCCGCGCAGCGCGTCGCCGAGCCAGGAGAAGTAGCGGCCGACCGCTGGTTGGTCGAGCCCGAGCTCGTGGCGGACCTCCGCGTAGCGCTCAGGCGGCTGGCCGTCGCCGACGATGGCTACGACCGGGTCGCCGGGGAGGAGGGAGACGAGGAGGAACGTGAGCAAGCTGGCCAACCACAGGACCAGCGCCAGGCCGCCGAGCGCGCCGGCGAACCGCCGGAGAGTCCCGGCGGTTCGTCGACGCGTGTTCATCGGCAGCGGGCTTTCTCGATCAGGAGGCGATGAACGCCTTGTCGAACATGCCCATCGTCTTGACCGTCGGCTTGACGCCGTGGACGTTCTTGCCCCACACGAGGAACTCGGGGATCGCCGCGTAGATCACCGCGGGCATCTCCGCGTCCCACACGCCCTGCAGGCGGCCGAGGATCTCCTTGCTCGCGGCGTCGTCCTTCGCGCCGCGCAGCTCGTTGAGCAGGGCATCGAAGTCGGCACTCTTGAAGGCCGACGCGTTCTGCACGCTCTGGCTCGACAGGTGCTGGTTGAGGGCGATGTACGGGGCCTCGTCACCGACGTTCAACCCGTAGCAGGCGATGTCGAAGTTGCCGTCGATCGACACCAGGCGGGTCAGCTCGCCGACCGTCGAACTCGTGTCCAGCTGTGTCTTGAACCCGACGGCGTCGAGCAGCGCCTGGACGGCGACGGCGAAGTTGACACGTGACGGCGAGTTCGTGCAGTTGAACCGGATCGAACCGTCCCAGCCGGTCTCCTGCTTGACTTCCTCGACGAGGGCCTTGGCCTTCTCCGGGTCGTAGTTGATCGTCGCGTCGGTGGTGTGCCAGATCGACTGCTTTCCGAAAAGGGAGGCGGTCGGGTAACCCGTGCCGTTGTCCCCCCGCTCGTCGATCAGGTCGCGATCGAGGGCGTAGGAGATCGCCTGGCGGACGCGCAGGTCCTGGGCGATCGTCTTCTGGTCGTTGCGACCCTGGTTGAGCAGGAGCACGCCACCCGCGTTCTGGACCATCAGCAGGCCCTCGTAGCCGGCATCACGGGCGGCCTTGACGACCGGCGCCTCGCGCAGGAAGGCGGCCTGAATGTCGCCCGCGTTCAACCCGTCCAACATCGGCTGGGCACCGACGATCGGGGCGAAGCGGATGCTGTCCAGGTACGGCGCGCCGCCCCAGTAGCCGGGATTCGCCTTGACGACGATCTCCTCGCCCGGCGCGTAGCGCTCGAGCATGAACGGCCCGGCACCGACGGGGGACTTGTTGAACTCCTCGTCGCCCTTGGCCTGCACCGCGGTCGGGGAGACGATCATCCCCGGCATGTAGGCGAGCACGTAGGGGAAGCCGCTCCACGACGACTTGAGCGTCATCTCCAGTGTCAGCGGGTCGGGGCTGGCGTAGGAGGCGATGCTCGCCACGAGACCGGCATGGCGGGACTTGAGGTCGATGTGCCGTTGCAGGCTGAACTGCACGGCCGCGGCATCGAGCGACGTGCCGTCGGTGAATGTGACGCCGTCGCGCAGCTTGAGCGTCCACACGGTGAAGTCGCTGTTCGGTGTCAGCGACTCGGCCATCTGCGGCACGTACGAGTTCGTCTCCGGGTCGTAGCGCATCAGCGTGTCGTAGATCGTCCCCAGTTCGGTGCCGCCGCTGGTGCCGGAACCGACGGACTTGACCGGGTCGAGGCCGGCGGTCTCGCCGTAGACGGCCATCCGCAGCGTGCCGCCCTTGACCGGCTCGACGCTCGACTCGCTCCCGACGACGCCCTGCTCGACCGTCGACGGTGCACCCGCCTCGGTCGTCTCGGTGCTCTGTGCAGCGGTCGTCTGGGCAGCGGTGCCGTCGCCGGCAGGACTGGACGTCCCCGACGACTTCGATGAGTCGCTGCCGCACGCAGCGAACAACGTGGCGGCGGCGGCGAGAAGCACCGCCGCCTTTCTCCTACGGGTCCTCAACGGCTTTTCCCCCTGGTCTCGGTGAGCCTCGGATGAGGTGGGTGGTGACTCTCTAGTCGTCGCCGGTCACCAGTGTCAAAGCCTGACGCCGAATTTTGACCGGTGGTCATGACCACCGGTCAAGATCGCTCCCGAGAGGACGGCGGGCCGCGGCCGGTGCGGCGAGTCGTCGCCGGTACGGCCTGTCGCGTAACGTCCGCTCAGGTCGGAACCGTCGGAGGATGATCATGGCGACCGAGGTGTTGCAGGCCGCTGAGCAGTTCCTTGCGGAGCACTGGTCGCCAGAGGTCGACCGGCAGCGATGGCGGGAGCTGGTCGTCGACGGTGGATGGTCGGCGTTGCGCTGGCCGGTCGAGTGGTTCGGGCGAGGGCTCGCCGACGACGAGGCGAAGCAGGTCGAGGCGGTGTTCGCCGCGGTGGGCGCGCCCGGCCCGGGGCAGGACGTCTACAACCTGTGGGCTGGGACGATGCTCGCCTACGGCTCGGACGAGCTGAAGCGCCGCTTCCTGCGCCCCTTGCTGCTCGACGACGTGGCGATGTGCCTGCTGTACAGCGAGCCCGGCGCTGGTTCGGACCTTGCCGGGTTGCGCACGACGGCGGTGCGTGACGGCGACGAGTGGGTGGTCAACGGGCAGAAGGTGTGGACCTCCGGAGCACGCGGTGCCGACTTCGGGATGCTCGTCGCGCGCACCGACTGGGACCAGCCCAAGCACCGGGGGATCACCTTCTTCTGGTTCCCGATGGACCAAGCCGGGGTCGAGGTCCGTGCACTGCGCCAGATCACCGGCGATTCACGTTTCAACGAGGTGTTCATCACCGATGCTCGCGTCCCCGACTCGCACCGCCTCGGGGAGCTGAACAAGGGCTGGTGGGTGCTGCAATCCGCCTTGGCCTACGAACGGGCGGTGATGGGTGCGTCGACCAACGCTGCAGGTGGTCAGGGCAAGACGGCCGCGGCCCACGGGTCGATCCCCGTCCCGGACATCTCCCTCGTCGGGCTCGCCCGCGCCCTGGGTCGCGACGACGACCCGCTGGTGCGCCAAGCGCTGGCCCGTCTGCACTGCACGACGACTGTCAACTCGTGGAACACGCTGCGGGCCAAGGCGGTGATGGCCGCCGGTGGATCGTCGCCGCTCGTCTCCCTCGGCAAGCTGGCGATGTCCCAGATCCTGCACTACGCGGGACACATCCAAGGGCAGCTCCTCGGTGCCGAGGCGCTGCTCGACGGTGACCAGAACCCGAGAGCGCGTGACGCGAACTACTCACAGCTCAACGCCTACTTCTTCTCCATCGGGGGAGGCACCGACCAGATCCAGCGGAACATCATCGGCGAGCGCATCCTCGGACTGCCGCGCGAGCCGGAGGTCGACCGCGACGTCCCCTTCCGCGACGTGCGCGCCAGCGGCTGAGCCTCGACGCCGGTCCACAACCCTGCCCAGATCGGCGCGGGGTGGCGCGGACGTGGGGTGAGACGGCGCTCCGGTGCGATCTGGGCAGGGTGAGCGCGCGGGTGGCGGGTGCTCGGACTCGCCGTGGCCGAGGGGCTCAGCGCCCGGCGGCCTGCTTGGTGAAGTCGGCGAAGAAGATCGCCAGGGCGCCGGCGACGCCGAGGCCGGCAAGGAGCCAGAAGCGGATGATCACCTTCGTCTCCGGCCAGCCGCCGATCTCGAAGTGGTGGTGGATCGGTGACAGGCGGAACAGCCGCCGGCGCCGGCCGCTCGCCTTGAACACGGTCATCTGAAGTGCGACCGAGCCGATCTCCATCACGTTCACCGCGCAGATGACCGGCAGCAGCAACTGCGTGTCGGTCGTCAAGGAGAGCATCGCCAGCGCCGCGCCGAGGCCGAGCGCGCCGACGTCGCCCATGAAGATCTCCGCCGGTGCCCCGTTCCACCACAAGAACCCGGCGCACGCCCCGGCGAACGCCCCGGCGAACACGGCAAGGTCGAACGGGTTCTTCACCGCTGGATAGATCTCCGGGTTGCGGAACGCGACGTAGGAGATGACGACGAAACCGACGAAGCCGAACAGGGCCGATCCCCCGGCAAGCCCGTCGAGCCCGTCGGTGACGTTCACCGCGTTCGTCGTCCCGAACGTGATCAGCCCACCCCAGATGACCCAGACGACGATGCTGACCTTCCAGCCCGGCATCGCGGCGCGAGTCAAGGAGATGTGCGTGTCGACGTCGGTGACGGCGACGAGCAGCGCGGCGAGACCGATCGCGACGACGACGGTGATGTAGCCCTTGACCTTCCACAGCACCCCCCGGTTGTGCCCGGAGCGGACCTTCTTCAGGTCGTCGACGAGGCCGATCCCGGCCATCGTGAACACGGCGACCCACATCACCAGCGCCTGGTCGGAGTAGATCACGCCGACACGGAAGTGAGCGACGACGTAACCGATGAAGGCGGAGCCGATCACGGCGATCCCGCCCATCGTCGGTGTCCCCCGCTTGTGCGCGTGTTGGGGGACGGCGATGTTGTGCGCGTCCTTGGTCAGGATCGGCTGACTCACGCCGTGGGTGCGCAACGCTCGTGACATCCATCCCGTGGAGATGATCGAGCAGATCAACGCGACCCCGGCGGCGAGGGCGAGGGCGATCACCGGCTGCTCACCCCCGGGGTCAGGCGGAGGTGGGTCGGGGACGGGCGAACACGTCGGGGACTGATGAGCGGACTCTATGACGGTGCGATAGCGCGCTCGCGGAGGGAGGCGCCTGCCTCGCTGTGACGATCGGCTCAGGCCGGTGCTCGCCGCTCATCGTGGCGACCGGAGTGGGTGGGGGGGCTCCGCTCACCCGAGGACGCCCACCCCGTGACGGCCGAGATCGTCGACAGCGGCGCGCACCTCGGCCGCGAAGGCGGCATCGACCTGTGCGCCGAGCGCGGAGATCAGTTCGGCCGGGGACGAACCGGCGGCGGGATCGGCGACGGGCGGCAAGCGGCGACCGCCGACATCGTATCCCGCCGCCGCGGCGACCCACGCGGCAGCGACGAGGGCGAAGCGTTCGGTGGGCAGACCCGCGCCGCGCCGCGCCGCGACGACCGGAACGAGACGCTGGACCAGCTTGCGCGAGCCGTCGGCACCGACCTGCGCGCAGGTGTGGCCGAGGACCGGGTTGGCGCAACGAGTCAACGCCTGGGTGGCGAACCGTGGCGCAGCGAGTGCCGCGGGCAAGGCGGCGACGGCGAGCACATCGTCGACCAGCGAGTGGACGAAGCCGGCGACGCCGGGATGCCGTGTCGCCTCGGCGATCGTCGTCACCCCGGCGACGAGGCCGAGATAGGCGAGTGCCGAGTGCGGGCCGTTGAGCAGCCACAGCTTGCGTCGTTGATACGGCTCGACGTCGGTGACGACGTCGACCCCGACGCTCGCCAGCGGTGGCAGGCCGGCGGTCGCGGCGACGACCCAGGAACGGTGCCGCTCGCTGACCACCGCTGCGTCGTCGGCGAGACCGAGCAGTTCGGCGGCGCTGGTGCGGTCGGCATCGGTCGTCGCCGGGACCATCCGGTCGACGACGGAGCAAGGGAACGCGGCATGTGCCTCGATCCACTGGGGAAGTGCCGCGTCGAGACGCTCGGCGACGGCGAGCACCGCGCCGCGCAGCACCGCACCGTTGTCCAGCACGTTGTCCAGGGAGGCGACGACGAGTCCACGGGAGCCCGAGTCGCGCCGGGCATGCAGGGCGCGGGCGATCACCCCGGGAGCGGACCTGGCGTGGTGCGGGTCGACCATGTCGCCGTCGGGAACCTCGTAGCCCTTCTCCGTGACGGTCACGGTGATCATCTGCACCGCACGGCCGGCGAGCACGTTGAGCGCGGCATCCGGTCCGGTCGCCATCCGGGTCAGCGAGCCGACGACGCGCAACGCGGAGGCTGCTCCCGGTTCCCGCTCGGTGACCGTGTACAGGCAGTCCTGGGGGACGAGCCGGGCTTCGGTACGCGGGTCGCGCAGCGACACGCCGGAGATCGTCGCCGGAACGCCGGCACGCAACAGGTCGTCGGCGTACACCGCGAGGTGGGCGCGAGCAAACGCCCCGACTCCGAGGTGGACGATCGACGGCTCCGCCGAGCGGTCGTAGGGGGGCGCCTCGTCCCGCCCGCCGATCGTTGCCGTGCCGAGGCGGTTCATCCGCCCGAGGTCCACCGGCGGCGCAGGTGGTGGGCGGCGAGCTTGGGCCGCCGGTCGCGGCTGAACACGCCCTTCTTGTTCCCGTCGGCGCGGATGATCGACGGCGTCGTGGCGAAGTCGGCGAAGTTCCACACGTGCTCCCCGACGACTGCGCCGATCCGGTCGAACACGGCGTGGCTGCGGTCGAGGATCGCTGCTTGGTACTCCTCACTCCACGGTGCCTGCTCGACGGAGTGCAGACCGGCGAACGTGTCCGCGCCGTACTCGGTGATCAGGATCGGCTTGTCGTAGCGGGCCGCCCAGGCGCGCAACTCACGCTCCAGGCCCTGCTCGGCAGCGTCGAGATCGCCGTGATCGACGTACCAGCCGTAGTAGCGGTTGAGCATCATCACGTCGGCGAGCGGCGTCAGCTTGCAGCGGTCCGGAGGGGCGAGCATCACGTTGACGAAGCCGACCGGGCGGGTCGGATCGGCAGCGCGGGCCGCGGCGAACAGGGGCGCGAAGTACTCGACCGCGGCGTCGGTGTCGGACTCGGGTTCGTTGGCGATCGACCACATCACCACCGAGGGGTGGTTCGTGTCCCGGGCGACGAGGTCCTCGATGTGCCGCTGGTGGGCTTGGCGGGTGCGCTCGTCGATCGTCTCCGGGCTGAACGTCTCCCGCCGGGCCCCGCCGAGGAAGCCGCCGATCACGCCGAGGTTCATCCCGACCGCGGCGGTCTCGTCGATGACGACGATCCCCGCCCGGTCGGCGTGGTCGAGGACCTCCTCGGCATAGGGGTAGTGCGAGGTGCGCAACGAGTTCGCCCCGATCCAGCGCAGGAGGGCGAAGTCGTGGACCATCGACGCCGCGTCGTGACCCTTGCCGCGCACGAGATGGTCCTCGTGCATCCCGAAGCCACGGAAGTAGAACGGCTCGCCGTTGATCAGGAACTGGGCGCCACGCACCTCGACGGTGCGGATCCCGACCGGTTGGCGGTACTCGTCGACCGTCGCGCCGGCGCCGTCGACGATCTCCACGGTCAGCTCGTAGAGGTATCCACGACCGGGTCGCCACAGTTCGGCATCGGCGACGTGCATCTCGGCCGCGCTGCCCGAGGCGGTCGCCACGGTGATCCCGGCCGCATCGCGCAGGGTGAGGCGGACGTCTCCGGCCTCGGCGCCGAGCTCGACCGTGCAGCGCACGATGCCGGTCGCTCCGTCGATCCCGGTGACCACCGTCAGGTCCCTGATCGCGTCCAACGGCGTGCTGTGCAGCCACACGCTGCGGTGCAGGCCGGCGTAGTTGAAGAAGTCGTGGTGGTAGCGCTGGGCGCGCGATCCGTCGGGTCGCTCCTCGACGTATCCCGGGGGGATCGTCTGCCAGGACAGGCGATTGTCGACGAGGATCGTGATCCGGTGCGTCGTCCCCGCGCTGACGTGCCCGGTGAGATCGGCGTCGAACGGGAGGTAGCCGCCCTCGTGGCTGGTCACCTCGGTGTCGTCGACCCAGACCACGGCGCGATGGGCGGCGGCCCCGACGCGCAGCAGGATCCGCCGCCCGTCCCATCCGCGGGGAACGAGCACGTCGCGCTGGTACCACACGCCGCCGACGTGATCGTGCAGCCGGCGGTCGACGAGCACGTCGTTGTAGCTCGCCGGGACGGGCATCAGCTGCTCCCCGGGGAGGCGGCCGTGGGCCCACTGCTCCTGCCGGCCGGTGTCGCCAGGGTCGGCGGCGAAGCTCCACAGGCCGTCGAGCAGCTTCGTCTCCCGGCACGAGTTGTCTTGCGGTCGGAGCACAGATCCTCCTCGGTGGTCGGCGAGCG
>CAZQEJ010000068.1:0-16138 GCA_964592165.1 uncultured Ilumatobacteraceae bacterium | reverse complement strand
GTATGGCCGGGCTGAACGCCCGATTCGCCCGCTACGGCGGGGTGCGCACCGGATGGATGCGGGTGTGGGTGATGTTCGCCTCGGGTGGGATCGCCGGCCTGATCGGGATCATGCTCGTCCTCGGCGGTACGAGCCAGTACCGGCTGATCGACGGCGCGCTCGTCGGGACGAACTACGCGTGGACCGGGCTGCTCGTCGCCCTCTTGGCGGGCAGTCGCCCGCTGAGCACCGCGGTCGCTGGGTTCTTCTTCGCCGTCCTCGTCGTCGGCGGTGAGGCGATGCAGCGGTCCGCGGGCGTCGCCTCCCAGATCGCCCAGGTCGTCCAGGCGTTGGTGATCATCCTCGTCGTGTTCCGTGTCTCGGTTCCTCGCCGCGGTTCCACCCCGGCCGTGCCCGCGACCCCGGTCGTGGACCGCGGCCGGCCGGAAGCCGAGCCAGGGAGGATCTGACGATGTCCAACTTGATCGACTCGGCGCTGTTCGCCTCCGTTTTTCGCGCCCTGATCCCGATCCTCTTCGCCGCTCTCGGTGGGCTGATCTGCGAGCGGGCGGGGGTGTTCAACATCGCCCTCGAAGGGCTGATGCTGATCGGCTGCTTCTCCGCGGTGGCCGTGTCCTACTACAGCGGTTCGTGGATCGTCGGGGTTCTCGGCGCGGTGGTGTTCAGCGCGATCGCGTCCCAGATCCTGGCCTACGGTGCGATCAGCCGGGGTGGGGACGCGATCGTCCTCGGCGTCGCTCTCAACCTGTTCGCCGTCGGGCTGACCAGCTTCTTGGTGTTCGCCCTGTTCAAGGTGCGCGGCGTGTTCCAGTCGGCAAAGATCGTGGGGATCCCGAACTGGCGGATCCCCGGCCTGCGCTCGGTCCCCGGCCTCGGTCCGGTGCTGTTCTCGATGACGGTGCTCGGCTATCTCGCCCTGCTCCTCGTGCCCGCTGTCCACCAGGTGCTGTTCACCACGCCCCTCGGGCTGCGGCTGCGCGGCGTCGGTGAGCGACCGGACGCGGCGGCGACGCTCGGGGTCGACCCGATCCGCTACCGCTACGGTGCGGTGCTCACCTCCGGGGTCCTGTGCGGCCTGGCCGGCGCGCAACTCGCCCTCGGCAACGTCGTCCAGTTCTCCGAGAACATGACCTCCGGGCGCGGGTGGATCGCGGTCGTCGCAGTGATGCTCGGGCGGGCCCACCCCGTGGCGACGCTCGGTGCATGCCTCCTGTTCGGCTTCGCCGAGGCGTTCGGGTTCCGCCTGCAGGGCAACGGGCTCCCCGCGCAGATCACCGACGCCGCCCCGTACGTCGTCACCCTGATCGCCCTGATCGCGGCGCGCAAGCACTTCAGCCGGGCCGTGGCACCGACGTGACGGGGCACGGACGGCCCCCGGCGTTCGACCCTGACGATGCCGCTGCGGCGCCGCGGATCGCCGCGATCCTCGGCCTCGCCCCCCTGCCCGAAGAGGGTGGCCTGTTCCTCCAGGCTTACCTCGACACGGCGTCGAGCGCGATCTACTTCCTGCTCAGCGGGGGCGACTTCTCCGCGATGCACATCCTCGACGGACCGGAGACGTACCACTTCTACGGTGGCGCGCCGCTGCGCCTGCTGCTCGTCGACGAAGCCACCGGTGGGATCAGCGAACCGGTGTTGGGGATGGATCTCGAGGCCGGGCAGCGGCCTCAGCTGACCGTTCCCGCCGGCGTGTGGCAGGGCTCGTCATCGCTCGGGGCGTGGACGCTGATCGGTACGACGATGGCACCGCCCTTCGCCTGGGAATCGTTCCGCCTCGGCCGGCGGGCGGAACTGGTCACCCGGTTCCCCAGCGCGACGCGCCGGCTGACCCAGTTGACCCGGGAACCCTGAGCCCGATCAGGGGTCCCGACCGGTTGCTGCGGTCTCAGGAGCCGAGCGTGCGCAACGCAGCGCGCAACGATCGCTCCACCGCGTCGTCGACCAGGGTGCGGAACGGCTGGTAACCGGCCATGGTCTCGTCCTTGGTGGCCAGTGGATTGCCGTCGATAGCGAGGATCCCCGCCCCGGCGACGCCGTGCAGGGAGGCGATGACGAACAGCGCGGCGAGCTCCATCTCCACTGCGACGACACCCGCCCGCTGCCACATCGGCTGGTCGTTGGGCAGGATGCCGAGGGGGTAGAAGCACCGCGAGCTGAGCACCACGCCGGTGTGCACCGTCGCCCCCTCATGCCTGGCCTCGTCCGTCAGGCGCAGTGTCAGCGCGGCGTCGGCCAGCGCGGGGTAGGCGAGGGGGACGAGGGCGTCGGTGACGCCGTCGTCGCGCACGGCAGCGCTGGCGACGACGAGGGAGCCATCGAGAACGCCCGGTTGGATGCCCCCCGCCGTCCCGGCGCGGATGATCCGCTGCACCCCGCCCCGGCACAGCTCCTCGAACACGACTGCTGCTCCTGGTGCACCGACGCCGTGGGAGGCGACCGATACGGGTGCCCCGGCGTACGACCCGGTGTAGGTGACGTATTCCCGGTTCTCCCCGACCTTACGCGCCCCCTCGAGCAGCCCGGCGGCCTTCGCGGCGCGTGCGGGATCCCCGACGACGACCACCGACGGGGCCAGGTCGGCGACCCGGACGCGGGTCAAGGTGAGCACGTCGTCGCCGCTCACGCGGATGCGATCGGTCATCGTCAGTTCCTCCTCAGGTGTCGGCCAGCGCGGAGCGGCACGAGCACGCCCGCTGGGGATCGACGCTGGCGACGAGAGCGGCCAGCGCCCTGCGGATCCGGTCCTGGTTGTCCGCCAGGCGACGCCAGACCTGGCCCGCGGTGACCGGCTCGCCGTGCTCGCCACCGTCGTCCGCGTCGCTGACGAAGGACAGGTTGACGCAGCACATCTCCAGCTCGCGGGCCAAGGTGGTCTCCGGATGTTGGGTCATGCTCAGCACGTCGCCGCCCATCTGCCGGTACCACGCCGACTCGGCCCGGGTGGAAAAGCGTGGCCCTTCGAACACGATCGCGCAGCCGGTGGCGTGGAAGCGCTCACCGAGCCCGTGCAGGGCGTGCTCCGCTCCGGTGCGCAGCGCCGGGCAGTACGGATCGGCGACCGAGACGTGGACGACGCGTGGGCCGTCGAAGAACGTCCCGATCCGGCGGGTCGTGCGGTCGATGAACTGGTCGGTGAGGACGAAGTCGCCCGGCGCGTAGCCGGGGCGGAGGCTGCCGACCGCGGACGAGGTGATCACCGCGTCGCAGCCGCTCGACTTCAGCGCCCACAGGTTGGCCCGATAGTTGATCGCGTGGGGGGCGATCTCGTGGTGCTCCCCGTGACGGGTGAGGAAGACGACCGGCCTCCCGCCGATCCGACCCCGGGTCAGGCGGCTGGACGGCGCTCCGTAGGGCGTGTCGACCGTCTCCGTGGTCGCCTCGCCGAGCAGGCTGTACAACCCCGAGCCACCGATGATCCCGATCGGCGCCAGCGGCTCCGCGTCGGTCATGTCCCCTCCTTGCCCGTCGGGTCAGATGATCCGGTCACTGCCGCCGTCGATGGCGATCTGCGCACCGGTGGTCGCGGCGAAGTCCGCCGTGCACAGGCGGAGCACACCCGCGGCGACCGTCGCGCTGGTCACCTCGGTGTGCAGCAGGTTGCGTCGCTTGTACTCCTCGACCGTCATCGCGTACTTCGCGGCTCGCTCGGCGAGCAGTTCCGGGGTCCACAGCCCGGTATCGAACACCGCGTCGGGATGGACGACGTTGACCCGCACCCCGGCCCCGGCCCATTCCAGCGCGGCCACCCGGGCGAGCTGGGTCAGTGCCGCCTTCGACGCGGAATAGGCCCCCGCTCCGGCTCCCGGCGCAGGAACGTTCTTCGAGGCGACGACGACGACTCGCCCGCCGCGGGGGGAAAGGGCGAGCAGCGGGGCGCAACGGTGGAACAGGTCGGCGACGGAGTCGGCGTTGACGCTCATCGTCTGCCGCCAGGAATCGACATCGAACTCGGCGATCGTCGCCGACGCGCCGAACGTCCCCGCACAGGCGACGACGACGTCGATCCCACCGAACCTCTCGATCACGGCATCGAGTGCGGCGTCCATCGCCACCGAGTCGGTCACGTCAGCGGGAAGGCCGAGCCATTCGGGACCACCGAAGGTGCCGGCGATCGTCTCTGCCCGGTCCACGCCGGCGACGCTCGCTCCGGCGGCGAGGAACGCCGCGGCGCACGCCTTGCCGATGCCCGATGCCGCGCCGGTGACGAGGACGACCTCGCCGGCGAATGCTCTCGGCGCGCCGGCGCGGCGCAGCTTGGCCTGTTCCAACTCCCAGTACTCGACGTCGAACAAGGGGGCCTCGTCGAGGGCGGTGTAGCCACCGAGCGCTTCGCCGCGGGTGATGATCCCCATCGTGTGCTCGTAGATGTCGGCGACGATCGCCGCGTCCTTGCTGCTGCGCCCGGCGGTGAGCATCCCCAGGGCCGGATCGAGAACAACTCGCGGGGCCGGGTCGAGCATCGTCAGCGGGTGCGTCGACCGTTGGTGATTGCGCGCGAAGTAGGCCCGGTACCAGTTCGCGTACGCGTCGACGTCGGTGCCGACCAGCGGCCGCAACTTGGTACGGATGATGTGATCCGGCGTCGCCGGCCCGCGTCCCGTGATCGTCGCCAGGTCCGCTCGGCCGACGAACTCGGCGACCGGTGGGCCGCTGTGGCGGCGAACGACGAGCGGGAACCCGGCAGCATCGCTGAGGTCCTTGCGCAAGGAGGCGAGCCCGGCGCGGGCGACACGGGGGAGCGCCGCCGTGCCGGGCGCACCGCGCGGGGCCCGGGTCGCGAGGTACTCCTCCGCCCGGCTGATCAGCTCGACATGGCGTTCGTAGGCGTCGCGTGTCGTGTCGCCGAAGGTGAACAGGCCGTGGTTCATCAACACCATGCCGAGCGTCCCGCGATGGGCCTGGGCGGGCCATTCCCGAGCGCAGACCCGGGTCAGGTCGAACCCCGGCATCGTGTAGGGGATGACCACGACGCTGTCGCCGAACAACTCGGCGATCCGATCGGCTCCGTCGGCGAGGTTCGTCACGGTGACGATCACGTCAGCGTGGCTGTGCTGGACGGCGGCGAAGGGCAGCATCGCGTGGAGCAGCGACTCGATCGACGGATCGGGCGCCGACGCGTCGGTCAGCGCGCAGCGGAGCTCGTTGACCATCTGCGCATCGCTCAAGCGTTCGACGGTGAGCAGTTCGTGCAGCCGGGCGAGGCGCAGGGGCGCGAAGCCTGCCGGCCCGATGGTCGCCAAGTCGTGCCCGGACCCCTTCACGTAGAGGACGTGCACCTCGGCGCCGGTGACGTCGCTGATCACCGACTTGACCGATGTGTTCCCCCCGCCGTGGAGCACCAGGGCAGGGTCGGAGCCGAGCAGCCGCGAGCCGTAGGCGCACTCGAGCAGGCGGGCCGCGGCCGGATCGTCGGGCAGGTCGAGGGCGGACTCGTCCCAGCGGCTTTCCATCGGCAGGCCTCCTCGACTGACACGCTTGCCAGCTACCCCAAGTCGTCAGACAACGTACAACCTTCCTCCGGGCCGGTCAACCTCCTCTCTCCCGCCGCGGCCCGGCGAGCACTGGAGCCGCGATGGCGCGTCCCCGGACGTCACCGTGAGGAGTAACATCGGCGCTGATGGTGGTGCTGTTCACGATGATCGGACTCGTTCCGGCGATCCTCACCACCGGCATGCTGGACGTGCGGCGGCGCCGGCGCCTCGCTCGCCGTCAACGCTTCGCCCTCGTCGGGGAGCGGACCTCGGCCTCGGTCGAAGACGTCTGGGAGGAGAACCGGGGGCGGCGCCGCGGCGCGCTCGTCCACTACGTCGACCGTACGGGGCGAGGGCGCGACGTGACCTCGACGCTCAGTGCGGCGGAAGCTTCGGCGATCGGCTTGCGCCGTGGTCAGCGTGTCTCGATCAGGTATCTCGCCGCGGCACCGGGCGAGATCGAGATCGATCGCCCGGCCGTGCTCGACGACCGGGCGATCGTCTGTTGGATCGCCGGCTTGGCCGTGCTCGCGCTCTTCGTCGCCCTCGGTGCCGCGCTCCCCTGAGCACCCTCCGGAACGTGCCGCGCGCCGAGGCAGCGATCAGGCGCGCGCCGCGACGGGCACGTAGTCCCGGGCGTCGGGACCCGTGTACCACTGCCGCGGGCGGCTGATCTTCTGGTCCTTGTCGTCGAGCAGTTCCTGCCAGTGGGCCAGCCAGCCCGCCGTGCGGGGGATGGCGAAGAGCACCGTGAACATCTGCACGGGGAAGCCCATCGCCTGGTAGATCAGCCCGGAGTAGAAGTCGACGTTGGGGTACAACTTGCGGCTGACGAAGTAATCGTCGCTCAGCGCCACGTCCTCCAGCTTGAGGGCGATGTCCAGCAGCGGGTTCTTCCCCGTCACCTCGAACACGTCGTACGCGGCCTGCTTGATGATCTTCGCCCGCGGGTCGTAGTTCTTGTACACGCGGTGCCCGAAGCCCATCAACCGCCCGTGGCCGGCCTTGACCGAGTCGACGAAGGCGGGGACGTTGTCCAGCGAGCCGATCTCGGAGAGCATCCGCACGACCGCCTCGTTCGCCCCACCGTGCAGTGGGCCGTACAGCGCCGCGGCGGCCGCGGCGCATGCCGAGTACGGATCGGCATGGCTGGAGCCGACGACCCGCATCGCCGTCGTCCCGCAGTTCTGCTCGTGGTCGGCGTGGAGGATGAACAGGATGTCCATCGCCCGTTCGAGCGCGGGGTGGACGTCGTAGTCGCCGACCTTCCACATCATGTTCAAGAAGTTGGCGGCGAAGCTCAGGTCGTTGTCCGGGTAGTTGAACGGCATCCCGACGCTGAACCGGTGGCACATCGCGGCGAGCGTCGGCATCTTGGCGATCAACCGCCGGATCTGGTGCTCGCGGCTCTGGGGGGACTCGATGTCCTTCGCGTCGTTGTAGAACGTTCCCAGCGCGGCGACCGCGGAGACGAACATGCCCATCGGGTGGGCGTCGTAGTGGAACCCGTCGACGAACCTCTTGCGCATGTTCTCGTGGACGAACGTGTGGTGGACGACGTCCTCTGTCCACGCCTGCAGTTGGCTCGCCGAAGGGAGCTCACCGTTGAGCAGGAGGTAGGCGACCTCCAGGTAGGTGGAGTGCTCGGCGAGCTGTTCGATCGGGTAGCCGCGGTAGCGGAGGATGCCGGCGTCGCCGTCGAGGAACGTGATCGCCGAGCGACAGGCGGCCGTCGACAGGTAGGCCGGGTCGTACATCCGTAGATGGGGGTCGAGCTCGCGCAGGGCCGATGACGGGAACGCCCCGTCGTTGATCGGGACCGTGACCTTCTTGCCGGTCCGGTCGTCGATGATCGTGATCGTGTCGGGCACCTTGCTCGTCCCCTTCTGAGGTTGTCGTCGGATTGCCGGGGGGCTTCCTCCCCGGCGGCGAGACTAACCAGCTGGCGTCGTGGTCGCCCTGCCCATCCGAGTGGTGCCGCGGCGCCCGTCAGCAGGGGGCGTTGTCGTGCTTGCGTGGCCCGAGCCGCTCGCGCTTGTCCGCCAGCGCGGCGAGAGCAGCGGCGATGATCGCTCGCGTCTCACCCGGATCGATCACCGCGTCGACGAAGCCGCGCTCCGCGGCGATGTACGGGTTGAGCAGCCGCGCGCTGTAGTCCGCCTCGAACGCGGCCCGTTCCTCGGCGGTGGCCCGCCGCTGGAGGACCGCGGCGGCCTGCCCGGCACCCATCACCGCCAACTCCGCCCAGGGCCAGGCGACGCACAGGTCGTTGCCCATCTTCTTCGAGTCCATGACGATGTACGCCCCGCCGTAGCTCTTGCGCAGGATCACGCAGATCCGCCCGACCGTCGCCCGCCCGTAGGCGAACACGAGCTGCGCCCCGTGGCGGATCATCCCCCGCCACTCGAGGTCCTTGCCGGGGTAGAAGCCCGGCGTGTCGACGAGGGTGACGATCGGGATGTTGAACGCGTCGCAGAACCCGACGAAGCGCGCCCCCTTCTGCGAGGCGGGGATGTCCAGGGTCCCGGCCAAGGCGGTCGGCTGGTTGGCGACGATCCCCACCGGACGGCCGTCGATCGTCGCCAGGGCGGTGACCAGATTCGGGGCCCAGCGGGCGCGCAGCTCGAACAGCTCCGCGTCGTCGACCAAGGCACGGATCACCGTGCGCACGTCGTAGCTGCCCGTCGAGCTGAGCGGGATCGCCGAGCCCGCCTCGGGGGTCGGGCGGTCGGGGGGGTCATCCGTGGGCCACCGTGGCGGTTCGCTGTCCACGCTCGACGGCAGGTAGGCGAGGAGCTGCCCGACCGCTTCCAGCGCGGCGCGGCGGTCGGCGACGACGACGCTCGCCGCTCCGCTGAAGCGGGCGTGGGCAGAGGCCCCACCGAGCTCGTCGTTGTCCACGACGACGCCCGTGAACTCGGCGACCATCGTCGGCCCGGAGACGAACGCGTAGGACGCGGCGGTCATCACCACGTGGTCGGCGAGACCGAGGAGCAGTGCCGGTCCGGACACCGCGGGCCCGTCGACGACGAAGATCACCGGTACCCGGCCCGAGCAGCGCGCCAGGGCCCGCGCGGCGCGTCCCCAGCCGTGCAGGGCGGACATCCCCTCGACGATGTCGGCCCCACTCGAGCCGATGATCGCGACGAGCGGCAGCGCCTGTTCGCGGGCGGTGTCGGCGGCCGCGGTGATCGTCGCCGAGGCATCCGAGCTGAGCGCGCCGCGGCGGACCTCGTCGTCGATCTCGAGCAGGACGACGCCTCGCTCACCGAGGGGGGTGTCCAGCACGGACGCCGCCGCGCTGGCCGCGCCCGGTGCCATCCGGCGGATTGCGATCGGCAGGCCCATCGGTGGGCAACCTAACCGAGCCGGGAGATCCCGCCGTGGCCCGCCGTGCCGCTCAGCGTGGCATCGCCGGATCGAGGTGCACTCCCGGCTGGTGGGCGCCGTCGACGGCGATCGAGGTGTGCAGTTGCTCGAGGACGACGCGCACCGGCGCCGTCGGGGCCGGTCGCCGGCGTTGCGCCCACCCGACGACGCGCCGGGGGAGCTCCGGGACGCGGATCCGCCGGTAGCCCGCCGGGACGGGGTCGGGGATCGACGTCGCCGGGATGATCGTCGGCCCGAAGCCCTCGGTGGCCAGCGAGCTGAGCAGGCGGACCCCGTCGACTTCGGCGAGGGAGGTGAGCTGCACCGCCGAGTTCGCCGCGGCGCGGTCGATCGACCGGCGCAACGCTGTGCCCCGGGCGGCGAGGAGCAGTGGGTGGCGGGCGAGCTCGGCGAGAGAGACCTCCTCGTGCTCGGCCAGCGGGTGGGCCGCGGCGGCGAGGACGATGAGGTCTTCGGCGAAGAGGGGCTCGATGGACAGCTCAGGGTCGTCGACGGGGAGGTGGACGACGGCCGCGTCGAGGTCGCCTTCGAGGAGATGGGGCAACAGCGCCATGGTCGTCCCCTCGACGACCGTCAGGCGGACGTCCGGGTAGGCGCCGCGCAGTTGGCGGAGCAGGCCGGGGACGAGCCAGCGTGCGGTCGTCGCGATCGCCCCCAGCCGAGCCGCGCCGACGACCGAGTCGTCGTCGGCGCGCAGTTCGTGGCCGATCGCGTCGAGCTCGCGCTGGATCTTGCGGGCCCGCTCGACGACGACGGCGCCGGCATCGGTCAGCCCGCCGCGGGCACGGTCGACGAGGACCGTGCCCAACTCCCGCTCGAGGCGGGCGATGTGCCCGGAGACGTTCGACTGGACGGTGTACAGGGCGCGTGCCGCGGCACTGAACGAGCCGTGATCGGCGATGGCGACGAGGGCGGCGAGCTGTCGGAGATCCATCTTGCGGACAGATACTAACTATCTGTGCAAACAGGTTGAACGATCACGGATTCACGTGCATACTTTCACATGTCAGATCGAAGTCCGGCACCCCCCAAGGCCGGCTCGATGAGAGCCCGGAAGCGGTACCCCCAAACCGCAGGGTTCCAGGTTGAGAGGCGCCGCTTCCCCCAAGCGGCGCCTTTCCCTTTTTCGTGCTTGTCGGGCGGTCGTCGCGAGGGGGCCTACGCTCCGGACGATGAGCCGCTCAGCCGCCTTCTTCGATCTCGACAGGACGCTGCTCGCGGGGGCCAGCGGGAAGGTGTTCTCCCGCGCCTTGCGGGCGGCCGGCGTGGTCGGCCGCCCGATCCCCGGCGAGGACGTCGTCTACGGGCTGTTCAACGCGATCGGTGAGACGCTGCCGTCGATGGCCCTCGCCCGGCAGGCGGCGACGCTGGCCAAGGGCCGCTCAGCGGCAGCGGTGCGCAGCGCAGCAGCCGACGTCGCGGCGGAGCTGGTGGCGATGGTCCAGCCGTTCGCCGGGCGCCTGTTCGAGGAGCATCGGGCCGCCGGCCGGCCGCTGGTCCTGGCGACGACGACGCCCTACGACCTCGTCCAGCCGTTCGCCGCCCTGCTCGGGCTCGACGGTGTCGTCGCCACTCGCTACGGGCTCGACGGGCAGGGGAACTACGACGGAACGATCGATGGCCCGTTCGTCTGGTCGACGGGGAAGCTGGACGCCGTACGTGCCTGGGCCGCGGCCAACGACGTCGACCTCGGGCAGAGCTACGCATACTCCGACAGCATCTACGACACCCCTCTGCTCGCCGCGGTCGGGCACCCGGTGGCGGTCAACCCGGACCCACGGATGGTCCTCATGGCGCTCGCCCGGCGCTGGCCGGTACTCCATCTCGACGTGCCCCCTGGGGTGCACAAGCTTCCCGTGATCGGTTCGGAGCTGCAGCGCGTGGCGATGAGCTTCGTCCATCCGGCGATGTTCCCCTACGCCCGGTTCGAGATCACCGGTGTGGAGAAGATCCCCCCGAGCGGTCCAGTGATCCTCGTCGCCAACCACCGTTCGTACTTCGACCCGGCGACGGTCGGGCTGGTCGTCGCCCGCAGCGGGCGGCCGGTGCGCTTCTTGGGCAAGAAGGAGGTCTTCGACGCGCCGGTCATCGGGCGGATCGCGGTCGCGATGGGAGGGATCCGCGTCGATCGCGGTACCGGCTCGGACGAACCGCTGCGCCTCGCCGCACACGCCCTCGAGGGAGGTGAGATGGTCGCCCTGATGCCCCAGGGGACGATCCCCCGGGGGCCCGCCTTCTTCGAGCCGAAGCTGACCGCCCGGTGGGGGGCGGCGCGCCTCGCGGCGATGACCCGCGCCCCGGTCATCCCGATCGGGCTGTGGGGCACGGAGAAGGTCTGGCCCCGCTCGTCGCGGTTGCCGAACATGCTCAACGTGACCAATCCCCCGCTGGTCAGCGCGACGGTCGGAGACCCCGTCCCCCTGCGCTACCGCAGCGCGGACGCGGACACCAAGCGGATCATGGCCGCGATCGTCGACCTCCTCCCGCCCGAGGCGCGGGTCCGCCGCACCCCGAGCGCGGCGGAGCTCGCTTCGACCTATCCGCCTGGTTACCGCGGCGACCCGGCGGCGGAGGTCGACCGCCGACCGGGTACCGATTGAGGCGGGGGGAGGCTCAGGCCTTTTCCGCTGCCACCTTCTGGCGGACGATGTTCAGCGCGGAGCCGGCTGTGAACCACTCGACTTGCTCGGCGTTGAACGTGTGCGTGGCGGTGAACTCGATCTGGGATCCGTCCGCCTTGCGGATCCGGCAGCGCACGGGCTGGTCCGGCTTCGGCGGGAGGTCGAGGACCGAGATCAGATCACGCTCGCCGATCTGGTCGTAGGTCGCCGGATCGCTGAACGTGAGCGGGACGAGGCCCTGCTTCTTCAGGTTCGTCTCGTGGATCCGGGCGAAGCTGCGGGCGAAGATCACCCGCGCATTGCGGAAGCGAGGCTCCATCGCCGCGTGCTCCCGGGAGGAGCCCTCCCCATAGTTCTTGTCCCCGATCGCGCACCAGGCGATGCCCTGCTCGGCGTAGCGCTTGGCGATGTCGGGGTACGAGCGGGTCTCCCCGTCGGTCTGGTCGAGCCCTTCACCCACGGCCCCGGTGAACGCGTTGACCGCACCGAGGAACAGGTTGCCGGAGATGTTCTCCAGGTGGCCCCGGTACGTCAGCCACTTGCCCGCGGCGGAGATGTGGTCGGTCGTGCACTTGCCCTGGGCCTTCATCAGCACCGGGAGGTCGATGAAGTCCTTGCCGTCCCACGCGGCGAACGGCTGGAGGAGGTGGAGGCGATCCGAGGAGGGAGAGACCTCCACGTCGATCCCCGAGCCGTCGGCCGGCGGGGGGACGAACATGTCCGTCCCCGGGTCGTAGCCCTTCGCCGGGAGCACTTCGCCGACCGGCGGGTCGAGGCGTACTTCGACGCCTTCGTCGTTGACCAGCGTGTCGGTCGTCGGGTCGAAGTCGAGGCGGCCGGCGAGGGCGATGGCGATCACGGTGTCCGGGGAGGTGACGAAGGCCAACGTGTTCGCCGAACCGTCGTTGCGCTTGGGGAAGTTGCGGTTGTAGGAGTTGACGATCGTGTTCGGGTGATCGGTGATCTCCTTCGGCCGCGACCACTGCCCGATGCACGGCCCGCACGCGTTGGCCAGGACGATCCCGCCGATCGACTGCAGGTCGGCCATCAGCCCGTCGCGCTCGATGGTCGCCCGGATCTGCTCCGACCCGGGGGTGACCATCAACTGGGTGCGCGCCGTGAGGCCCTTGGCCGCCGCCTGGCGGGCGATCGACGCGGCGCGGGTGATGTCCTCGTAGGAGGAGTTCGTGCACGAGCCGACGAGCGCCGAGGAGACCTCCAGCGGCCAACCGTTCTCCCGGGCCGCGGCGCCCACGCCGTCACGGCCGATGCGGTGCGCCCGGTCGGGGGAGTGGGGGCCGTTGATCAGCGGCTTCAGCTCGTCGAGATCGATCTCGATCAGCCGGTCGTAGAGCGCCCCTTCGTCGGGGCGGAGGTCTTCACGGACCTTGCTCGCGGCATCGGCGATCGCCTCCCGGCTGGTCGCCTTGAGGTACATCGTCATGTTCTCGTCGAAGGCGAACAGTGAGCAGGTGGCCCCGATCTCGGCGCCCATGTTGCAGATCGTCGCCTTGCCCGTGGCCGAGATCGTGTCCGCCCCGGGCCCGAAGTACTCGACGATCGCCCCGGTCCCGCCCTCGACGGTGAGCACCCGGGCCACTTCCAGGATCACGTCCTTCGGCGCCGTCCAGCCCGACAGCGTGCCGGTCAGCTTGACGCCGATCACCTTCGGCCAGCGGACGTTGAAGGGGAACCCGGTCATCACGTCAACGGCGTCCGCGCCGCCGACGCCGATCGCGACCATCCCCAGGCCGCCGGCGTTCGGGGTGTGCGAGTCCGTCCCGATCATCATCCCCCCGGGGAACGCGTAGTGCTCAAGAACGACCTGATGGATGATCCCCGACCCCGGCGCCCAGAAGCCGATCCCGTACTTCGCCGACACGGAGCGGAGGAAGTCGTAGACCTCCTGGTTGGAGACCAGGGCGTCGGCCATGTCCGGACGCGCACCGACCTTGGCCAGGATCAGGTGATCGCAGTGGACGGTCGTCGGCACCGCGGTGCGGGGCAAGCCGGCGGTCATGAACTGAAGGAGCGCCATCTGCGCGGTGGCGTCCTGCATGGCGATCCGGTCGGGGGAGAAGTCGGCATAGCTCCGGCCCCGCTCGAGCTCCTGGTTCTGCGGGTCGGAGAGATGGTTGACGAGGATCTTCTCCGTCAGGGTGAGCGGGCGGCCGAGTCGCGTGCGCCCCAATGCGACCCGCTCCGGCAGGCTGCCGTAGACCTTCTCCACCAATTCGATCGGCGTCGTTGCGCTCACTGCCATCGTCGGCCCCTTCCTCGTCGATTCGATCTTAGCGGAATACAAGTAGCAGACAAGTGCGGGAGGCGCTGCGGCGCCGTGGGGGTCGTCGCCTCGTCCGGGTCGGGCGTGGATGCAAGCATGGTCGGGTGCGCACGATCCGCTACCGGGACATCGCCGACGAGCTGCGCGATCGCGTCCGCCGCGGTGACTACGCCGCGGGGCGCCTGCTGCCCAGCGAATCGGAGCTGTCCACCGAGTTCGCCGCGAGCAGGGTCACCGTCCGCCGGGCCCTGGAGGTGCTCCGCGAAGCAGGGTTGATCGCCGCCCGGCAGGGGTTCGGCTGGTTCGTCGCGGCCGAGCCGGTCCGCCAACAGCTGCATCGCCTGGGGACGATCGAGGCCCAGATGGAGGCCGGCGGGTTGCGCTCGGAGCGGCGCGTCGTCGAGTTCGCCTTCGTCGACGCGCCGCGCCGCGTGGCGACCACGCTCGGGACGAGCGAGGTGCTGCGCGTCAAGCGGATCAACCTCGCCGACGGCGAACCGTTCGCCGTGGTCACCGTGTGGTGTCCGGGCGCGCTCGGCCGCCACCTGTCCCGTGACGATGTCGAGCGCCACCCGTTCTACGAGTTGCTCGACGTCGAATTGCGCGGGGCAACCCAGACGATCGGAGCAGATGCCGCATCGCCCGCCGATGCCGAGCTGCTCGGCATCCCCCCCGGCTCACCGGTGCTGCGCTGCGAACGGGTGACGACGACGACCGGCGGGGCCCCGGTGCTCGTCTCCGAGCACGTCTTCGCCGCCCATCGCACCGAGTTCGTCGTCGAGCTCCCCCAGGCCGGACCGTCGATCGCGCCGACGGGGCTGCGCTTGGTCGAATGATCGGCGGGTCGGCCGGAGGGCACGCGGCACCCGCGGTTGTCTTGAACTTGTCTAATATCGGCCGCGGTCCTGCGCCCTGGCGCACCCTTGACGCACTCTGACGAAGGCGAACCGACGACATGTCATCGACGATCATCTACACGCACACCGACGAGGCCCCGCTGCTCGCGACGTACTCGTTCCTGCCGATCATCCGTGCCTTCGCTGGCGCCGCGGGGGTCGAGGTGGAGACCCGGGACATCTCCCTCGCCGGGCGGATCATCGCCCAGTTCCCCGAGCACCTCGCCGCCGAGCAGCGGATCGGCGACCATCTCGCCGAGCTCGGCCAGCTCGCCCTGCGGCCGGAGGCGAACATCATCAAGCTGCCGAACATCTCCGCCTCGATGCCCCAGATGCTCGCCGCCATCGCCGAGCTGCAGGGCAAGGGATACGCGCTGCCCGACTACCCCGCCGACCCGGCCGACGATGCGGCGCGGAACGTCAAGGAGCGCTACGACCGGGTCAAGGGCTCCGCCGTCAACCCGGTGCTGCGCGAGGGCAACTCCGACCGCCGCGCGCCTGCGTCGGTGAAGAACTATGCGCGCACCCACCCGCACTCGATGGGCGCCTGGAGCCCCGAGTCGAAGACGAACGTAGCGACGATGACGGCGGGCGACTTCCGCCACAACGAGCGCTCCGTGACCGTGCAACGAGGCGGCGACGTGCGCATCGAGCACGTCGCCGCGGACGGCACGGTGACCGTCCTCAAGCAGACGACGCCGGTCCTCGCCGGGGAGGTGATCGACGGCACGTTCATGTCCCGGCGAGCCCTCGTCGCCTTCCTCGCCGATGCGGTCCGCCAGGCGAAGGACTCGGGCGTTCTGCTCTCCGTGCACCTCAAGGCGACGATGATGAAGGTCTCCGATCCGGTGATCTTCGGCCACGCGGTGAGGGTGTTCTTCTCCGGCGTGTTCGCCCGACACGCCGACGCGCTCGCCGCGTGCGGAGCGAACCCGAACAACGGTCTCGGTGCCGTCCTGTCCGCGGTGGCCACGCTGCCCGCCGAGCAGCGGGGGGCGATCGAGGCCGACTTCGCCGCCGCACTCGATGCCGGTCCGGCCGTGGCGATGGTCGACTCCGACCGGGGGATCACCAACCTGCACGTGCCCAGTGACGTGATCGTCGACGCATCGATGCCGGCGATGATCCGCACCTCGGGGCACATGTGGAACGCACAGGGCGGCGAGCAGGACACGCTCGCGGTGATCCCCGATTCGAGCTACGCCGGCGTCTACCAGACGGTGATCGACTTCTGCCGGACCCACGGGGCCTTCGACCCGGCAACCATGGGCTCGGTGCCCAACGTCGGGTTGATGGCCCAGCAGGCCGAGGAGTACGGCTCGCACGACAAGACGTTCGAGATCGCCGCCGACGGCGTGGTGCGCGTCGTCGACGACACGGGCAACGTGCTCCTGTCCCACGCCGTCGAAGCGGGAGACATCTGGCGGATGTGCCAGGTCAAGGACCTGCCGATCCAGGACTGGGTCAAGCTGGCGG
>CAZQEJ010000067.1:0-16194 GCA_964592165.1 uncultured Ilumatobacteraceae bacterium | reverse complement strand
AAGGTCGACTTCGTCACCGGGACGCGGTGGAGGATCGGCGAGCAGTCCCGGCGGGAGAACCACCTCCAACCCGGACCGATCGTCGTCGTGACCAACCTCGCTGTGCTCGTACGCGACGACGACGAACGACCGTTCCGGATCGAGAGCCTGCACCCCGGCGTCGACGCGCAGACCGTCGTCGATGCGACCGGCTTCGAGTTGGAGGTCCCCGCCGGCATCCCGGTCACCGCGGAACCGACCGCGGAGCAGCTCCGGCTGCTGCGCGAGGAGATCGATCCGTACGGGACGGTCAAGTTCGACTTCGTCAGCGGCAAGGACCGCCTCGCCTACCTGCAAGGGATCCTCGACGACGAATGGGCCCGCGCCGAGGCCTCCCTCACCCCCTGAACCACCTCCCGCCCCGAACTTTGGAGGTTGTTGGCGTGTGAGAGCCGGACAACCTCCAAAGTTCGCAACGGGGGAGGGACGCCATCAATGAGCCGGCTGCCCTATCCGATCTCCGTCACTTTGGGCGAGACTGCACTGCCGGGCAGGTGATTTCCTGCGTAGCGTGCTCACCCAGCGTGACGGGCGAGCACCACGAGGCGGAAGGAGGCGGACGATGGTCGAGCACACCCCTGGGGCACCCACCCCCTCGGCGGCGTGGTTCCCCCCGCCCGACACGCCGGCGGTCGGCATCCTCCGCCCGCCGGAAGTGCCGACATTGCCGGTCGACGGGCTCGGCGCACCCGTCCTCCCGGTGGCCACCACAGGCGAGGGCGATCTCGACGCGCTCGCCGCGCTGATCGCCCTCGAGCCGGCCGATTCCGCACCGCTGCGCCCGATCGATCTGCCCACCGACGTGCGTTCTGCTCTGCTCCAGCTGCTCGAGACCCGCCACGACCTGTGGGCCCGGCTCGACGCACTCGCCCCCGAAGCGGAGAAGTTCCGCCGGTTGATCGCCCGGGCGGCACCCCGCGGCCAGGCCGTGCCGACCTTCGGCCTCGTCGCCGCCGGCGGCGACCCGGAACACCGGGCACACGCGATCGGCGCCGCCGCGGACACGCTGTGGTCCGAGCTGCGGGCGGCGAACGCCGAGCTCGACGCGCTCGACCGGCAGCGGACGACGAAGCGGACACCGTTCGGCGCCAAGCGCCTCCGCCACGAGGCGGGGTTACGCCGCCAGTCACTCGACCGGCGCCGGCGTGAGTTGCGTGGTCTGCTGGAGGAGGGGATCGACGCCGTCGAGACGGCGATGACGAGCATCGGTGAGCTCCTCACGGCGAATGCGAGGACGATCACCGAGGTCGAGCAGAACGTCGCCACCCCGGAGCACGCCCCGTGGGAGATGGCCCGCTGGGTCGGATGGAATCCGCCCGACCGGCGTTCGGCGGGGGATCTCCGCCTGGGAACGTTGATCGAGACACGCTCAGGGGAGACGCTGTCGGTCCCTCTGGTCACCCCCTTGATCGGCTCCAACCGGGCGCTGGTGATCACCAGTTCCGGCGCCGACGAGCACGAGGCCGCGCTCGAGCTGCTCCAGTCGCTCGTCGTGCGCGCCGCGGCAGCGTTACCCCAGCAGGTCCGCTTCACGCTCCTCGACCCGGCGACGAACGGCCTCGCCTTCCCCATGGCTCGCCACCTCAGCGACGTCACCCCGGCGAGCTTCGATCTGCGCCGTCAGCTCGAGGAGACGCTGACCCACGTGCGGCGGATCGTCACCACCTACCTCGACGCGTCGACGACCTCCTTCGACGACCTCCCGGAGGAGACCCGGCTCGGGGAGTCCTACGAGTTCGTCGTCGCCGCCGACTTCCCCAACGGATACGACGAGCGCTCCGCGGAGTTGCTCGAGCAGCTCGCCCGCACCGGGCCACGCGCCGGTGTGTACGTGATCGTCCACCTCAACCACGACCGGATCCAGACCGCGCCCGAGTTCGCCCGCTTCGGCTTCGACGGTGCGCACCTCGTCGACATCGGCGACGAGCAGATCTCGATCGGCGCCGCCCAGGGAACGGTCGCCTTCGACCGGGCTCCGGCAGCGGTGATCCAGGAGGCCGTCCTCCAACGGATCGCCGACCTCCCACCGCGCGACCGGGCGATCCCCTGGGACGAGCTCAACAGAGGGCGCGAGGCGCAGTGGTGGCTGGAGACGAGCGAGCAACAGGTGCGCGCCCCGATCGGCCGGCACGGCGCGGGTCAACTGCTCGAGGTGTGGCTCGGCACCGACGTCCGCCAGCTGCGCACGTGCGTCCATGGAGTGCTCGGGGCGATGCCCGGTGCCGGCAAGTCGACCCTCCTGCACAACGTGATCTGCTCCCTTTCCATCCGCTACAGCCCCGACGAACTGCAGCTCTACCTGATCGACGGGAAGTACGGCGTCGAGTTCCGCCCCTACCGTGCACTGCCGCACGCCGCGGTGGTCTCCTTGCGCACCGCCCCTGCTCTGGCTCGCTCGGTCCTCGCCGACCTCGTCGCCGAGATGGCCCGGCGCAACGGGGTCTTCGCCGAGCAAGGCGTCGTCGACCTCGCCAGCTACCGCGCCCTCGGCCAACCGGCCGGGACCATGCCGCGGATCGTCCTCGTCATCGACGAGTACCAGCAGCTCTTCGAAGGAGACCGGGACGGCGCCGGGTCGACCGCGCTGCTCCGCTTGTCCCAGCAAGGACGAAGCGCGGGCATCCACTTCCTGCTCGCCTCGCAGCGCTTCGAGACCGACGCGATGCGCAATCGCAACGAGATCTTCGGCAACGTCCATCTGCGGATGGCGATGCAACTCACCCAGGCGGACATCGCCTCCCTCGCCGACTTCGGGACGACCGGCAGGCGGATGATCGCCGCTCGCTGCGACCGGGCCGGACGCGTCGTGATCAACGAACGTGGCGGTGACGACACCGCCAACGTCGCCGGCAAGGCGGCACTGCTCACCGCCGAGCGACGCGACGAGATCGTCTCCGCACTGGCCCGCAAGGCCGCCCAGACGTACCCCAGTGCACCGCGGCCGATCGTCCTCGACGGCCGTCTCGCCCCCAGCTTCGAGGACAACCCCCACGTTCAGTGGCTGCTCGCCCGGGATGCGTGGCCGTCGGAGGAGCAACTCGCCGAGTGGGCGGCGGCGAGCGTGTTCGACGGCGGGTTGGGCGAGCCGGACTGGTCGCCCGCCGAGTTGCCCGTCCCGCTGTTCGCCGGGCACGACTTCGACGTCCGCCGGCAAGCGACGCTCGTGCTCCGCCGCCGGCAGGGGGAGAACCTTCTCCTTGTCGGTGAGCGCGAGGCGCCACGGGTGGGGGTGCTCGCCACCGCCGTCACGTCGGCTGCTCTCGCCCGCGATCCACACCGCCTGGCGATCTGGCTGCCGGACATCGGGGAGGGGCGGGGGACTCCCCCGGCGACGCTCATCCACGCAGTGCGCACCGCAGCGATGCTTGGGGCCGAGGTCCGCACCTCGGCGGCCGCTCCCGGGGCGCACACCGGCGGGCCGAGCCTGATCGACGACGCTCTCACCCTCGTCGGGCGGCGCCGGGAGATGAGCGCGGAGCAGCTCGCCGGCGAAGCGACGGTGCTGCTGATCATCCACGAGCCGTCAGCCGGCGAGGGGAACCCCGCCGGTGAGAGCGGTCCGGGCGAAGCACTGCAGCGCCTCCTGGCCACCGGCCCCGCCGCTGGGGTGCACGTCCTCGTCTCGGCCGGCACGCTCAACGACGTGCGCCGCATGGTCCCCGATCGTGCCCTGGAGGCGTACGTTCGGCACCGTGTCGTCCTCAACGTGACCGAGGCGGACTCGTTCGTCCTCGTCCGTTCGACGGCCGCAGCGCGCCTCGATCGTGACGGTGAGCTCACCGCGACCGCTGTCCGCTACGACGCCAACCTCCAGCGGGTGGTGCCGTTCCAGCCGTACACGACCGGCACCGACGACGCCGCCGGCGAGTCGCTCAAGCTCAGCGAACAACTCGCCGCCGTCGGGGAGCGGTTGGCCGACCGACGGTGATGACGGCGACCACGACCGGCCTGCACGGCGCACTGGAGGCAGTCGCCGGCGAGATCGACCGGTGGGGCGCGTATGCCCACGCGGCATTCGACGACGCACTGGTCCGCCACCACGTCGTGCGCGAGCGTGTCCGGCGCGTCGAGCGATCCGCGGCGCTCGTTGCCGCCTCCGTTGTCGCCGACGGCGACATGCTGCGCACCGCCGGCGATCTGCTCGGGACGGTGCGCTCCCGCGCTCGCGAGGTAGGCGCCGAACTCACCCGCCAGCGCACCGACCTGATCGGCCTCGGCGAAGCAACAGCCGAGGTACGCCAGGCGTTCGAGGACGAGCTCGGCGCCAACCTGGAGAGCCAGCGCCGGCTGGCGACGGTGCTTGCGGCGCAGACTCGTGCTGGCCAGCTCGCTCGCACCGTCCTGCACGACGCGCTCGAGCGTCAGCGCACGCTGCCCCGCTTCGCCCGCGCCGCACGCCGCTCGGCGGCGGCGCAGGCGCTGACTGCGGCGGAGGCCGCGGCCCACGACGCTGCAGCCGAGCTGGACACGACGACGGGTGAGCTCGCCGGCCTCCGTCGCCGGCACCAGCAGATCGTCGCGGCGATCGCCACGCTCGATGCCATCGCCGGGGAGATCTCCGCCGATCGCCGCCTGGTCGACGACGGTCTGCACGAGTTGGGCATCTGCGGCGAGCAAGTTGAGGTCGCCGAGCAAGCCGAGCGGCGTGCCCACGACGCACTGCAACGCGCCTCCGACGGTGCGCTCTCGCTCGCCGAAGCTGCCCGCGCGGCGCGCTCCCATCTCGGCAGCGCCGACACGGGCAAGGTTCGCCTCGACGCTGCTTACGAGGCGGCGCAGCAAGTCGCCGTCGATGCCGGCCTGCTGCTGCGCGACGTGCTCAGCGGATCGCCCACCGTCGTCCGGAGCGATGATGGCTGAACGACCGGCGGCGGAGAACGGGAGCGAGTCCCGGTGGCGTTTGATGCACCAGGGAGCCGCCGTGCGCGACGGCGCGGCGGACGCCGCCCGTCTCAGCGCGGCCCGCTCGGATGACGATGCGGCGCATCGATCACTCACCGCCGCGCTCGATCACGCGGCGCGCCTCGATCCGGCGGCAGGAGCGCTCAGTGAAGACCTGACGGCCCACGCCACGATGCTCGACGCGGCCGACGACGTGGCGACGACCGCCGCCGGCCTGCACGGCGAGATCAACTCGCACGGTGCGGTGGCCGACGCCGAGGCCGAGGCGATCCACGCTGCCTTGGTCGGCGGTCGCGATCACCTGTTGCGCGCCGGCGCCGCGGTCGACGCGGTGAACTCGTCGATCGACGCGATGCGCGCCCGCTTGCGATCGGCGCGCGCCCGGCTGTGACCCAAGCCCCGAAGCGGCCCGCGCCGCGCCGCGGACGCTGCTCGCGGTACCGGGCCGAGTGGCTCATTTCCGCCGAGCGCGTTCGCATCGCCCGGTGGGCGAGTCAAGATTCGCCTCGGTCGACGACGGGTCATGGATGATGGGACGAGTCATACAGCGGGGAGGGGCAGCCACGCGGGCGCTGTGGCAGGCACCATCGAACCTCGCCGTCCGCCCCGACACGGAGATCCACGACCTCCCTCCGAGCCGCCCCGAGCGCGTCGTCGTCGTGGCGGTGATGTTCATCCTCGCCTACAACATGCCCGCCTTCTGGGTGACGCCACCGTCGGCCTCGTTCGTCGTCAGCGGGTCGGTTCAGAGCCAATACACCGGGGTCCTCCTCCTCGGCTTCCTCTTCGGCCTGGCCAACGTGAAGTTCGCCCCCGGACCGTTCGTCAAGCTGATGCGCGAGGAGTGGGTGCTGCCCGTATTCCTCGGCTACGCCGCCGTGTCGGTGCTCTGGTCGGCGTTGCCCAGCCAGAGCTTCGACGCGGTCTTGCAGATGATCCTGATCGCCGGCATCGGCTACTGGCTCGTCGTTCGCTTCCCCATCCGCCAGATCATCGGGATGGTCGCGGTGACGTTCGCCATCGGCACCGCCGTCCAGTTGGCCCTGATCACCTTCCTCCCCCACTACGCGATCTTCGACGACGACTGGACGGGCCTGACGAAGAACCGCAACGTGTTCGGGCGCAGCGTCTCCCTGGCGATCCTCGTCTTCGTCCTCGCCTGGCGCACCTTCCCCCGGTTCCGGGTCGCGATCTGGGTGTTGATCGCGGCTAACGCGCTGATGGTCGTCAACGCCAACTCGAAGACGTCGATCGTCGCCTCGCTGGCTGCACCGGGCCTGTTCGCCCTGTTCACCTTCTTCCGCGCCCGGCGCACGCTGTACGGCGCGGTGGCGATCTCGATGGGTATCGCTGCCGGCGTCGTCGCCTACCTCACCACGGCGAACATCGGTGGGATCTCCGAGGCGTTGGACCGCGCCCCGAACTTGTCCGGCCGGACGCCGATCTGGACCGCGGTGTGGCCCGATGTTTTCAAGCGCCCCATCTTCGGCCACGGTTGGAAGGGTTTCTACAACTTCGACCCCACCGGTCCGGCGATCGACGTGTTCCGCAGGTTGGGGACGACGATCCCCCACTCCCACGATGCGCTGCTCGATGCGCTGCTCGACGTCGGCGTAATCGGAGCCGGATTGATGATCCTCCTCCTCCTACGCCTGTTCATCCGCGGGGCCCGAGTGATCCGTTACTACCGCGGCGCGACGGGGATGCTTCCCTTGCTCATCGCCGCCTATGCGGTACTCGTCAGCATCACCGAGTACGGCGTGTTCACCACCGACATCCAGTTCCTGGTGTTCGTCGTCGCGGTGCTCGCCGCTGTTCCCGGTCGCCGCGACCAGCTCGCCTCCACCTTCGCCGCGGACCGGTCCTTCCACGCCCCGGCCACCGAGCCCTTGATCATCTCCCGCCCCATCGCCCCTGTGGCCTGATCGACCGACCCGAGGACCGCCGTGCTCTACGAGACCGCCGCCGCCCCCAGCGCCCGCCCCGTCGCCACGCTCGAGGACTACCTCCACGCCCTGCGGCGGAGGAAGCTGCTCGTGCTCGCCTGTGTCGTACTCGCCGTCGCCGCCTCCGTCGCCTACACCCGCCAACGCGTGCGCGAGTATTCGACGTCAGCCCAGGTGCTCGTCAACCCGAGTCCAGCAGGAGGCAACAACGGTCAGGTGACTGCGCCGAAGTTGGAATCTGAGACGGCGCTGATCCTCTCCGACGCGGTGTCCGGTGCGGCACGCGAGCAGGTCGGGACGGAGACCGGAAACCCGTGGGAGGGGATCGTCGTCGCCGCGTCCGCGCCGAATACGAACATCATCAGCGTCAAGGCCACCTCGACCAGCCCGGCGCGCGCCGCGCTGCTCGCCAACGCATACGTGCAGGCGTACGTCGACAAGCGTGTCGGGGAGCAGAACACGTACTACGACACGCTCGTCGCCAGCATCAACGACGAACTGACCACGCTCACCGCAGCGATCGCCGGGGAGGAGGGTCAGCTCCAAACGATCGACGAGAAGCGAGCTCCGCTGGAGAGCATCCTCCAGCGGGAGAAGGACAACGCCGACGCGCGCACCGAACTCAACGCGCTGGACAACGAGCGAGACGTCGTCAGCGGTCAGCTGACGAGCGACAACACGCGCCTGCGCACCTTGCGCACGCAGCTCGCCGACACGACCCGGACCCGGGCGACGCAGGCGCCGGCCGCGGCCCGGATCTCCACGGCGCGCCCGCCCGGCGCGCCGATCGGGATCTCGAACAAGGTGCTCTGGGCCGTCGCCCTCGTGCTCGGGTTCCTCGGCGGGACCGTGCTCGCCTTCTTCCGTGAGCGGCTCGACCGCAGCGCGCAGGCCGCAGGCGACGTCGAGCTCGCCCTCGGACGGCGGGTGGTCGGCACCGTGCCGAAGTTCTCCTGGCGATTCCGCCACGCTCCGGGAACGGTCCTGATGGCCAGCGACCGTTCCGCCAAGGCGTTGCAACGGACCCGGGAGGCCTACCGCCGCCTGCGCAGCTCGCTGCTCTTCCTCGCCCGCGCCGACGGTGTGCACAGCATCGTGATGACGAGCAACCAACCGCTCGAGGGCAAGTCGACGACCGCGGCGAACCTCGCCGTGACGCTCGCCGCCGGGGGGACCAGGATCGCCCTCGTCTCGGGCGATCTGCGCCGGCCGTCGCTGGAGCGCATGTTCGGGGTGAGCAACGAGCGTGGCCTGTCCAACTACCTCAGCGGCCAGACCGATCAGGTCCGCATCGAGCGGATCGCCGGTCTGGACAACCTGCTCTTCATCCCCGCCGGGCCCGAACCGCGCAACCCGGGTGAGCTCCTCGGGTCGCAACGCTTCGCCGACCTGCTCGACATGCTCGCCGAGGTCACCGAACTGATCCTCGTCGACGCGCCCCCTCTCGGCGCCGCCGCCGACGCGCTGGCGGCCGGCGGTCTGGCCGACGGCGTGATCGTCGTCGTCGACGGCAAGCGCACGGAGACGACCGACCTGCTGTCGATCCGCGCTGAGCTGGAACGCTCGGGCGCGACGCTCGTCGGGGCGGTGCTCAACCGGGACACGTCGAGCCGCTCCGGCCTGCTCCAGCGGCGCAGCCGTTACGCGTACTACTCCGGGGATCAACCGTTGACCGGAGCGACTGCAGCGCCGGTGACCAGCGCCCGGCGCACCGGGCGTGGCCCGTCCGCGGACGAGGCCGAACCCGCCGCACCGACCCCATCAGCGGCGGGGGACCGGCTCGGCGCGGCGCACCACCCCGCGGCCGACCCATGGGCGGCCCCCCGCCCGGACGGCGACCCGCGCCGCGCGGCGACCATCGGGCAGCAGGCGAGCGGCGGCGGCTCCGCGGCGCGGGTCCCCGCGCTCGACGACGATGCTTCCCCCCGGTTACGCCGGACCCGCCGTTGACGGCACACTGACACTCCACCGTCCCGCTCCGGAGGAGTCCACCATGGAGATCCCGCGCATCATCTCGGTCGACGACCACGTCGTCGAACCACCCGACCTGTGGACGGCTCGCCTACCGGCGAGGTACCGCGATCGCGGCCCACGGGTCGTGCGGGAGCGAGCGAAGTTCGGCTTCAGCGGCGGGGTGTTCAGCTTCGAGCGCAACGCTCCCGACGGGGAATGGTGCGACATATGGCTGTACGACGATCTCGTCTACCCATTCCCCAAGCTGTCCGCCGCGGTCGGCTTCGACAACCTGGACAACGAGCCGGTCACCTTCGACCAGATCCGTCCCGGCTGCTACCGACAGAAGGAACGCCTGGAGGACATGGCCGCCAACCACGTCGAGGCGTCGGTGTGCTTCCCCAACGTCTTGCCCCGGTTCTGCGGCCAGGCGTTCCACGAGCGCGAGGACAAGGAGCTCGCCCTGCTCTGCGTGCGGGCCTACAACGACTGGATGATCGACGAGTGGTGCGCCGGTGACGGACGCGACAAGCTGATCCCGCTGACGATCGTCCCGTTGTGGGACGCCGAGTTGGCCGCCGCGGAGATCCACCGCTGCGCGGGCAAGGGCAGCCACGCGGTGTCCTTCTCGGAGAACCCGGTGCCCCTCGGGCTGCCCTCGGTGCACGACGTGAACGGCTTCTGGGAGCCGTTCTTCCGCGCCTGCGAGGAGACCGACACGGTCGTCAACATGCACATCGGCTCCAGCTCGCGGATGCCTTCGACGTCGCCGGACGCGCCGTTCATCGTCTCGTCGATCCTCACCTTCCAGAACGCGATGGGTTCGATGGTCGACTACCTCATGTCCGGCCTGTTCGACCGCTACCCGAACCTGCGCATCGCCTACTCCGAGGGCCAGGTCGGCTGGGTTCCGTACGTGCTCGAGCGCGCCGACAAGCTGTGGGAGGAGCGTAAGGGGGCGACGAGCAGCTTCGGCTCGAAGCTGGCGATGCCCCCATCGACGTACGTGCGCGACCACATCTGGTTCTGCATCTTCGACGACGAGGTCGGACTGGCCAACCGGGAGCGGATCGGGATCGACCAGATCACCTTCGAGGTCGACTACCCCCATGCCGACAGCACCTTCCCCCACTCCAAGGAGGTGGCGACGAAGATCGTGCAGCGCGCCGGGCTGTCCGCGTCGGAGACGAACAAGTTGATCCGCACGAACGCGATCCGCCTCTACGGTCTCGATCGCTACCACGGGATCACCGCCTGAAGATCGGCTCCGCCGGGTTCGGCCGGGGGTTCAGCCCTGGGCGATCGTGTCCATGATCAGCTTGGTGTAGAACTCCTGGCCGGCCGGACGGAGGTGGATCCCGTCTCCGTAGAAGATCCCCTCCGGAGCCGAGCTCGACTGTGACCAGCCGTTCCAGTCGAGGAGGCGCACGTTCGGGTACTCGGGCACGACCGCGTAGATCGCCGCGTTGACCGACGCCTCCCACGGCTTGGGCACCTTGACGGTGAGCAGGACGACGAGGGGGACGTCCTTGGCCTGGTCGAGCAGCTCCTCGAGACGTTCTTTCGTCGTCGGTCCGTTCGTCCCCAACTGGATGATCAGCACGTCGCCGAGCAGGTGGTTGGCGTTGAGGACGCGCAGGATGTCGACGCCCTCCTTGGCCTGCCGGCCGACCTTGGCGTCGACGACGATCCCCTCCTGCTCGAGCTTCGGCGCGGCCCCGAGCATCACCGAGTCGCCGAGGGCGAACTTCGCGATCCGATCGATGAACTGGCTCGTGGGGGGCGCCTCGGTCGTCTCGCCCACGGCGGGGACGTCCGACGCCGGGGCACCGGCCGGGTCTGCCGGGTTCGCCGGATCGGAGGCGACCGGTGGATTCTCCAGGGTTCCCCCGGCCGTCCCCGTCGTCGGCGGGTCACCTTTGGGGATCAGCTGGTCGATGTCGGTGACCGCTCCCTGACCCGCCTCCAGCGATTGTTGGATGTCGCTCTTCGACTCGGTCGCCGTTGCCACACTGACCCCGGTGAACACGCTCGCCGCGAGCAGCACGGCCACACCGGTGGCGAAGCGGCGCCGGCGCTGGGCGGGGACACTCCCCGAACCGCGGACGATCATCCGCAGCCAACCCTTCACCCGCTTCGTCCGGATCGGCACCTCGACGAGGCGGAAGGACAGCTCGGTGAGCGTCAAGGTGATCAGCAGGCGCAGGGCGAACACCGCCGGCCCCGGCCAGTCGATGTCCCCCCCGCTGCTCGGCGGCCCGGGCCGGAGCAGCTCGAACACCGGCCAGTGCCACAGGTACAACCCATAGCTGCGGGTCCCGACCCAGACCAGCGGCCGGGCCCCGAGAACTCGCTGACCGAGGCGCGACTCGAGGTGCGTCGCGGCGAGGATCACCGCCACGGTGGCCAGCCCGATGAGGAAGAACCCGCCGCGATAGAGCAGGTCGTAGCCTTGGATCCCCGTCTCGGTGTAGATCACGTCGTGCCAGCGGACGAACGTGACGACGAGGAAGGCGAGCCCGCCGAGGCCGATCAGGTCGATCATCAGGCCCTTGCGCCGCAGTGGGCTGCGCATCACCGCGTACGGCCGCCAGAGCATCGCCAGCGCGGCGCCGAGGAGCAGCCCCCCGGCGCGGGTGTCGGTGCCGAGGTAGACGCGGTTCGGGTTCGCCGGGTCGTAGAGGACGATCATCCAGATCGAGGCGAGCAACGATCCGGACAACAGGACGAGCCCGATCTTCGGCAGGCGGTCCCCGAATGCCTTGAAGACGAGGATCATGATCAGCGGCCAGACGAAGTAGAACTGCTCCTCCACGGCGAGCGACCACAGGTGACGGAGAAGCGGGGGGCGCCCCTGAGCCTCGAAGTACGACTGCTTGTCGAAGATCTGATACCAGTTCGTCGCGTAGAGGAAGGCCCAGAGCATCTCCTCGCGCAGCTTGACGAGCGAGCTGCGCAGGTAGGGCAACAGCGACGAGGCGAGCGCAACGGAGGCGAGGAGGAGGTACAGCGCAGGGAGCAACCGGCGCGCCCGGCGCCCCCAGAACCCCTTCAGGCTGATCCGTGCGTTGCGCTCCTGCTCGCCGATCAGGAGCAAGGTGATCAGGTACCCGCTGACGACGAAGAACACCTCGACACCGAGGAACCCACCCGGCATCCAGGACATGTCCCCGTGGTAGAAGATGACGGCGAGCACCGCGATCGCGCGCAGGCCGTCGAGCCCCGGCAGGTAGGGCACGCTCGACAGGGTCTTGGGGGGGGTGGGACGCGGCGGGCGCTCCGTCGCCAGGGACATCGTCCCCAAGTATCACCGCGAACACCCCAGGCGCGGTGACATCTCTCCCGGCTGGGCCGGCGAATGTTCTCAGGGAGCGATCTTGAACCGCCGGACGAGCCCTTCGAGCTCTTCGGCGACGTCGAGCAGGCGGCCCACCTCGGCCTCGTTGGAGTTGGCGAACGTCTCCGCGGTGGCCATCGCCCCGTTGACGCCGTCGACCCGGGTGGCGATCTCATCGACCATGTTCGCCAGATCGCCGGCGGCGCGACCGATCTCGCTCATCACCGCGCTCTGCTCTTCGACGGCGGCCGCGATCGACGCCTGAGTTCCGTGGATCTCGTCGATCACCGTGCCGATCCGGCCGATCGCCCCGATCGCCTCCCGGCTGTCGCCCTGGATCACGTCGATCCACTCGGCGATCTGCTTGGTCGCCTCGGCGGTCGCCCGGGACAGCTCCTTGACCTCGTTGGCGACGACGCCGAAGCCGCGGCCGGCGTCTCCGGCGCGGGCGGCCTCGATCGTCGCGTTGAGGGCGAGGAGGTTCGTCTGCCCGGCGATGTTCTCGATCATCTGGAGGACCTCGCCGATCTCCACGGAAGACTCCCCGAGCTTGGCGATGATCCCCCGGGTGATCGTCGCCTCGTCGACCGCTGTCGCCGCCACACTCGACGCTTCCTGGGCACGCTCGGAGATCTGGCGGATGGACAGGGCCATCTCCTCTGTTCCCGCGGCGACGTGGCTGATGTGCGTCGCCGCCCGCTCGATCCCGTCGGTCACGGCCGAGGTCTGCTCTCCGGCGCGTCCCGTGACATCCGTGACCGACGACGCTCCTTCACGCACCGAGTGAGCGCTCGACGTGAGCTGGGCAGCGCTCGAGTCGATCGCCCTGATCAGTTCGGCAGTGTGTTGCAGCGTCCGGTTGAGGGCATCGCCGAGTTGATCGATCTCGTCGGAGCCATCGACCGGGATGCTCACTCCGAGGTTCCCCTCGGCGGCCTCGGCCATCGTTCGGGAGGCGACCCGGATCCGCCGGTTGATCCGCCGGGAGAGCAACCAGGCGATCCCTGCCGACAATGCGATCATCAGTGCGAGGGCGCTCTGGACGGCGAGCCTGCCGATCTCCGCGCTGCGCCGAGCCTTCTGTGCCGCGGCCGTGGTCTCGCTCAGGAGCTCATCGCGGAGCCCCTGGAAGGCACGCTGCTGGGAAGAGGCGGCGACGACGAGCTGATCCATCCTTCCTGCGCTGACGTCGAGCACCGGAGCGGAGTCGTCGAGGACGTCCACTGGCTGACCGGTGAGCGTGCCGACCGCACGCACGAGCGAACTGTTCGCGACGATCACTTGATCGAGCAAGGCGCGAGAGGATTCACCAAGGTCGAGGTCGACCATGCCCTCGAGCGCCTTGTTCGCGTCGCGTGCCGCGGCGGCGAACTCCGCACGCCATTCGGTGGTGGTCATTCCGACCGCTGCGGTTGTGTCGACGTTGCCATCAATCGCCAGCAACGAACTCTCCGTGGCCAGGCGGCTGAGGTGCTCCCCGGCGGCGGATACCCTCCGCAGCGGTTCGATCCCCTCGGTGGCCATGCGCTTGGACGCTTCGACGGAGGCGGCAAGCGATCTCTCCGCCAACACACCCAGGATCGTGAGGGCGGCGACACCGATCGCCAACCGAGTTCGCAGTCTGATCGGGCTCCTCATCGGAGGGCTTGATCGGCACTCCTCGGTCCCACTTCAAGGAAAGTTCTGCAATCGACGACGAGAACCCATGTTCACCGAGGTGCACGTTCAGTGGCGGAAGTGCCGTTCGCCGGTGAACACGAGGGCGATCCCGTGCTCCTCGGCGGCGGCGATCACCTCGTCGTCGCGGACGCTGCCGCCGGGCTCGACGACTGCGCCGACACCCGCCGCGGCGAGCTCGTCGAGGTTGTCCCGGAACGGGAAGAACGCGTCGCTCGCGGCGACGCCTCCGGCCGCCCGGCCATCGGCCCGGCGGGCCGCGATGCGCACCGCGTCGACCCGGTTCTGTTGCCCGGCGCCGATCCCCACCGCCTGGCGGTCCTGGGCGAGGACGATCGCGTTCGAGCTGACCACGGCGCAGACCCTCCAGGCGAAGGCGAGATCCGCCCACTGCGCGTCGCTCGGCTGGTGGGAGGTGACCACCCGCCAGCTCGCCGTGTCGACGGTGACGGGGTCGACGTCCTGGACCAGCAGCCCGCCGTCGATCGAGCGCATGTCGAGCGCCGCCCCGTACGGAGGGGGAGCACTGAGGAGGCGAAGGTTCGCCTTGCGGGCGAACACCTCCAGCGCGTCGGGGTCGAACCGGGGCGCGACGACGACCTCGGTGAACACCGGACCGATCGCGCCGGCGAGCGCCGCGCTGACCGGCCGGTTGACGGCGATGATCCCCCCGAACGCGCTGACCGGGTCGCAGGCGTGTGCCGCGCTGTAGGCCTCCTCCACGCTGGCGGCGACGGCCGCACCGCACGGGTTGGCGTGCTTGACGATCACGCAGGCCGGCTCGTCGAAGCGGTGGACGAGCTTCCACGCCGCCTCCGCGTCGTACAGGTTGAGGTAGGAGAGCTCCTTGCCTCCGTGCTGGACGGCGTCGTCCCACCAGCTGCGCCGGCCGGCGGCCCGGTAGCGCGCGCCGCGCTGGTGGGGGTTCTCGCCATAGCGCAATGGCTGGACGCGCTCCAGGGCGAGGTGCAGCGTGCGGGGCAACGGCTCGCGCTCCTCGACGGGCGCGGTCTCGTCGAACCAGGTGACGATCGACGCGTCGTACGCGGCGGTGTGGGCGAACGCGTCGCGGGCCAGGCGGCGGCGCGTCGGCGCACTGATCTCGCCGCTTTCGTCGAGCTCGGCGAGGATCGCCGGGTACTGGCCGGGATCGGCGACGACGGCGACGTGGGCGTGGTTCTTCGCCGCGGCGCGGACCATCGCCGGGCCGCCGATGTCGATCAGCTCGATCCCCGGTGCGGAGGCGAACGGGTAGAGGTTCACCGCGGCGAGGGAGATCGGTTTGATGCCGCAGCGCTCGAGGTCTTCCCGGTGCTCGGGATTGGTCGGATCGGCGAGCAATCCGCCGTGCACCTTGGGATGGAGGGTGACGACGCGGTGGCCGAGGATCGCCGGGAAGCCGGTCAGCTCGGCGACGTCGGTGACGGGGACACCGGCCGCGGCGATGGCCGCGGCGGTCCCTCCGCTGGAGATCAGCTGCCACCCCCGTGCGTGCAACCCGGCAGCGAGTTCGGCGACGCCGGTCTTGTCGTAGACGGAGAGAAGGGCGGTGGGCATCGTCACGACTGTAGGAGTGATTCCGCGCTCGTGTCCTGTTTCTCAGTCGTCGAGAGTGTTACGGTCACCGCACACCGTGCAGGTGTGATCGTCCACGCAGGAGGCGAGCAGTGGATTTCTCCAAGTTCAAGACCAGTGACTGGCTCGTGATCGGCGGCGGTATCGCCTTCCTGATCTTCGGGACGTTCGTCCACTGGGCATCGGTTTCGTTCAAGGGCTTCGGGTCGGCGAGCGGCGGTAATGCGTTCGACTTCTTCTTCACCGGCACGATCCCCTGGATCCTGCTGATCGGCGCTGCGGTGCTCACCGTGTTGCGCGTCCAGGGGATCAAGCTCGGATCGGCGCCCTGGCCGTTGATCATCCTCGCCGCGACGGTGGTCGGTGGGCTCCTCGTGGTGATCCGGATGCTCGTCGGACCGGGTGATGGTCTCGATCGTGCCGCGGGTCTGTGGCTGTCCGCCTTGGCCGGCATCGTCTCCGCGGTTGGCGGCGTCCTCGGCTTCATGGCATCCGGTGGGGATCTCAACGATCTGAAGGACATCAACAAGATCAAGGGGGCGTTCAGCCAAGGCGGATCCGGCGGGTCTGCCAGCGGGCCGGGCAACGCGCCGCCCCCGCCTCCTCCGGGTGGGCCGTCGGCACCGCCGCCCCCGCCTCCTCCGCCGGCCTGATCACGGCCATCCACTCTCCACGGGCCGCCCCGAGGGGCGGCCCGTTCCGCGTCCGGGCTCCGGCTCTCACGCGCCCTCCCCGCGCCGCTGCGCGGCCCCTCCGTCCCATTCC
>CAZQEJ010000066.1:0-16574 GCA_964592165.1 uncultured Ilumatobacteraceae bacterium | reverse complement strand
GGCAAGGCGTTCGGCTTCGACGAGGAGGTCGTCGCCGTGCTGCGGGAGACGATGGCCGGAACGGCCACCGACCTCGCCCGGATCGTCGACACCGGCGGGCGCGTCGTCCTCTCCCCCCAGTCGCACCTGTACCTCGACCGCCCTTACGACCCGGCGACGGTCCCCCCGGAGATGGCCGAGCAGTCCGCCCGGCTCGGCCTGCCGCTGTACCCGGCGCAACACGTGCGCGAACCCGCCGAATGGGATCCCGCTCGCCACGGTGTCCCCGCTGGTCAACTCGCCGGCATCGAAGCGACGCTGTTCGCCGAGACGATCCAGAGCTTCGACGACCTGTGCGTGCTCCTCCTCCCCCGCTTCGCCTCGGTCGCCGAGGTCGCCTGGCGGGGCGCGCCATGCGAGTGGGAAGAGCACCGCTCCCGTCTCGCCCACCACGGCCGCCTGTGGACCGAACGCGGCCTGCGCTACCTGCGTAGCACCGCCATCGACTGGCAGGCCTGACCCCTGCAGCGGACACGGGCGCGCGTTCCGGGTGACGGAAACCCCTGGATTGCGAGGGTTCGGGTCACCCGGAACGAGGCAGGGCCGCTGGGAAGCGGCCTGGCGACCCTCTGGCCTGGCGACCCACCCGCTCAGCGACCGGCCGGCTCAGCGACCCACCCGCTCAGCGACCGGCCGGCTCAGCGGCTGCTGCGGACGAATCGGCGGACGGAGAGGGTGGCGAACACGACGGTGATGCCGACCGCCCAGGCCAGCGACTGCCACACCGTGTTGCCCACCGGACGGCCGCTGTACAACCCACGCGCCGCGTTGGTCACCACCGTGAACGGGTTGGCGTCGGCGACCCGACCCAGCCAATGCGGCATCGTCGCCGTGGTGACGAATGCGGAGGAAATGAAGGTCAACGGGAACATCCAGATGAACCCAGCAGAGTTGGCCGCCTCCACGCTGCCCACCGACAACCCGGTCAACGCCTGGATCCAGCTGAACGAATAGCTGAAGGCGAGGAGCAGCAACGTCGCCAGGACTCCGTCGAGCAGACCTCCCTGGAAGCGAAAGCCGACGCCGAAGGCGACAGCGAACATCACCGCGAAGCTGATCAGGTTGCGCACGAGGTCCGACATCGTGCGACCGATGAGCACCGCGGCGGGGTTGATCGGCAGCGAGCGCAGCCGATCGATGAACCCCTTGCTCGCGTCCTCCGCAAGGCCGATCCCGGTGTACGTCGAGCCGAACACGACGGTCTGGGCGAAGACCCCGGGGACGAGGTACTGGACGTAGGAGTACCCGGGGATGTGCAGCGCGCCACCGAACACATAGCGGAAGAGCAAGACGAACATCAGCGGCTGGATGACGAGGAAGACGAGGATCTCCGGGTTGCGCGGCACGGCACGCAGGTGACGGCTCGCCTCGTTCCACGAGTCGCGCAGCAACCACCCGAGCCCGCGGCCGACGTCGCGGACCGGGACACCCGAGGTGACGACCGGGCTCGGAACGGCAGAGCTCATCGTTCGCCCTCCTCGGCGCCGTGTCCGGTGAGGGTGAGGAACACATCGTCGAGGGTCGGCCGGTTCACGGCGACGTCGGAGAACACGACACCCGCGGTGTCGAAGCGGCGGACGAGGTCGGCCGCGGTGACCCCGCTGCGCACCCCGACGACGAGCCGCTCGCCGTCGCGGAGCGGATCGGCTCCACTGCGCTGACCATCGAGCGCCCCGAGCAACGCCTCGACCGAGCTGTCAGCACTCAAGGTGATCTCCGCGCGGGCCCCTCCGATCCGCGCCTTGAGCTCGTCCGCGGTCCCTTCGGCGATCACCTTGCCGTGATCGACGACCATGATCGAGTGCGCCAGGCGATCGGCCTCATCGAGGTACTGGGTGGTCAACACCGTGGTCATCCCCTCTGCGGCGAGCTCGTCGATCAGATCCCACATCGCCAGGCGTGAACGGGGGTCGAGCCCGGTGGTCGGCTCGTCGAGGAAGAGCACGCTCGGCCGGGCGACGAGACTCATCGCCACATCGAGTCGGCGGCGCATTCCCCCGGAGAACCCCTTGACCACCCGGTCCGCGGAATCTTCCAGATCGAACCGGCCGAGCAGTTCGGCTGCCCGCCGCTGCGGTTCCCGACCGCGCAGGCGGAAGAAGCGAGCGACGAGCTCGAGGTTCTCCCGAGCCGTGAGCCGTTCGTCGACCGCCGCGTACTGACCGGTGAGTCCGATGACGGCGCGCACCTCGCGAGGGCGGGTAAGGACGTCGATCCCCTCCACCGAGGCTCGGCCCGCGTCGGGGATGATCAGAGTGGTCAGGATCCGCACCGCGGTGGTCTTACCCGCCCCGTTCGGCCCGAGCACGCCGAGCACGGCGCCACGCTCGACGGCGAGGTCGAGTCCGTCGAGCGCCTGCGTCGGACCGAACCGTTTGCGCAAACCTTCAGCCACGACGACCGGCACCGGGCATCACCTCCCGCCGAACGCTAACCAACCGCTGCGGCGAGCGCGGACCGAATTCCGTCGGGCAACCTGAAGCGCGGCGCGGCCTATTCGTCCTCGAGAAACTCCTTCAGCTTCTGGCTGCGCTGGGGGTGGCGGAGCTTGGCGAGCGTTTTCGCCTCGATCTGGCGGATCCGCTCGCGGGTCACGTTGAACTCCCTGCCGACCTCTTCGAGCGTCTTGGCCTGCCCGTCGACGAGGCCGAAGCGCATCTTGACGACTTCCTGCTCCCGGTCGGAGAGCTCGGCGAGCGCCTCCTCCACGGCGTGGACGAGCATCCGCCGGGCGGCGACCTCGGCCGGTGCGTCGGCGGACACGTCCTCGATGAAGTCGCCGAGGCTGGAGTCCTCCTCCTCCCCCACCGGGGCGTCGAGGGACATCGGGTCCTGGGCGATGCGCAGGATCTCCCGGATCCGCTCGTGGGTGAGGCCGGTGCGCTCGCAGAGCTCGTCGACGGTCGGCTCACGCTCCAGTTCCTGGTGCATCTGGCGCTGGACGCGGGTCACCCGGTTCATCGACTCGACCATGTGCACCGGGATGCGGATCGTGCGCGCCTGATCGGCGATCGCGCGGGTGATCGCCTGGCGGATCCACCACGTCGCGTACGTGGAGAACTTGAACCCCTTGGTGTGGTCGAACTTGTCGACGGCACGCATCAAACCCAGGTTGCCCTCCTGGACGAGATCGAGGAGTTGCATCCCTCGCCCCGCGTAGCGCTTTGCGATCGACACGACGAGGCGCAGGTTCGCCTGGATCAGCTGCGACTTGGCATCCTGGCCGTCCTCGATCGCCCGGGTCAGGGCGCGCTGTTCGGCGAGCGGCAGGCCGGGCTCCGCGTCGAGGCGCTGGGCAGCGGCGACACCCTTTTCGATCAGTTGGGCGAGCCGGCGCTCGTCGTCCCCGGTAAGCAGCCCGACGCGCCCGATCTCCTTCAGGTACATGCGCACGGTGTCCGACGTCGTCCCCGGCTCGTGGCGCTCGGCCAGACGTTGGTGGCGGCGCCGGCGGCGGCGGGCGAACAGGCGCGCCTGCTCTTCGGCTTCGGCGACGTCGTCACCTCCCGGGGGGACAGTGACCTGGGCGAGGCTCTGTGGAGTGTCGTCGACCATCGCCGGATCGTCGACCGCCTCGTCGATCGTGATCCCGCGTACGGCAAACTCCCGGCGAACCTCGGTGAGCACATCGTGGCCGAGTTCGACGTGGCGCAGCACGTGGGTGACGGCCTCCGCGTGGACTACCCCGGTCACCTGCGCGCCCGTGATCAGTGCACCCCACTCGGTGGCGTCAACTCCTCGGAACGGTGGCTCGGGTGTGCGCTCGGCGGTCAATCGCGCTCCTCCGTGCGTCGGTCAAGCCACTCTAGCAACCGGTCGGTCTCGGCCGAGTCGAGAGGCATCGTCTCCAACTGTTCGACGAGGAGGCGCACCTCGGCCTCCTCCTTGACCCCGTCGGGGTCACGTTCGATCCGCCCGCTGGTCGGACCACGGCGCAGCCGGCGACGCACCGCGGTGACGAGCAGGCCGCGCACCTCGGTCGCCGGGTCCACTCCGAGGTCGGCGACGGCGGCCCGTTCGAGGATCGTCCGTGCTTCGGGGTCGGCGTGGGCCAAGGCGGCGGTGATCTCCCCGTCGCCCGCGGCGATCGCCCGGAATGCACGCAGGTGCACCTCGTCATCGAACATCGGCTCGACGAGGTAGGGGGCGACGAGATCCCAGTCCTGAAGGAGGAGCGTCAACGCAGCGAACTCGGCTCCCTCGTGGACGACCCGGCGCGGCGGATCGTCGCGAACGATCACCTTCCCACCGCCCCGCTCGGCCACGGTGACCAGATCGGCCACCGGGAGTCCCGTTCGAGTGGCGATCTGCCCCGCGTACAACTTGCGCACGTTGCGGTCGGGGTGCTCGCTGACGATTGCCATCGCCTCGTTGGCCAACCGCGAACGTTGCTCGGGGGACGTCGCCCGGCGGCTGGCGAGCAGCCGCTCGAGGCGGAACCCGAGGAACGGGAGCGCCTCGTCGATCGCCCGGCGCAGGGCATCGGGATCGCTGCGTGCCAGGTCCGCGGGGTCCTTGCCCTCCGGGAAGCGGGCAACGGAGACCTCCACCGCGTACTGCTGCTCCCACGAGTAGAACCGCTCCGCGGCCCCCTGCCCGGCAGCGTCGGCGTCGAAGGCGAGCACGACCCGGCTCGCATAGCGCTTGAGCAGGCGCACGTGGTCCTCGGTCAGCGCCGTCCCGCACGTCGCCACGGCACGGGTCAGCCCGGCGCGGTGGAACCCGATCACGTCCGTGTATCCCTCGCAGACGATCACCTGGTCGGCGGCGACGATCTCCTGCTTGGCCCAGTTCAGCCCGTAGAACGTGCGTGACTTGGTGTAGATCGCCGTCTCTGGCGAGTTCTTGTACTTCGCCGGGTCGAGCGATCCGGGCAGGATCCGTCCGCCGAGAGCGATCGGGTCGCCCTGTGGGTCGAGGATCGGGAACAGGATCCGGGCCCGGAACGCGTCCTGCATCCTCCCCACCCGGTTGGTGAACGCGAGGCCGGCGTCGCGCAGCAAGTCCGCTGTGGCGCCCGACGCCCGGCACAGCGCGTCCCACTCATCGGGTGCCCACCCGAGACGGAAATGGCGCACGGTGTCCCCGTCGAATCCCCGGCTGCGCAGGTAGGAGCGGGCCGGACCGGCATCGGCGGCCGTGAGCAGGCGGTCGTGGTACCACTCGACGGCCGCGCTCATCGTCTCCACCAGCCGGCGGCGGCGCTGCCGTTCCCGGCTCTCCCCCCCGGTGGTGTAGGTCAAGGCGATCCCGGCCTTGGCCGCCAACCGCTCGACGGCGGTGACGAAGTCGACGTGATCGATCTCCTGGACGAAGGAGAACACATCACCGGACTTCGAGCAGCCGAAGCAGTGGTACCGGCCGAGCTCCTCATTGACGCTGAACGAGGGGGTCTTCTCCGCGTGGAACGGGCACAATCCGACCCACCGCCGCCCGACGCGGCGCAAGGCGATGTGCGGGGTGATCACGTCGACGATGGACACCGCGGAACGGATCCGTTCGATGTCCTCGTCGACGATCGCCATCGCCGCCGAACCTATCCGCCGACTCCGCCAGGGCGTCGGAGGGCAGAAGCAGCGATCGACACGGCGAGCACGGCGGCGATGACGAGCAAGGACACCCCGGTCGGGATGTGCACCCACAGCCCGAGGATCATCTTCACCCCGACGAAGGCGAGGATCAGGGCCAAGCCCTGCTGCAGATAGGTGAACCGCTCGCGCAGGCCGGCGAACAAGAAGTACAGGGAGCGCAATCCCAAGATGGCGAACGCGTTCGAGGTGAGCACGATGAACTGCTCCCGGGCCAAGCCGAGCACAGCAGGGACCGAGTCGACGGCGAAGAGCACGTCGGTCGTCTCGATCAAGACCAGCACAGCGAGTAACGGCGTCGCCAGGCGCCGCCCGTCGCGCACGGTGAACAGGTGCTGCCCGTCGTAGTCCTCGGTCGAGGGGACGACCCGGCGAACGATGCGGAAGGCGATGTTCCGGCTCGGGTCGACCTCGTCGCCCTCGTCGTGGCGGAGCAACTTCAGCGCGCTGTACAACAGCAGCACCCCGAACCCGACGAGGATCCATTCGAAGCGGTTGATCAGGGCAACCCCACCAAAGACGAACGCGGCGCGCAGTCCGACGGCGCCGAACACCCCCCAGAACAAGACGCGGTGCTGGTAGGCGCGGGGCACGGCGAAGTACCCGAGGAGCAACGCCCAGACGAACACGTTGTCGACGCTCAGGGAGAGCTCGATCAGGTACCCGGCGAAGTACTCGCTGGCCGCCTCGGTGCCCCACGCGCCGAGCACGATCATCCCGAAGGCGACACCGATCGTGATCCACGCCGCGGTTTCCAGGATCGTCCGCCGGAGGGCAGGCACCTTCGCCCGCCGGTGGAAGACGAGGATGTCGATCATCAACAGGGCGACGACCGCCAGGCCGGTGGCCGCCCAGGCCCACGGGGGGACGTCGAGGTCGACAAACCCGTCCCGGGAGCGCAACGCCCTCGGCAACGCCTGAGGGAAGGCGATCAGCACGCTACGGGTCGGGCGGACGATCGCAGGGTCGCTACGGGTTCTGAGCTACTTCGTCTCCCCCTTCGACGCGCCCTTCGCCCCGATCACCGCCTGCGCCGCAGCGAGACGGGCGATCGGGACGCGGAACGGGCTGCACGAGACATAGTCCAAGCCAGCCTCGTAGAACAGCTCGATCGACTCCGGGTCGCCACCGTGCTCGCCGCACACACCGAGCTTCAGCGACTTCTTCACCGACCGGCCGCGCTGCGCGCCGATCTTGACCAGCTCACCGACGCCGGTGCGGTCGATCGTCTCGAACGGGTTGCGCTTGAGCAGGCCGGCCTCGAGGTAGGCGGGCATCATCCGGCTCTCGACGTCGTCACGGCTGAAACCGAACGTCATCTGGGTCAGGTCGTTGGTCCCGAAGCTGAAGAAGTCCGCTTCCTCGGCGATCTCGTCGGCGCGCAGTGCGGCGCGCGGCGTCTCGATCATCGTCCCGATCGTGATGTTCGGCTTGTTCTTCATCCCCTTCGTCGCCGCGGCGATCGCCTCGACGACCCAACCACGGGCGACGTGCAGCTCCTCCCGGGTCACCGTGAGGGGGATCATCACCTCGACGATCGGGTTGCGTCCCTTGCCGCGCAGGACCGTCGCCGCTTCGACGAGGGCACGGACCTGCATCGCGTACAGCCCGGGGCGGACGACGCCGAGGCGGACACCACGGGTGCCGATCATCGGGTTGTGCTCGGCCCAGGCCTCGGCGACGGCAAGGAGGTGCTTCTCGTCGTCGGTCAGCCCATGGGTCGCTTCCCGGATGCGCAGTTCCTCCACCGAGGGGAGGAACTCGTGCAACGGCGGGTCGAGCAGGCGGACGGTCACCGGCAGGCCGTCCATCGCGTCGAGGATCTCGATGAAGTCCGCCTTCTGCACCTTGCGCAGCTCCTCCAGCGCGGCGGCCTCCTCCTCCGCAGTGGTGGCCAGGATCATCCGGCGCACGATCGGCAGGCGGTCCTCGGCGAGGAACATGTGCTCGGTGCGGCACAGCCCGACGCCTTCCGCGCCGAACTGGCGGGCGTTGGCCGCGTCCGGACCATTGTCCGCATTGGCCCGCACACCGAGCTTGCCCCGGCGCACCGCATCGGCCCAGCCGAGGATGATCCCGAACTCCGGCGGAGGGGCGGCGGCGGCGAGCTTCAGCGCGCCGACGACGACATCACCGGAGGAACCGTCGATCGAGATCACGTCGCCTTCGGCGACGACGGTCCCGTTGACGCTGAACGAACGGTCGCCGATCTTGATCGCCTCCGCACCGACGACCGCTGGGGTCCCCCACCCCCGGGCGACGACCGCGGCATGGCTGACCAAGCCACCGCGGGCGGTGAGGATGCCCTTCGCGGCCATCATCCCGTGGACGTCTTCCGGGCTCGTCTCGTTGCGCACGAGGACGACGTCTTCGCCCCGCTGCTTGGCCGCGACTGCGTCATCGGCGGTGAAGTAGACCCGGCCGACCGCCGCTCCCGGAGAGGCGGCGAGGCCCTTGGTGAGCGGCTTGCCCTTGTTCGCGAACGTCGGGTGGAGGACGGAGTCGAGGTGGTCGGCGCTGATCCGCATCAGCGCCTCCTCCTTGGAGATCTTCCACTTGCCCGCACCCTTGCCCGTGCCCTTGGTCATGTCCACGGCCATGCGCAGGGCGGCGGTGCCGGTGCGCTTGCCGACCCGGGTCTGGAGCATCCACAACTTGCCCTGCTCGATGGTGAACTCGGTGTCGCACATGTCCCGGTAGTGGCGCTCGAGCCGCTCGAAGATCTCCAGCAACTCGTCGTGGATCGTGGGAAAGTGGGTGTTCAGCGCGTCGAGGTCCTCGGTGTTGCGGATCCCGGCGACGACGTCCTCGCCCTGGGCATTGACGAGGAAGTCCCCGTAGGGCTTGTTCTCCCCGGTCGCCGCGTTGCGGGTGAACCCGACGCCGGTCCCGGAGTTCTCGTCACGGTTGCCGAAGACCATCGTCTGCACGTTGACCGCGGTCCCGAGATCGTGACTGATCCGCTCGCGCACCCGGTAGGCGATCGCCCGCGCCCCGTTCCAGCTGCGGAACACCGCCTCCACCGCGCCGCGCAGTTGCTTAGGCGGGTCCTGGGGGAACGCCTTGCCCGTTTGCTCCTTGACCACCGCCTTGTACAGGGCGCACAGGTTCTTCAGCTCGGCGGCGGGGATCTCCGCGTCGGACGAGGCGCGGAGACGCTCCTTGATCTCCTCCAGCGGGTGTTCGAAGTGCTCCCCGGCGATGTCGAGGACGATCCGCCCATACATCGAGATGAACCGCCGGTAGCTGTCATAGGCGAACCGTTCGTCACTGGTCACCACGGCGAGGCCCTTGACCGACTTGTCGTTGAGCCCGAGGTTCAAGACCGTGTCCATCATCCCCGGCATGGAGAACTTCGCCCCCGAACGGACGCTGACGAGCAACGGGTCGGCGGGGTCACCGAGGCGACGGCCCATCTTGCGCTCCAACGCCCCGATCTGCGTGGCGATCTCGTCGTCGAGCCCCTCCGGCCACCCACCGCGCAGGTACGCCCGGCACGCATCGGTCGAGATCGTGAACCCGGGCGGCACCGGTAGCCGCAGCACGCTGGTCATCTCGGCGAGGTTCGCACCCTTGCCGCCGAGGAGATCCTTCATCTCCATCGGAGGGCGGCGATGCTTGTGGTCGAAGGAAAAGACGTAAGGCACGTCGGCCGATGCTACCGAACGCGTCGTATGGTTCTCGGAGGATGAACAGCCAAGAGGCGATAACGCGCTCCTTGCGCCGCACGTGGCGGCCGTCGTTCCGCGCCCTCGGCTTCCCCGTCGCCGTGCGCCCCGGGTTCTTCGTCTTCCTCGCCATCGCCCTCGTCGTCCAGCGCGGCCCACTCGGCCCGTGGCTCGCCGGATCGGTTGCGGTGCTCACCGTCACCCACGAACTCGGCCACGCCGCGGTCGCCCGCCTCTACGGGGCACGGGCGGAGATCGCCTTGGACATGTTCGCCGGATACACCTCCTACGAACCGACCCGTGAGCTCAGCGCTGCGGAGCGGGCGGCGATCGCCATCGCCGGCCCGCTCGCCGAGATCGTCCCCGGCGTGCTCGCCTTGATCGCGATGGGGATCAACCCGCTGGACCACAGTGCGGTCGCCTCCTCCGACGCGGCCCTGGCGATCTGGCTGGCCGGTCCCGTGCTCGGCATCGTCAACCTCCTCCCCCTCCTGCCCCTCGACGGCGGGGCGGTCGTCGCCGCTCTCGCCGAGGCGCGCTTCCCCCGGCGCGGCCGGCGGGTGATGATCTGGGCGAGCATCGCCCTCACCGCCCACCTCTGCCTGATCTTCCTGCTCCAACCCGGTCTACGTGCCGGAGCCGCATTCACCGGCGCGCTGCTCGTGTTCCAGGCGATGATGTTGCGCAGCGAGCTCAACCCGCGGGTCGAGGTCCCCGCACCGAGCCCGGGATGGGTGGCGATCAAGCGCCTCCTCGACGCCGGCGACAACATCCGTGCCGGTCAGTACGGCTCGAGCCTGTTCCGCCAAGGCGGTCATGCGGACGTGGCGATGCTCGTCGCCACGGCCGCGGTCCGCCTCGGCGAGCTGACCACGGCGATGGCTTGGCTGCAGAGCGCGGCGATCGCCGCCGACAGCTCCGCGGGAGTCCTCGAACTGCTCGAGCACCACGCCGACTTTGCCCCGCTGCGCGACCACCACGCGTTCGGCGCGCTGCTCCTCGTCCTCAGCGAATAGATCCCGCCTGGGGCGAACGGCCGCCCGTTCCGCCGCACCGGCATCGGGAGGGACGGGGCGCGTCATATCCGGACCGGATCGGCGTCCTTGTCCGTCACCGGGCGGAGTGGAAGGGATCGTGTGCTGTCGATGTACGGCGGGAAGGTGTCGACCGGGGAGGGGGGATCACGCTGAGCACCCGACGCGACGACCGCAGTTGGCACGACCCCGACTGGCAGCCGGAGATCGACGGGGTGGCCAACTCCGAGCCCGACGAGTGGGACGATCTCCCCCCCGGTGGGACCGCACCGAACGTGTGGGATGGCAGCTACTGGGACGGGGATCAGTGGGAGCCGGACGAAGCCGCCGCGCTCCCACCGCCCGCCGTCACCGCGGAGATCACCCCATCCCGCCTACCTGGGCCGTCGCCGGTCACCGTCACCCCCCAGCACCGCGCCGCACCGGCTACCGAGCCGGCTCCGGCCGGACACCTGGACGCCGGGGCCCCCCGGCCGCCGTCCTCGCCTGCGGTCCAAGGGACGAGCCGGCGCACGGTGCTGCTCGCCTGCCTGCTCGTCTCCGTCATCGCATTCGCCATCGTCTACCTGGGTGAGAGACCGGGGACGGCGACCGGCACGGCCGGATGGCGACAGGCCCATGCCGCCCCGTCTCCGACACCGGTCGGCGGGGATTCCTCCCCCGCCCGCGAAGGAGCGGACACGGCGCGCGCTGATCCGGACGCGCTCGTCGAGTTCTGCCGCCACGCTCCGAGCGCCGCGGAGACGATCGCCTGCATCACCACGGCGGTCGACGCGGGCGCGGTCGATCCGGCGAGGATCCCCGCGCTGTACCGCTTCCCCGAATGTGGGCTCGCCGGTCCCCTTCTCGACGCGACGGTCACCCGGTTGGACGACGCCGCATTCGTCGAGCTCGTCACCACCGCCCGGACGTGCTTCGACGGGCGCGTCGCCGACGGCTCGATGACACCCGAGCAGATGCCCTTCGAGGTCGCCGCGCCGGCTTGCTACGGCGGGATCAACCCGTTCCGCCTGGGGACCGCCGAGTTCGAGCAGCGGCTCCTCGCCTACCGGAGCTGCGTGCTCGGCGGCTGAGCCCGCTCTGATCAGAACCCGAGGCGGTCGCGCAGTTCGGCCTCCAGCACGTCGATCGGGACGCGTACCTGCTCGGTCGTGTCCCGGTCGCGCACGGTCACCGCACCGTCGTCGAGGGAGTCGAAGTCGACCGTCACGCACAGTGGGGTGCCGATCTCGTCCTGACGGCGATAGCGGCGCCCGATCGCCTGTGTCTCGTCGTAGTCGACGTAGTAGTGCTCGGCGAGACGGGCGAAGACCTGCTTGGCCAATGGGGTGATCGTGTCCTTCTTCGACAAGGGGAGCACGGCCACCGTGTACGGGGCCAGCCGGGGATGGAGGCGGAGCACGGTGCGCTGCTCGCCGTTGACCTCGTCGGTGTCGTAGGCAGCGAGCAAGAACGCGGCCATCGTGCGCGTCGCCCCTGCCGCCGGCTCGACGACGTAGGGGACGTAGCGTTCGTTCGTCGCCTGGTCGAAGTAGTCGAGGCGCTGCCCGGAGTGCGCGGCGTGCTGCTTGAGGTCGTAGTCCGTGCGCTGGGCGATGCCCTCCAGCTCACCCCACCCCCAGGGGAAGAGGAACTCGACGTCCGCGGTGCCGACGGAGTAGTGACTCAGTTCGTCCGCGTCGTGGTCGCGCAAGCGGAGCATCTCCCGGGGGATGCCAAGGTCGACGTACCACTGCAGGCGGGCGTTGCACCAGTACTCGTACCACGCCGGGCTCTCCGCCGGGGGGACGAAGAACTCCAGTTCCATCTGCTCGAACTCCCGGGTGCGGAAGATGAAGTTGCCCGGAGTGATCTCGTTGCGGAAGCTCTTGCCCACCTGGGCGATGCCGAACGGTGGCTTCTTGCGGCTCGTCTGGAGCACGTTGGCGAAGTTGAGGAACATCCCCTGCGCCGTCTCCGGGCGCAAGTAGACCTCCGCGCCGGTCCCTTCGATCGGACCGGCGTGCGTCTTGAACATCAAGTTGAACGCCCGCGCCTCGGTGAACGCGCCCTTCGCCCCGCAGTTCGGGCACACATTCGGATCCTCCAGGTGATCCTCACGGAAGCGCTGCTTGCAGTTCGTGCAGTCGACGAGCGGGTCGGTGAAGCTGGCCAGGTGCCCACTCGCCTCCCATACCGCCGGGGGGGAGAGGATCGAGGCGTCGATCAACACGACATCGTCGCGCTGCTGGACCATCGTCCGCACCCAGGCGTCTTTCACGTTGCGCAGCATCAGCGAGCCGAGCGGTCCGTAGTCGTAGGACGAGCGGAACCCGCCGTAGATCTCCGCCGACGGATAGACGAACCCCCGCCGCTTGCACAGGTTGACGATCTGGTCGAGGTCCGTCGCCGGCATAGGGCGGCCAGGGTAGGGGTCGGGACCGTGCTCTGCCACCTGGCCCCGGGGCCGCCGGCCTCAGGCTCGTTCGAACAGCGACACGGAACGGAGCCGGCGCTCGATGAACTGCTCCATCGCCTTCGTCGCCAGCACGGCGACCTCGCCTGTCGCCGGCCCCGGGGGCTCGGCGAGCGCGTCGTTCATCCGCCCGCCGAGGATCATCCGCGTCAGCCTCAGCGCGTCGGTGGAGATCGCCGCACCGCGCCGGCACGAGCGGCAGAGCACCCCACCCTCGTCCATCGCGAAAGCGACGAGCGGTTCGGCCGTGCCGCAGCGGACGCACCGGTCGAGCTCGGGACGCGACCCCTCCGCACTGAGCAGCTTCCAGAAGAACGCGGGGACGACGAGTGGGGACGGGTCCCTTTCCAGGGTGCGCAAGACCCCGACGAGCATCCGGTACAGGTGCGGGGCCGGCTCCCGGTCGAGAGCGAGCTGGTCGATCGCCTCGGCCGCGGCGAGGCCCTGGGTGAGGCGGTCGAGGTCGCCGAGGAGCGGGGCGATCGAGTCGATCGCTTCCGCCTGGGAGACGATGTCGAGCTCGCCGCGCCCTTCGTAGAGCAGCAAGCTGCAGTGGCTGAGCGGCTCCAGCCGCCCACCGAAACGGCTCTTCGTCTTACGCACTCCCTTGGCCACGGCGCGCACCTTGCCGTGCTCCGCGGTGAGCAGGACCACGATCCGGTCGGCCTCGCCGAGCTTGTACGTGCGCAGCACGACCCCGGTGTCGCGGTACAGGCTCATCAGCCGGTCCGGATCCGCAGGTTCATCCGTGGATCCCGCCGAAGCGCCGTTCGCGCTCCTGGTACTCACGGATCGCGTCGGCGAGGTGGTCCTTACGGAAGTCGGGCCACAGCACCGGGGTGAACACGAGCTCGCTGTAGGCCAGCTCCCAGAGCAAGAAGTTGGAGATCCGGAACTCGCCGCTGGTGCGGATGACGAGATCCGGGTCGGGCATGTCCGGGTAGTAGAGGTACGAACGGAGCAGCTTCTCGTCGACGTCCTTGGCCCGCACCCCGTCGTCGACGATCCGCCGCACCGCGTCGATGATCTCAGCCCGCCCGCCGTAGTTGAAGGCGAACGTCAGCGTCAGGCGGCGATTGCCGGCGGTCAGCGCGATCGACTCGTCCTGCTCCCGGATCAGCTTGCGCGGCACCCGCCAGTCACGACGCCCGGAGAAGCGGATCCGCACCCCCTGGGCGTGCAGTCCGTCCCGCCGGCGGGTGAGGATCTCCCGGTTGAAGTTCATCAAGAAGCGGACCTCGTCGACGGGGCGCCGCCAGTTCTCCGTGGAGAACGCGTAGACCGTGAGCCACTTCACCCCGAGGTGGAGGGCGCCGTCGACGACGTCCCACAGCGCCTCCTCCCCCGCCGCGTGGCCGTCGGTCCGCTTCAGCCCACGGCGCTGCGCCCAACGCCCGTTGCCGTCCATCACGCAGCCGACGTGGGCCGGGATCCGGCTCAGGTCGACGCCCGCGCACCACTTCTCCCCGGATCCACTCACAGTCGTTGGACAGTACCGCCCGGACCCACGGCGCGCGCCGACAGCGCGCCCGCCGGGCCTGGCTCGCTTCCGGGGCGCCGGGTCAGTTCTCGTCGCTGCCGATCTCGTCGAGAAGGGCGGGCTCGATCCACGCTGCATCATCGGACGGAGGAGGACCGGCGAGGTCGATCGGCTCCAGGCTGCTCACGAACTCGTCGAAGTCCTCCGCAACCACGGTCAACGGGTCCCCCGCTCCCTCTTGCTCGTGGTCCCAGAACCACACCGTTCCGAAGTCGCCGGGGCGGACCGAGAGGCACACGACGTTGCCGCCCTCCGCCTCGATGATCGGGAGCAGTCCTCGCGGGAGCCGGTCAACTCCGAATCCGGCGCGCCTCGTCTCGATGTCGAGGCGATCGTCTCGGTCGACTCCGAAAACGGCAACCACGCCGACGCGGAGATCCGAGCGGAGGGCAACCGGCCCCACGGTCCCGCCATTGGTGACTGCGGTCAGCACGGCGCGGAATGGCGCCGGCAGCCGGCAACGCAGGCGCGATTCGAAGGCGTCGACCGACTCCGGCGGTGCAGGCCGCAACCGCCCGACGAACTCAAGTGCCACTGCTCAACACCCCACGGAGAACCGCCGCTCCCCCGGTGTGCCTGACCGCGGTGTGGACATCGGTGGGGATCAGAATCAGCGTTCGGCCGTCTTCGACGTGATGCCACGCGTACCCCGCCGGCGTCCGCGTCAGGCCGACGGCACGGTTCGCGATCGCGGCGTCGCGGGCGTACTCACCGGTCAGCGAGCTGGAACGGACCGACGCCCTCGAGTAGGGCTCGAACCGCGCGAAGCCGGACTTGTCGATCTGGACTTCCGCCGGATACTTGACCCGCATCTCGGCGGTCCATCCAGGTCCGTCGTAGGCGCGACCCGCGTAGCCGCCGTTGATCGTCGGTCGGCCATTGACCATCGCAGGCCGGGAGGGCACGAGCGCACCGGCGATCTGTCGGGCGGAGGAGAACTGGACGACCGACAGCGCTGCGAGTGCGATCCCGACCCCACACCTCATCACCGCTCCGGACGGGCATGTGTTGGCGATCTCCCGTCCCGCGCTCGCCAAGGTGATCGCCGCGGCGATCCGTAGAACCACAGCGCCCGGTCCGACGCACGCGGGCCCGATGAGAGCGCACGCCACGGGTACGGCGAACGCTGCGACGCTGACGACGAGCCGGACGACGGGGTTCGTGGTCACGAAGTGCGCGACGTGCTTGCTGAACGACACCACCCCGCCCACCACGTCGCCGAGGCGATCGACGGCGCGGTCGAGGAGTGAGCCCCCACCTCCGGCCTGGCGAGCGAGGACGCCGAGCGCGAGGCCGCTGGGGACGGCGTCGACGAAGGGGTTGTAATCGATGAGCTTGCCGTTGTCGGGGTTGACGATCGGGACCTGGACGCTCAGCCCGTCGTTGACCGACACCGTCGGAGCAAGGCGACCGACTTCGGCGACGACCATCTGGCGCGCCAGGCGTAGCCGGTCGCGTACACCAACCGGCGTGCTGACCGCCGGCGTGGACGCGGTCAACGCCGCTTCGACCTGCGCGAAAGGGTCAGGCTCGGCGACGAGCAGGTCGTCGGTTCCCTCGATCAGCAGCGCCTGCTGGAGCGCTACCGAGTCCGCCCCGGCGGACAGCGGATTGCGCAGAGTGTTCGGAAGGGACTGCTTGAGGGCGCCGCTGTCGTCGAACAAGGCCTTCACCAGGTCGCCGTTGCCGTCGATCTTCCGGCCGTCGTCGTAGTTGACGGTGGTCTGCTCCGATTCCCCGCCGGGGCGCGTCGTCAGAACCGACGAGACTCTGCCGGTGGTGTCGTAGGTGATCGTCGACGTGCGCTCGGCGGCGCTGAGCGTTGCGGGACGGCCGAAAGCGTCGAACCGCACCGTTCCTTCGAACGCATCGGACGCGAGGGTCAGGGCGCCGAGGAACCCACTGGTGTTCTCGCCGAGCGAGTACGTGACGCCGTTGCCGGTGAACCCGGTGAGGTGTCCGTCGGTGATCGTGTAGTCGAACTCCCGGTTCGTTCCGCGTTGGCCGACGACGAAGCTCTCCTCGTCGCGCCACTCGAGGTCGACGGCCGTGTCGTCGTCCCAGGACACGGACACCAGACGACCCTCGCGATCCACGATGATGCCCAGGGCGTCGTGGCCGTCGGTTTCGACTCCGGCGAGGTGGCCATCGCGCCAGGTGGCGTCGAGGAACTCGACCTTCGCGCCGGCGTTCCCGCCGATCCGGCCGGCGGCGGTGTCCGTCAGCAGGTTCGCACGGCCGTCCACCGTG
>CAZQEJ010000065.1:7283-16637 GCA_964592165.1 uncultured Ilumatobacteraceae bacterium | reverse complement strand
GCGTCGTCGATGTCGGCGCGGATCAGATGCCCGACGCGGTCCACCGCGGAGTGCAGCCGGCGGACGAACGCGTTGATCGTCCCCCCGCCGATCGCCCGACCGGTCCAACGCGGGTCGGGGCTGTCCTCGGGGTCCTCGGGGATCAGCTTCTTCTCGATCACGTCGACGAGATCGGCGAACGTGCGCACCGTCGTTCCCTCGATGCGCACCGCCCCACCGTGACCGGCGGCCTTCTCCGCTGCTTCGTGCAGGCGGGCGGTGACCGACTGGACGACGATCGTGTACTGCTGGCGCTCGTCGGCCACGTCGGCGAACAGGAACGGGAGCAGTCCTTGTTCGCAGAACTGGGCGATCGTCCAGTACAGAGGCCGGACGCCGGTGGCGCGCGACCCGACGTCGGGTGTCGCGTTGCGATCCCCGCGGCGGGGCGGGGCGAGCACGCCGACGTCGGCGAACGGCCCGGCGGGCAGGCCGAGCGCGCCGTAGGCGTCGCGCGCCGTGTCGTCGAGCCGGGCGTTGGCATGGTCGAGGAAGAGGAGGTCCTCGCCCTTGACGTTGAAAACGAGTGCCTTGGTGTTCGCCGTCTCCGCCCCGAGCACCTTGGAGGCGAACAGGGAGTAGAGGAGGAACGTCGCGTAGCTCGTCTTGGTCGCCACGCCGCTGATCCCGCTGATGTTGACGTGCGCGCCCTTCGTCCCGTCGAGGAAGTCGACGTCGAGGAACACCGGTTCACCGTCGCGGCTGCGCCCGGCAGGCAGTCGGCGCTCGACCTCGTCGTGGTCGAGCGCTGCGTCCCGCTCGGCGCCGACGGCGCGGCGGACCGGCGTGCCCGGCAACGGCGGGACGAAGATCTCCGGCACGACACGGGTGACCTGGACCATCGCCGCCTCGGAGACCTCGGCGGGGAGCAAGCCGTCGGAGATCAAGAACACGTCGCTCTGGAAGCGGGCGCCCTCGTGGCGGGCACGGACCTGGCCGACGATGCCGTACAGGCTGAGCTTCTCCCCCGTCGGCAGGATCCGGTCGAGGGCGACGACGTCGTCGAGCTGGAGATGCTCCCCGGGAGCGACCGCGACCCAGAACTCGAGGGGGGTCGCGTCGTCGGTGCCGACGACCCGCCCCACGGCGCGCTCGGAGGTGATGTCGCCCGCGTCACTCATCGGTCCATTTGTAGCGGGTGGGTGTGTCGGCGTTCGGATGGCCGGTCCCAGCGCCCGGCGGCCACGGGAGGATCACGGGCTACGTTGAGCGCGTGAGCGGTGAGCAGCGGCGACGGTCCGTCCCGGTCGTCGTCGTCGGGATCGGTCCCGGGGATCCGGCGATGACCACTCTCGAAGCGCTCGACGCGCTCGACGCGCTCGACGTCGTGGTCAGCTTCGACAAGGGTGAGCGCGCTGCGGAACTGGACGCGGTTCGCCGAGCGGTCCTCGGGCGCGCTCGGCGAGGAAGACCGGTGCGCATCGTGGAGATCCCCGACGCACGCCGCGAGGAGGAGTCCCCGTATTCCGACGCGGTCGCCTCGTGGCACTCCGGTCGCGCCGTCGCGCTGGAGCAGGCCCTCCTCGAACAGACCACCGAGGGCACCACCGTGGGGATCCTCGTGTGGGGCGACCCGTCGCTGTACGACAGCACGCTGCGGATCCTCGACGAGATCACCGCCCGCGGCCGGGTCGAGGTGATCCTCCGGGTGATCCCGGCAGTGAGCAGCCTGCACGTGCTGACGGCCCGCCACGGCATCGCCCTCCACGCCGTCGGCGGATCGGTGTTGATCACCACCGGCCGCCGGCTGCGGGCCGGCATCCCGGAGGGGATCGACGACATCGCCGTGTTTCTCGACGCAGAGTGCAGCTTCACCGCGCTGCGCGGCGCCGGCTGGCAGATCTACTGGGGTGCGTTTCTCGGGATGCCCGACGAGGAGCTCATCGCCGGAGCACTCGACGACGTCGCCGAGCAGATCGCCGAACGGCGCAGCGCGCTGCGCGCCGCGCACGGCTGGGTGTTCGACGCCTACGTGCTCCGCCGCCGGTAGGCCGCAATGACGCCGGCGACGGCGACCACCGTGGTGCTCAGCGCGGTCGTGTCTCGCCGGAGGCGGACGGCGGCGGCGATGTCGGCGATCCCCGGCAGCGGACCGTCGCCGAGCGTGCCCCGATCCTCGACGAATGAGCCGTAGCGGTTGACTCCTCCGAGGCCGACACCGAGGGCGGCGGCGAACGCCGCCTCGACGACGCCGCCATTGGGTGACGGATGCCGGCGCGCGTCACGGCGGACGATCCGCCACACGTCGGCTGCCCGTCGTGGCCGGACGAGAGCGACCGCCAGCACGCCGAGTCGGGCGGGCACCGCGTTGAGCAGATCGTCGAGGCGGGCCGATGCCCAACCGAAGTGGGCGTAGCGGTCGTTCCGGTACCCGACCATCGCGTCGAGTGTGTTGCACGCCCGATGGCCGAACGCGCCGATCGGGCCCGCGACAGCACCCCACCACAGCGTCGCGGTGACCGCGTCGACGAGGTTCTCGGCGGCCGATTCGATGACCGCGCGGGAGAGTTCGCCGGTGCCGAGCCGCTCGGCGTCGCGCCCGGCAAGCGATCTCACCCGGACGCGCGCCGCGGGGACATCACCGGTGCCAAGCAGCGCGGCCATCGCCTGCGCCTCGACGTCGAGCATCCGCCCCGCGCTGCAGATCGCGACGGCCAACGCCGTACCGGCGTGGCGCCCGAGAAGTCGCCGGACAATCCACCCGGTGCCGCAGGCGAAACCCACTCCACACGCCGTGAAGACGATGCCCCGGGACCGCCGATCGGCGTAGAGGTGCGGCTCCAGGGAACGCATCGCCTCCCCGAACCGGGCGACAGGGTGCCAGGCGAGCGGCGGTTCACCGAGGAACTCGTCGAGCACGACGCCCGCCGCAGCGCCCAGAGCGCTCATGGCTCGACCCTGGAGAACGCGTCGAGAACCCGCGGCACATCCTCCCGGCGAGGGAGCGCCAAGCGGGCGACTCCAGGGAGGCCGAACGAGGTGCAGTCACGCACCGCGACGAGCTGGGCCGCGAGCGCGGCGCGCAATCCGGGCCGGCGGACGAGGACCCAGTTGGCCGCGGTCTCCTCGACATCGAAGCCGAGCCCGGTGAGCTGCGCGGCGAACTCGGCACGCAGTCCGGCGATCTCACGCGCCCACCCGGGAAGGTCCGTTCGCCCGAGCAGCTCGCCAACCGCAGCCAGCGCGAGGCCGTTCACCGACCAACGCGGTCGCGAGCGCCGGACCGCGTCGGCCGCCGCGGCGTCCGGAGCGATCACGTAACCGAGGCGCAACCCGGGGCACGACCACAACTTGGTCAACGAGCCCACCCGCCACGAACCGGCGTCGCCACGGGTCCACGTCCCCGTCGCCAGCCCGTAGAACGCTTCGTCCCAGACCCTCGCGTGGTCCTCCTCCGGGGCGAGCCTGCCGAGCGGGTTCGACGGGTTCGACCGCCATCGCGGCGCGCCACGTTCGACGCGTTGCAGGTGCCGCGCGTAGAGCCCGAACTCGGGAGCGACGACGTCACCGATCTGCTCCCGCGCGGCGACCAGGGCGATCGCCTCCGCGCCACCGTTGGTCAGGACGAGGACCTCCTCCTCCACGCCGAGCACGGTGGCCAGGCTGGCCGTCGCCTCGTGCTCGTCGGGATATCGCCCGACCACCTCGGGCCGCTCGGTCACGATGCCGGCGACGATCGCCGCGACGTCGGGAGCGAACGGGTTCATGCTCGCAGAGAGCTCGACGACCTCGGCGGGGGCGACACCGAGGGCAGCGGCGAGCCGCGCCGCGTCCCCGCCATGCGGACCAGCCGCGGGGACCGGCGCCGACGGGTCGGATCCCGTCACGACGGGGCGCGATGGACGTCGAGGGCAGCAACGTCACCAACGACGATCGTTGCCGGCGCGGCGACCCCCGCCTTGGCGACCTCGCCCAACGTCGAGCGGACGATCTCCTCGTCGGCCGTCGTCGCCCACCGGATCGCGGCGACCGGAGTAGCCGGTGGGCGGCCAGCGCTGATCAGGCGCTCGGCGATGTAACCGATCCGCTCGGCACCCATCAGGATCACCAGCGTCGCTCCCGTCGCCGCGTGCGCGGCCCAGTCGACCTCGATCCCTCCGGTCGGATCCTCGTGCCCGGTGACGACGGTGAAGGCGAGCGACGTGTTGCGCAACGTGACAGGGATCCCCGCCGCCGCCGGGGCAGCGATCGCCGAGCTCACTCCGGGGACGACCTCGAACGGGACACCCGCGGCGCACAGGGCGCCAGCCTCCTCACCGCCACGACCGAAGACGTACGGGTCACCACCCTTGAGCCGCACGACACGCCGGCCGGCGCGACCGTGTTCGACGAGGAGCCGGTTGATCTCCGCCTGGGGCACCGCGGCGTGACCGCGACGCTTGCCGACGTCGATGCGCAGCGCTCCCGGCGGGGCGAGGTCGAGCGCCGCGCCGGGGATCAACCGATCGTGGACGACGACCTCCGCGGCGCGGAGCAGGCGCGTCGCACGCACGGTGAGCAGTTCCGGATCGCCCGGACCCGCCCCGACGAGATGGACGGTCACGAGTGTGCCTCCCCGGTACAGACGGCGACGGCGACGGCGACGGTCGCGTGCACGCTGCGATCGGTCGCCGCGAGGCGGACCATGCCGTCCCCGGCAGCGAGCAGCGCCGCGGTCTCGGCTACCCGCGCCGGGAGCCCGATGGCACGCTCGACAGGCGCGCTGCGGGCGACCAGCAGATCGTCGTCGAAGCCGACGACCGGGCAGCCGAACCGGAGGCGAGGATCACCGGCGAACACCGACCGCGTCGCCACCGCGGAGGGAGGGAAGGCGAGCCCCGCACGGGCGAGCGTGCCGGCGACGAGACCCCTGACTTCGTCCCGGGTCGCCGCCGAGGACATCCCGACCCCGACGATCACTCGGCTCGGGGTCATCGCCGTCCCCAACAGACGAACACCGGGTTGGCCGGTTCGAAGCGGATCCCCGCGTCACCGATCGGCACGGCTCGATCGACGTGCAGTTGGACCATCTCCCCGGGAAGCTGTGCGGCGCGCGCGGCCCGGTCGAGGACGACGAACAGGGCAACCAGCACACCACCGGGAGCGAGCCGCGACCAGGCCGCTTCGACCACGGACAGCCCGCCGCCCCCGACGACGACACGGTCGGGTCGGGGAAGGCCGGCGAGGACCTGGGGCGCCTCCCCGACGACGACGGCGATGCGCTCGGCGACCCCGAACGCGCTGGCGTTGCGCACGATCCGGGCGGCGTCGGGCGCCGAGCGCTCGACCGCGTACACGTCCAGCGCGGGCTGGACCGTCGCCGCCTCGATCCCCACCGAGCCACTGCCCGCACCCAGATCCCACAACAGCCCGGCAGGTCCGAGAGCGAGCTTGCCGAGGACGACGGCGCGTACCTCGGGCTTGGTGATCATCCCGTCACGGTGCTCGAACCCGCCGATCGGCGCACCCCAGGACACGTTCATCGACCGCGCCCCGAGATGCGCCGGGATCGCCGGCTCAGCCGCTTCGAGGAGGACGACCGACATCGGGTCGAAGTGCCCGGAGGCAAGACCGCCGAGATCGGTGCGGGCGAACGACTCGTCCGCTTCCCCCAGGCGGCTGGCGACAACGACCCGTCGCGGCGGGCAGCCGTGGGCGAGCAGCGAACGCCCGAGCGCGTCCGGCGGATGACCCGGACCCGTCAGAACGGCGACCTTCGGGCTGCTCGCGACGCGAGGCAGCGCGTCAGCGGCGGGCCGCCCGTGGACGGAGACGACGTCGGCGTCGTCCCACGACCACCCGACCGCGGCACACGCAAGGGAGACCGACGACGGCGCCGGAAGAACGACGGCGTCGTCGCCGAAGCGTTCGGCGACGATCCGGCCGATGCCGAAGAACCCGGGGTCGCCCGAAGCGAGGATGCACACCGGACGCGCCTCGGCACGCGCCTCGGCGACTTTCTCCAGGACGAGGGGGATCGGGCCACAGAGCTCGACGCGCTCGACGGCGCGGGCGACGTGGGCGAGGTGCCGCGGTGAGCCGACGAGCAGTTCGGCGCGCTCGAGGGCGCGCCGAGCCTGGGCGCCGAAGACCTCTCCACCGACCATCCCGACGACACTCACGCCCGGCACACCCATCGGCCTCAGGCCTCCCGCGCCGCGCGGAAACGGGTCGCGTAGGAAGGCGCGTACACGTGGCTCCGCCGGTCCCCCACGCCGTCGAGCGCGGCCCCGATGAGGAACAAGGTGGTCGTCGTCATCCGCTCGGCGGCGACGGTCTCGGCAAGCGAGGCGATCGTCGTGCGGATCAACCGTTGGTCGGGGCGGCTGACCCGATGGGCAACCAGCACCGGGGTGTCGGGCGAGTAGCCGCTCCCTGCGGCGAGCAGTTCGCCGGCCAGTCGGTCGACCAACCCAGCGGACAAGAACACGGCCAGCGTCGCTCCGGTGGCGGCGAAGGCGCGAATCGACTCACTCCCGGGCATCGAGCCCGATGTCCCTCCGGCGAGCCGGGTGAGGACCACCGACTGGGCGACGCCGGGAATCGTCAGCTCGCACCCGGCCGCCGCGGCAGCGGCGCTGAACGAGGACACACCGGGCACGATCTCGAACTCCCGGCCGTGCTCGAGGCACCAATCGATCTGTTCACCGATCGCGCTGAACACCGCCGGATCACCGGAGTGCAGGCGGACGATCGCCGCCCCCGGGTGCTCGGCGAACACCGCGCACACCTGGGCGAGGGTCATCTCCTTCGAGTCGTGCACGACCGCGTCGGCGCGGCAGTGACGGAGCACGTCCGCGGACACGAGCGATCCGGCCCAGACGATCACGTCGGCCGCGCCGAGGCGATCCACGGCGCGCACGGTGAGCAGGTCGGCCGCGCCGGGACCGGCGCCGACGAAGGAGATCATCCGGCGACCCGACGGCGGGGGCGACGGCGATCGTGGTGGGGGACGATGACCGTGCTCAGGTAGGCGAGCGGGCCATCGGGGATGCGGGCCACGGGCCGCGCGGACTCTCCGGGCACGCCGGTCAACTCGGCGACGATCGCGTCGTCGCGCCCCGTGCCGGCGATCAGTTCGCGCACCGCCGCCCCGTCGGTGGTCGCCTTGTACAGGACCACCGCGTCGCCCGCAGCGATCGCCTCCCGGGCACGCCTGGGATCGGCGGTGATGACCAACGTGCTGAGGCCCTCACCAAGGGCGAACGAAGCCTCGGCCGCCGCCGCCTGGTAGCCAGCGATCCCCGCGGTCGCGGACACGGGCAGACCGGGCCGCAGCGCACGGACCCGCCGGGCGAGCTCGGGGAACACGGTCCACTGCGAGGGGTCGCCGAGGACGGCCACGGCGACGAGCTCTCCGGCGTCGACCCCGGCGAGCACCGCCTCGACGAGGCGTTCCATCGACCCGGCGCGGTCGTCGCCGGCGCCGATCGCGTAGGCGACGCGTTGGACACGGGCGAGAGGGGCAACGGCGCGCACGACCATCTCCGCGCGCCCGATCGAGCGCGTGTCGGTCGTTGCGACGAGGACCCGATCGGCCGCGCCGACGAGCGCAACGGCGCGGCGGGTGACGAGGCCGGGATCGCCGGGGCCCATCCCCACGCCGATCACCTGCGGGCGGACCGTATCGAGGGCCACCTCGGCGTCGGTCGCCACTCCTGGCCCGCGCGTCGCCGCGCTGAGCAGGTGTTCGATCGCATGGCGGATCAACTCCGCCTCCGAACGCCCGCTGGCCGCGGCGCGGCGGGCCAGTGAGTGCTTGAGATCGTCGGGGAGGTAGATCGACGACTTGTGCACGTGGCCATCCTACGAGACGTAGGGTGAACGTACGGCAGCCGCACAGGTAGCCACGAAACGATCGGCGAGAGCCTGTTGGCCGGCCAGGTGGACGTGCAGGTAGGAGGCGAGGAGTCGCTCTCCGGCGAACCCGCCGACCGCCGGCCCATTCCGCCCGGTGACGTGCAGTGCGTCCCCGGCCGGCTCGGTCACCGAGTAGTGGAACTCGTGGGCGCGCAGCGTCGTACCCGCCGCCGCGACCGGGCTGTCGCGCCGCGCCGTGGCCACCCGGTAGCCGAGGGTGAGCTGTCCGGTCATCGCCGCCTCGGTGGCGACCACGGCGGCCATCGCCTGCCCGCCGAGGCGGCGCGCCAACCACAGCAGGCCACCGCATTCCGCCCAGGCGACCATCCCCTGTTCGATTCGCGTCCGCACGTCGGCGAGGAGCCGGGTGTTCGCTCCCAGTTGACCGGCATAGGCCTCGGGGAACCCCCCACCGACGAAGATGCCGGCGAGACCGTCGGGGAGCCGCTCGTCGGCCAGCGGATCGAACGGGACGATCTCGGCACCGGCGCGGCTCATCGCCTCGAGGTTGTCGGGATAGACGAAGCTGAACGCCCGCCCCCCGGCGACGCCGATGCGGACCGTTGCCGGTGGCGGCACCGGATGGACGGCAATGGGGACCCGCACGTCGCCCCCACGAGCCGCCGCCGACTGCACCAGAGCGAGGTCCACGCCCTCGGCGACCGCATCGGCGAGAGCCGCGATCGCGGCGCCGACGGGCCCGGGCCGTTCGACGACAGGGATCAACCCGAGGTGCCGGTCGCGCCAGGTGAACCGCTCGTCACGGCGGAGCACCCCGAAGACCGGCATGCCGATGGCCTCCAGCGCCTCACGCACGAGGACTTCGTGCCCGGCGCTCCCGACCCGATTGAGGATCACCCCGGCGATGTCGACCCGGGAGTCGAAGCTGCGGAAGCCGTGCACGAGCGCGGCCACCGAATGGCTCATCGCCGACACGTCGACGACGAGGACGACCGGGGCCTCGAGCAGCGCGGCGACGTCCGCGGTGGACGACGCTGCGTTGTCCGCGGCCCCGTCGAACAGCCCCATCACGCCTTCGACGACGAGCAGGTCCGCGCCCTGTGCGGCACGGCCGGCGACCTCGAGCACCGCCTCCGCGCCGCACATCCACAGGTCGAGGTTGCGCGACGGGCGCCCCGCGGCGAGTTGGTGATACCCAGGGTCGATGTAGTCCGGGCCGACCTTGGCAGCGGCGACGCGCACGCCACGCTGCCGCAACGCGGCGAGCAACCCGGTCGTCACCGTCGTCTTGCCCACCCCCGAGCGCGGCCCGGCGATCACCAGCCGGGGAGGAAGAGCGTCAGGGTGACGCGGGGGCAGAAGCACCGAGCCGATCGTAACCAACGTAGGGCGTACTGCCCTACGTCAACTGGTACGGTCGATGGCGATGACCGCGAGCGCCTTTCCTCGACCGGTGGTACGCGGCTGGTGCCCCTCGGCCCATCACCCGATGGAGGTCGCCGACGGATGGCTGGT
>CAZQEJ010000065.1:0-7183 GCA_964592165.1 uncultured Ilumatobacteraceae bacterium | reverse complement strand
GACAGCTGGCAGATCGCTGTCGCCGGCCGGGAGGTGGCGATCTCCACCGATCCGCTGCCCGTGCTGAGGTTGCTCGCCGAACGCTGCGCGAGCGAGCAGTGCCGGGGGCGGGAGCTCGGCGTGGCCGGTCCTCCCCTCGGCGCCGAACATCGCTATCAGTGGTGGGGCCTGCGCCAGATCGCCGACGACTGGGTCGCTGCCACATCACCACCGTTCGGCGTGGCGACGGTCGCGGCACTCGAGATCCTCGCCGAAGCGGGCGCGACCCGGTCGGTCGCCCTGCACCCCACCCCGCAGCGCGGTGTGCTGATGATCGGCCCGCAGAGCGCGGCCGGCGTGATCAGCGACGCGCTCGGCGCTCTCGCCGCGCTCGGCTGGGTCACGAGTGGCGACGACCGGCGCCGGATGGTCTCCGCGTGCATCGGCAGCCGCGGTTGCGGTGCCTCACTGATCGACACCTGGCACGTCGCTGGTGAGCTCCGGCCCGACGTGCGGACCCACGTGTCCGGCTGCGAGAAGCGCTGCGGCGCACCCGGTGGCGCACGACACCTCGTGGCCACGGCAACCGGGCTGGAGGAGTGGCCGCAGTGAGAACCGAGCTCGACTACGCCCGCGACGGCAACGCCATCTACCGCACATCGTTCGCCACGATCCGGGCCGAGCTCGGCGATCGCCTCGCCGCCTTCGGCGACCTCGAGCGCGTCGTCGTGCGCATGGTCCACGCCGCGGGGGACACGGCGATCGTCGATCAGATCGAAGCGAGTGCAGGCTTCCTCGGTTCGGCGCGGGCGGTCCTGCGCTCCGGCGGCGCCGTGTGGTGCGACACGGAGATGGTCGCGCGGGGGATCACCCGTGCCCGTCTGCCCGACGGCGTCGGGGTTCGCTGTGCGCTGGGTGACCCGCGCGTCGCCGAGCAGGCCAGGCGGTCGGGCACCACGCGTTCGGCTGCCGCGGTCGAGCTCTCGATCGACTCGATCGATGGCGCCCTGGCGGTCGTCGGCAACGCCCCCACCGCGCTGTTCCGCCTGCTCGAGTTGATCCTCGACGGAGCTCTCCGCCCGTGCGCCGTGATCGGCGTCCCGGTCGGCTTCGTCGGCGCGGCGGAGTCCAAGGCCGCGCTTGCCTCCCTCCCCCACGGGGTGCCGTTCCTGACCCTGCACGGTCGCCGCGGAGGCAGCGCGATCGCCAGCGCGGCGGTCAACGCGCTGGCCAGCGACCAGGAGATCCTCGGCCGGTGACGACGAGCAGCGCGAGCGTTGGAAGCATGCCGAGCGGGCGATTGTTCGGGGTCGGGGTCGGCCCCGGTGACCCCGAGCTGATGACCCTGCGCGCGGTCCGGATCATCACCGGCGCCGACGTGGTTACCTACTTCGCGGCCCGCGGTCGCCCGGGCAACGCCTACCGAACGGTGCGCACCCTGCTCCGCGGCGAACAGACCGTCGAGCGTCTGGAGTACCCGCTGACCACCGAGGACGTCTCCCCCGAGGCGTACCGGCGTGCCCTCGGCGAGTTCTACGAGGCGAGCTCGGCGCGCCTCGCCGCCCACCTCGACGCGGGGCGCGAGGTCGCCGCGATCAGCGAGGGAGACCCGCTGTTCTACGGCAGCTACATGCATCTCCACGTTCGCCTCGCCGCCCGTTACCCGACCGAGGTCGTGCCCGGCGTGACCGCATTCGCCGCGGCGTGCGCGGCCAGCGGCACACCGATCGCGTCGGGGGACGAACGCCTCAGCGTGCTCCCGGCGACCCTCGCGCCGGACGCGCTCGCCGAGGCGCTGGGCAACGCCGAGGCGGCCGTGATCATGAAGGTCGGGCGCCGCCTCGACGCGGTGCGCGCCGCTGTGCACCTTGCGGGCAAGCAGGCCGGCGCGCTGTACGCCGAGAGGGTCGGGTTCCCCGGTCAGCGCGTCATGCCGCTGTCGGCCACCGGCGAGATCGAGGCCCCCTACTTCTCCCTCGTCCTCGTCCCCGGGGGGCGGCTCGGCGAGCCGGTGGCGCCCGTTCCCGGGACCGGTCTACCGGTGCGCCAAGAGGCCGGCGACCGGGACCAGGTGGCGGACACCACCGATGCGCCCCGCCCAGCGCGGCGGGACGGCGACCCGGCTCCGCACGCCCGATGAACGGACGGGTCACCGTCGTCGGGCTCGGCCCCGGACGCGCCGACTGGTGCTCCCCGGCAACCCGCCGGCGGCTCCTCGAAGCGACGGACGTGGTCGGCTACGGCCGGTACCTGGCAATGGTCGACACCGTGGTGGGAACGGCGGTCCGGGCACGGCGGCACGGGTCACCGAACCGAGCCGAGCCGGAGCGGGCGCGGGCGGCGCTCGATCTGGCTGCCGCCGGTGGTGACGTGGTCGTCGTCTCCTCCGGCGATCCCGGGGTGTTCGCCATGGCTTCCGTGCTCCTCGAGCAACTCGACCACGAGCCGCACCGATGGTCAGGTGTCGTCGTCGACGTCGAGCCGGGGATCACCGCGGCAACGGCCCTGGCGAGCCGGATCGGCGCTCCTCTCGGTCACGACTTCTGCGTCCTGTCACTGTCGGACATCCTCAAGCCGTGGGCGTTGATCGAGCGGCGCCTCGATGCGGCGGCAGGGGCCGACTTCGTCCTCGCTCTGTACAACCCCCGCAGCCGGCACCGCCCCCACCAGTTCACCGACGCGCTGGCGGTGATCTCCAGGCACAGGACGGGGGCGACGCCCGTCGTCGTCGGGCGCAACGTCGGGCGCCCCGGCGAAGCGGTCCGGGTCAGCACGCTCGCCGCGCTCGACCCCGAGTCGGTCGACATGTCGACGATCGTGATCATCGGCTCGTCGACGACGCGGTCGGTCGAGCAGCACGGCGTGACCGCGGTCTACACGCCGCGCCATCACCCCGGGTGATCCGCTCCCGCGGCGACGCCGTCGGCGCAGAGGCGGAGCTCGTCCAACCAGCGCAGGGCATCCCCGGCCGTTGCCACGATCGTGCCCGGTGGCTGGGGCGGGCGCTCGATCATCACGACCGGGACGCCGATCTCCCGGGCCGCGGCGAGCTTCGCCGCCGTGGCCGTACCTCCCGAGTTCTTCGTCACGACGACCTCGACGCGCTCTTCGAGCAGGAGCCGGCGCTCGTCGGCGAGCCGGAATGGCCCACGTTCGAGGAGCACGATGGCGCCCGCGGGGAGACCAGCGGGCGCCTCGATGGCACGGACCACGAGATCGACGGTGGGGCACGTGGCGAACGCCCCGATGCTCTGGCGCCCGGTCGTGAGCAACACCCGGCGGGCCCCCAGCGCGTGCACCGCGTCGTGTGCACGGGCAAGGTCGGGGACGGCGATCCAGCGGTCGCCGTCCTGCGCCGACCAGGGGGCGCGCAGCACTCTGCATCTCGGCACGCCCAGCGCGCCCGCGGCAGCAGCGGCGTGGAAGGGCATCGTCGCGGCGAACGGATGGGTGGCGTCGATCAGCGCGTCGATCCGTTCCTCGGCCAGGTAGCGACGGAGCCCGGCGGCGCCGCCGAAGCCCCCCGAACGGACCCGGCCGGGACGGGGAGCGGGTGCTCTCGTCACCCCGGCGAGCGAGCTGATGACGTCGATGCCCTCGGCGGCGAGGCGTCTGGCGAGGTCGCTCGCCTCGGTCGTCCCCGCGAGGAGCAGCACCCTGGTCACGCCCGCCGATCCTACGGACGTGGCACCCGGCACGTCCCCACGGCGGGCAGCGCCGTGTCCACGGGGATTGCGGGCACGACGCGCTCGGGCTACCGTGAGCAGCGCGATATACGGGAATCCGGTGCAAATCCGGAGCGGTCCTCGCCACTGTGACAGAGGAGCTTCCACTCGACATACCACTGGGCTTCGGCCTGGGAAGGTGAGTGGCGGCAATGATCCTGGAGTCAGGAGACCGGTAGCGCTTCGATCACCACGAGAGATGGAGTTCCCCGATGTCCGCCGACGCCCGTCCGGTCCCCGTCACCATTCCCACCTGGTCGTGGATGGTGTTCGCCCTCGCCTTGTTCGCCAGCTACGTGATGCTCCAGGAGAACGGGTTGCTGCTCAACTCGTGGGAGACCGTGCACGAGTTCTTCCACGACGGTCGCCACGCGCTCGGCTTCCCCTGCCACTGACCGGCCGCGACCGATGAACAACATACGGGCGTTCCTGTGGCGCGGCGCGCTCGCCGGCGCCTGTGCCGGCGTGGCCGCGGCGGTGTTCCAATGGCTCGTGACCGAGCGCGAGATCCGCGCCGCACTGGCCCTCGAAGCCGCGGCCAACCCCGGGGGCGAGGAGATGTTCAGCCGTTCCACGCAGGTGCTCGGAGGGATGCTCGCCACCGGGCTGTACGGCGTGTTCCTCGGCGTCGCCTTCGCCTTCGTCCTCGCCGTCGCCGCGCCGCTGTTGCGTGGTGACACGTGGTCGGTCAGAGCGGTGCGGCTCGCCGCCGTGCTGTTCACCGGCTGGGTGCTGATCCCCCAACTGAAGTATCCGGCGAACCCTCCTGCGGTCGGCAATCCGGACACGATCGGCCGGCGCAGCGCGTTGTACGGGATCCTCCTGCTCATCGGTCTGCTCACCGTCGCCGGCTGCGCCGCGCTGTGGCGTTGGGCGGAGGACCGGGGGATCGACGAGGCGGCGCGCTATGCGCTCGTCACCGGCGCGGGCGGGGGTGTCGTCGGCCTGGCCTACGCACTGCTCCCCGCCAACCAGGACGAGAACGCCGTCCCCGCCGAGTTGATCTGGCGCTTCCGGGTGGAGTCGATCACCGGCAACGCGATCATCTGGTTCGGGTTGGCGATCGTCTTCGGGTTGCTCGCCCGGCAGACCCGGGAGGCGGTCGCCCCGGCTGGGCTCGGCGCCGCCCCGCGACCCGTCGCGTGACGCCCGGTCGCTGCTGCGGTCCGGTCTTCACCGCCCTCGTCTGCCGTGGGTGTTGCTGCGCTCGCGACGAGCTCGCGTCGAGCGCTGCCGAGCAACTCGCCGCGGTGCAGGCGGCGGTCGGTGACGTTCCGGGAGCGCGCCTGCGGCGAACCGACTGCCTCGGTCCGTGCTCCTCGAAGAACGTCATCGCCATCCGCCACCGTCGCCTCGAGACGCCGGGCGTCCGGTACGGCACCACCTGGCTCGGGCGGCTCGGACCCGGTGCTCCCGTCGCCGATCTCACCGCCTGGCTGCGAACGGGTGGCGCCGCCCGCGACCTCCCCCCGCAACTCGGCCCCCACGTCCTCGTCGACCCGATGGTGGTCCCCGATCAGATGCTCCGCCTTGCTCCCGGTCATTGAACCTCCGTGGGCCAGTACGCCGAGATGAGCACTACCGCGCCTTCCGGCGGCCTGATGGTCTGCGGGACGACTTCCGATGCGGGCAAGAGCACGATCGTCGCCGGACTGTGTCGCTGGCTCGCCCGGCGCGGGGTGCGGGTCGCCCCGTTCAAGGCCCAGAACATGTCCCTCAACTCGGCGGTCACCGCCTCCGGTGGCGAGATCGGGCGAGCTCAGGCCTTCCAGGCCGCCGCTGCGGGGATCGCCGCGGAGGTGAGCATGAACCCGGTCCTGCTCAAGCCGGCGGGGGAGCGCTCCTGCCAGGTGGTGGTCAACGGCCATCCGGCGGCGGTGGTCTCCGCTGTGGGGTATCACACGATGAAGGACGGGTTGTTGCCGGTTGTCGTCGACGCGTACAACGACCTGCGCTCGCGGTTCGACGTCGTGATCTGTGAGGGCGCGGGGAGCCCGGCGGAGATCAACTTGTTCGACCGGGACATCGTCAACCTCCGCTTCGCCTCCGAGGTGGGCATCGGCGCCCTGCTCGTCGGGGACATCAACCCCGGCGGCGTGTTCGCCTCCTTGTACGGCACCGTCGCCCTGCTCCCTGCCGAATGGGCCGTGCTGGTACGGGGTTTCGTGATCAACAAGCTGCGCGGTGATCCGGCGTTGCTCCTCGACGGTTGCCTGCGCCTCGAGCGGCGGACCGGCATCCCCACCCTCGGCGTGCTCCCCTGGCTCGACACGCTGTGGCTCGACGCGGAGGACTCGATGGCGATCGAGCGCCCGATGCCCGACCCGCGCCCCGCGCTGGCCGACGAGATCGACGTGGCCGTCGTCCGCTTGCCGCGGATCTCCAACGCGACCGACCTCGACGGGTTGCAGGCCGAACCGGGTGTGCGCATCCGCTGGGTGTTCGATGCGGCGGGATTCGGAACTCCCGACCTGGTGATCATCCCCGGCTCGAAGGCGACCGTCGACGACCTCGCCTGGCTCCGCCGGCGAGGGATCGACCGCTCGCTGGCCACGACGACGGCGGTCGTGCTCGGGATCTGCGCCGGCTACCAGATGCTCGGCCGGTCGATCGACGACCCGGTGGAATCCGGGGCCGGTGTTGTCGGGGGCCTCGGCCTGCTCCCGATCGACACGAGCTTCCGCCCCCACAAGGTGACCCGCCGCTGTCGCGGTTCGGCCGGGGGAGCGCCCATCGAGGGTTACCAGATCCACCACGGCCGCATCCGGATCGAGGGAGGCGACCCGTTCGTCGTGCTCGACGACGATCCTGTCGCGCACGTCGACGGTGTCCGGTCCGGTGCGGTCTGCGGGACCACCGTGCACGGGCTGTTCGACAGCGACGAGTTCCGCCGAGCGTTCCTCACCGACGTCGCCACCCGGCGGGGCAAGAAGTGGGTCAGCGACGGGGTCGACCTCGCCGCCTTGCGCGGCGCGGCCATCGACGGCTTGGCCGATGCGATCGAAGCCCACCTCGATCTCGACGCCGTCGAGCGTTTGATCACGACCCCGATCGAGGCGAGAGGGAGCCGGGCGTGATCCTGTACATCACCAACGTCGACACCGAGGTCCTCGCCCTGCGCGTCGCCGCCGAGTCGATGCCCGACGGGTTCCCCGCGGTGCGCGCCAAGCAACCGTGGAACTTCGCCCTGGATCGTGACGCACACGGCGCCCGCTGCGTGCTGGTCCGTCTGCTGCGTGGCCGGCGTGCCTGGCAGGACGGCCTCGACGCCCTGCGTGAGCACTGCCGCCGGCTCGGCATACCGTTGCTCGCCTTCGCCGGTGAGGCGGTGCCCGATGCCGAGTTGGCCGCATTGTCGACGGTGCCCACGGCGCTGCACACCGAAGCGTTCCGCTACCTGGTCAACGGGGGGCCGGGGAACTTCGCCCAGATGCTCCGCTTCGTCGCCGACACCGTGCTCTTCGAGGGGTTCGGCTTCG
>CAZQEJ010000064.1:14776-16665 GCA_964592165.1 uncultured Ilumatobacteraceae bacterium | reverse complement strand
AGGCGCCTGCCGCCTGAGCGATGCGTAGTGCGTCAACGTCATCCCTGCGGCTCTCGGTAGCGCGCGTGATACTCAAAGGGCTCAAGGGGCCCAAGTAGGTATCACCCCTGCGACTGCGGCGCGACGGCGCCCACGCCGCGCACTCAGTCCCGAACGTCATGCATGCCGCCATGCTGCTCGGCAGGGCGCCGGCGTTCGCCGACTGATCACGTGCCAAGCAGGAACCGAAGTGTCGGCCAGGGCGCGTTGCCGGTCCGCTCCGTCGAGGAACAGCCACGCGGGGCTCGATGCGGGTTCCAGGCGCTCCCACAGCTGCTCGAGCAGCTGGCGCTGTGGCGCGGTGAACGCACTCGCGAGCTCGACGGGCGATCCGGGCAACGAGAGAAGGAAGGCGACGTCCTGGATGTGCCGCTGACCCTGCGCGGTGCGCGGGTCGATGGCCGCCGCGGCCTTGGTCAGCAAGGCACCCTGGCGGCTGGGTACGCGCACGACGACGTCGGGATAGTCGTCGCTGAAGTGCAGGGCCACGGCCCGCGCGGTCTCCAGCGCGATGCGCCCGCCCGGGATTGCCAGGCTGCGCAACTGTCCGACGACCAGCTGCTCGTCGGGTGTGCCGTCCGGGCACAGGATGTCGATCGAGACCGACCACGTGTTGAACGTGCATCGTGCTGCTCGCCCTGGGGCGAGTGAGTCGATCGGGTCGGCCAACGTCATCCCCTGCTCGACGCCGAGCTCGTGCACCGCGCGAGCGAGTACGTCCGGCCAGGTGATCACGTCGACCAGCACGTCGGCATCCTTGGTGGTCATCGACCGCCGATCGATCACACCGGCGCGACGTCCGACGATCAGCGTCATCATCCCTCCGACCAGCGCCCAGCGTTCGATCGGCACTCGCTGCGCCAGGCGGTGAAGGGCCGCCAGCGCCTCGGCGTGGCGTCCGAGGAACTGATCTCGAAGATCGATGGTCTCGGTCGCGTCGCTCATGACCGGCGCCACAGTTCCTCGGCGACGAGTCGCGCCGCGCGGTCGCCGACGTCCGCGAGATCGAGCCACGCAAGCGTCAGTCGCACCTTCGGCCAGCTTGCGCGGACATGATCCCACAGATCGTCATCGACGACATGAACGATGGTGTTCCACTCGCCGATGCCGGCTCGGCGCCGCAGCCACCCCCATGCCTCGAACTGCTCGAGGGTGCTGGCGGCCATGTACAGCTGCGCTCCGTCGGGTTCACCGCTCACGGCCATGCCTTCGGCCTCCGCCGCGTAGCGCCCGCCGAGGAGCACCGCGTCGTCCACCACCAGCTTCTCGAGCAGCTCCGGCAGTAGGTAAGCATCGACATGCGCCGCGCGTCGACGCAGCCGGCGGCGCATCGCGTCACGCTGCTCGTCTTCTCCGCCGAGCGGCCCACTCGCGATCAGGTTCCACGTTCCCTTATCACTCAGGGGCCGTCCTCGCGGCTCGGCGACCAGCCGCCGCCGTTCGAGATCACGAGCGTCGACGAACCACCGCCCGCCGGCCTGCTCGGCCGGCAGTAGGCCTTGCTCCACCAGCTTCTGGGTGCGGATGCGCGACAGCCCGAGGTCACGGGCGGCCTCCTCGAGTGTCACCAGTTGATCGAGCCCCGTTTAAATGTATCAGAAAGGATGCATTTGCCCGCAGGAGCGGTCCCGTAGGCATGCGCTTTGCGAAAGCCCACCGGTGCGCACACCGACCGCGCTGTCACGCCACCGGGTCGACCGCAGTACGCGCGAGGGCTCCCGAAGGAACATCCACTGGAACCGACCACGAACGGAGGAGACCAGACGATTGCCAACATCGCGCGATTCGTCCGATTCAGGCCGAAAATTGCCATGGCAATCCGTTGCAACTTCACACTCGGGCTCCGCGGC
>CAZQEJ010000064.1:2149-14676 GCA_964592165.1 uncultured Ilumatobacteraceae bacterium | reverse complement strand
GCCAGGACCATCACTTCGTCACCGACGCGCGGTGACCACGACGTGGTCCCGGCGGGCACGGCAACCCCGGCGGTGCCGGGGGGGAGGAGTGCGGCGGGCAGCGCCCCGACGCTCGTGTGGTGGCCGAGGATCACCTCCCCGGGCGCGATCGGATCGGTCGCGACGAGCCCGGTGGGGAGCTCGGCGAACGACCCGGCGGGCACCGCGGCGAGCGGCAGGGCCACGGCCCGCACGTCGCCGGGGCCGATCGGGGCCCCCGGATCGATCGCAGTGCCGGCGACGAGCACCGGCGCGCTGAGCTGCCAGCGGGCGCGGGCGGCGTCGGCGGCGGCCAGGCGGGAGTGGACGCCGGCGCCGGCGCCGAGCGCGAGCGCGGCGGCCAAGGCACGCCCCACGTTCGGATGGCGGGCCAGTTGCCGGCGCACGGCAGCCAACTCGACGCGGCGGGCGATGCTTGCCGGAACGGAGATGCGGCTCATCGGGCTCCTCCCCACGGACGATCACGGATCGGGCGGGGGAAGCCGCCGGAGCGTACCGGCGGTGGCCCTCAGGTGCTCGCGGTGCCCGGCGACCCGTTCGAGGATCCCGACGTGGACGGCGGGGACGTGGCCGGTGTGTTCACCGTCGAGGGGCTCTCCGAGCCTCCCGACGATGAACCGCTCGATGCGTCACCGCCCGGTGCGGAGGCCGCCGGCGAGGTCGTCGCGGACGACGAGCCGTTGGCCGAGGATCCCCCCGAGCCGCGCGAGTCGGTCTTGTAGAAACCGCTACCCCGGAACGTGACGCCGACGGGTTGGAAGACCTTCTTCACCGGGCGGATCGTGCCGTCGCCGGGATGGGCGTACTCGGTCAGGGTCGAATCGGTGAACGCCTGCGTGACCTCGATGGTCTCACCGGTCTCCACGAACTTGTACACGTACGTCGGCACTGCGCACCTACCGTTGAAACGTTTAGCACTCGATGGGGTCGAGTGCTAATGTAGCGCCCGCAGCACGCTCGCGCCGCGGCGAGCGCGTCGGCCGGCTGTCGAACGAAGCCAGAAGCCCGGGAAATGGGCCGAATGCCGCCCGGCAGGGCGCGCCGGACCGTTCCTAGACTGGCCGCCATGCGCGTTCGCAAGGCGGTCATCCCGGCGGCGGGCCTGGGAACCCGGTTCCTTCCGCTGACCAAGGCGGCACCCAAGGAACTGCTCCCGATGGTCGACGTCCCCGCCCTGCAGCTCGTCGTCGAAGAGGCCGTGGGCGCCGGGATCGAGACGGTGATCGTCGTCAACCATCCCTCCAAGCGGGCCGTGGTCGACTTCTTCGAGCCGTCGGTCGATCTGCTCGCGGTCCTCGACAAGGCGGGCAAGCATGAGCTCGCCGAGCGCCTCGAGCACATCGATCGCCTCGACGTGCGTTTCGTCGATCAGCCAGAGGCGCTCGGGCTCGGCCACGCGGTCGGCATGGCGGCCGAGCTCGTCGGCGACGAGCCGTTCGCCGTGCTCCTCCCCGACGAGTTGATGGGCTCCTCCGCGCTGCTCCAGGCGATGCTCGACACGCACCACATGACCGGTGGTTCCGTCGTCGGGCTGCAGCGTGTCGCGCCCGGCGAGGTGTCCCGCTACGGGGTCATCGACCCGGCCGGCGAGATCGGCGACAACGGCGTCGTCGAAGTCGCCGGCCTGGTCGAGAAGCCCCCGGTGGACAAGGCCCCGAGCAACCTGATCATCATCGGCCGCTACGTGTGCACGGCAGAGGTGATGACCGAGATCGCTCGCCTCGAGCCCGGCGCCGGTGGGGAACTGCAACTGACCGACGCGCTACGTGCCGTGGCCGCCTACCAGCCGTTCCACGGCGTGGTCGGGGAGATGCTCCCCGGCGGGCTGGACCGCTTCGACACCGGTAACCCGATCGGGTGGTGGGAAGCGAACGTCGAGCTCGGTCTGCGCCACCGCACCTTGGGGCCCGAGCTCCGCCGGATCTTCGGCGACATCGCCCGCCGCGAGGGGTTCTGACCCCCTCCGGCTCGCCGGCCGGGCACGGGGTGCTCAGCCCCGCCAGAACCTTCCCGCGAGATCGAGGGCCAGCCCGTGCTCGTCGACGTCCCACTCCTCGGAGGTGTCGGCGCTGAGCATCGTCCGCCGCCAGTGCCGCTCACCGAGCCGGGTGAAGCGCTCGTGCACGGGGATGACGAGGAGCATCTCGCTGTCGATCACCGCCGTGTGCACCTCACCGCTGTCGCCGACGTGCAGCGGGAGGCGGCGGATGGGGATCGTGCCGCTGAACGCCGAGCCGGCCACGGCCACGTCGGTACACCCGTCGAGATCGGGTCGGTGCGCACCGTTGACCTCCCCCCATCGGCCCCCGCCATCGGTCGCCAGCCACAGGTCGGGCTCCTCGGCATCGCGGAACAGGAGCAGCTGGCGGATCTGCCAGGTCGGCGAGCAGCGCAGCGCGTAGGTCGTCTGGAGCGCTCCGCTGGTGACCTCGACGGTCCACCCGTCGTTTTCGAAACGGGCGGCGACGTCCTCCGGCGCGTCGTCACCCTGGCGGTGCCAGCGGGCGGCGAACGGGTCGGTCACCGCACTCAGGCTAGGAGCGCTGCGGCCCGGTTACCCTGCCCACATGATCCCCCTGAGCGAGGCCCGGGCCGCGGTGCTCGACGAGGTGCAGCGTCTCCCGCCGCGCCGGGTCGGGGTCGTCGACGCGCTCGGCTGCGTCCTCGCCACCGACGTCACGGCCGCCGAGGACGTGCCGCCGTTCGCCAACTCGGCGGTCGACGGCTACGCGGTGGTCGCCGCCGATCTGGCCGGCGCGGCCGTCTCACCGGTCGTCTTGCCCGTCGTCGACGAGGTCGCCGCCGGGCACGCCAGCGGGCGTGCTCTCCGCCGCGGTGAAGCGATCCGGATCATGACCGGTGCGCCGATGCCCGACGGGGCGGACGCGGTGGTGATGGTCGAGCACACCGAACGGCTCGATCAGGGGGCACGGGTGAGGATCGCGGCGACCGTCGCCGCGGCAGACGCGGTCCGTGCCGCCGGCTCCGACATCGTCGCCGGGACGCTCGTCTTCCCGGCCGGCACCGAGATCCGCCCGGCGAGCGTCGGGGTGCTGGCCAGCGTCAACCGGCGGATCGTGGAGGTCGTCCCCCGCCCGCGGGTCGCCGTGCTCTCCACCGGCGACGAGCTCGTCAGCGACGAGCGGCCGCTGCGCCCGGGAGAGATCCGGGAGAGCAACGGGGTGATGCTCCACGCCGCGCTGCGCGCCGCAGGCTGCGAGACGGTCGATCTCGGCACAGTAGCCGACGACGAGGACGAGTTGACCGCGGTACTCCGCCGGGCGGCCGACGACGCCGACGCCGTCGTCACCAGCGGCGGTGTCTCGATGGGTGACTACGATGTGGTCAAGGCGGTGCTCGAACGGATCGCCGCGATGCGCTGGATGCAGATCGCGATCCGCCCGGCCAAGCCGTTTGCCTTCGGCACGCTCGTCTCCTCCGCCGGTCGTCGGGTACCCGTGTTCGGGTTGCCCGGCAACCCGGTGTCGTCCCTCGTCAGCTTCGAGCTCCTCGCCCGCCCGGCGTTGCGCAAGATGGGTGGGCACTCCGTCCTCGACCGGCCGTCGGTGGAAGCGGTCACCGATGCGCCGCTGCGCCGCCGAGCCGATGGCAAGACCCACTTCGTGCGCGTCCGGGCGAGCTTCGCCGACGACGGCCGGTTGCACGTCTCCCCGAGTGGGGAGCAGGGCTCGCATCAGCTGGCGGCGACCGCCGCGGCCAACGCGCTCGTCGCCCTCCCCGACGGTGACGGCGCGGACCGGGGCGCGGCCGTCACCGCCTGGCTGCTCCACCTCCCGGGGGACTGATCGGCTTCCCGGCTCTCGACCGCCGGACGGGTCGTCGGTAGCGTGGGCCCGGATGGATCTCGTCGACTCGTTCGGGCGGACGGTGCGCGATCTGCGCATCTCGGTGACCGACCGGTGCAACTTCCGTTGCACGTATTGCATGCCGACCGAGTCGATGGTCTGGTTGCCGCGCCACGAGGTGCTCAGCTTCGAAGAGATCACCCGCCTGGCGCGGATCTTCGTCGAGCGCTACCGGGTCGACGGGATCCGCCTGACCGGCGGCGAGCCGACGGTCAGGGCCAACCTCGCCGCGCTCGTCGCCCATCTCGCCGAGCTGCGCGTCCCGACCACCGCCGCGTCGCCGCGCGCCGGCAGGGCCCCCGACCTTGCCCTGTCGACGAACGGGTCGCTGATGCGCCAGCTCGCCGGAGAACTGCGGGCCGCCGGACTGGAACGGGTGAACATCAGCTTGGACACTCTGCGCCCGGAGAGGTTCGTGGAGATGACCCGGCGCAACGAGCTCGTTGCCGTGCTCGACGGGATCGAGGCGGCCAAGGAGGCCGGCTTCGCCCCGGTGAAGATCAACGCCGTCGTCCAGCGCGGGGTGAACGACGACGAGATCGTCGATCTCGCCCGCTTCGGGCGGGACAACGCCGTGGAGATGCGCTTCATCGAGTTCATGCCGCTCAACGGCGACGGTGGATGGGACCGCGACCAGGTCGTCGGGCAGGACGAGATCGTCGCCGTGATCGGGGCCGAGTTCCCCGTGGAGGTGATCCCGGCGACGAGCGCCGCGCCGGCGAACCGCTGGCGCTACCTCGATGGCCGGGGCACCGTCGGGGTGATCCCGACGGTGACCAAGCCGTTCTGCGGCGACTGCGACCGGGTCCGGCTGACCGCCGACGGGCAGTTCCGCACCTGCTTGTTCGAGACCCGTGAGTTCGACATGCGGGCGATGCTGCGCAACGGAGCGAGTGACGACGAACTCGCCGCGGAGATCGAGCGCGCCGTCGGCCTGAAGTGGGCGGGCCACCAGATCGGCCAGGTGACGTTCGTCCGGCCGCGGCGGACGATGAGCCAGATCGGCGGCTGACCGGGGACCAGCCCGACGACGGCGCGCCCGGTTACGCTGGGTCCGGTGACCGACCACACGTTCACCCACCTCGATCCACTCGGCCGGGCGCGGATGGTCGACGTGACTCCCAAGGAACCGACCCACCGGCGGGCCGTCGCCGGGTGCAAGGTGTTCATGAAGCCGGAGACGACCGCCGCGGTGGCCAACCGGGAGGTCAAGAAGGGCGACGTGCTCGCCGTCGCTCGGGTCGCTGGGATCCAGGCGGCGAAGCGCACTGCGGAGATGATCCCCCTCTGCCATCCGTTGCTCGTCGGCTCGGTGTACGTCAACTTCGAGATCGGTGACGACTTCATCGCGATCGAGACCCAGGTCGACACCGTCGACCGCACCGGGGTCGAGATGGAGGCGTTGCACGCCTGTTCGGTCGCCGCCCTGACGATCTACGACATGTGCAAGTCGGCGGACCGTTCGATGGTCGTCGGCGAGTTGACGCTGTGGGAGAAGACCGGAGGCCGCTCCGGGACGTATCGCCGGACGAACAGCGATAACGTTGCCAAAGGTGTCATGAACGTAGTAGAACCGTAACAACGGCTCGGCGACATGAGCCGATCGACCTCGCCCCACCGCGGAGCGAGACGAACACGAGGGTGCGTGAACAACACCGTGTCGAACATCGCTGAGTTGCCCGATCCGAGGGATGGCCACCGATGAGCAAGCTGATCCTCCTCGTGGTGGCCGCCGCGTGGGCAGGCGTGCTCCTCCCACCGCTCCTCCGGTCCCGGCTCGACAGCCGCCCGGGTGCGTCGATCTCCAGCTTCCGCCGCCAGCTGTCCACGCTGCAGCGCTCCACCCCCGGGGGGATGCCGATGCGGTCGATGGCTCGCCCGCTGGCTGGTCCCGTCCGTGGCTATGCACCCGGATACGCCCCCCATCACGTGCAGCGCTCGTCGACCGTCGTGTCGATCGACCGCAGCGGGCGGGCCGTCGGATACGAACCGCGAGCGGGCCACGACCGCTCGGCCCCGTTGCAGCGCCGCGCCGTGCGCAGCGCCTATGACGCCCCCCGGGCGGCGAGTCGCTCGCTGGTCAAGCAGCGCCGCCAGAACGTGCTCGTGATCCTCGCCATGGCGACCCTCGCCTTCGGTTTCCTCACCGCGACGACGGCCGCCCAGTTCGCCCGCTACGCGTTCGTCCTATCGGTCTGCCTGCTCGCCGGGTACCTCTACCTCCTCGTCCAGATCCGGCGCAACGAAGCCGACCGCGGCCGCGACTACTGGGCGAACGCCGCCTGATCGGCCCGCCGTGGGCGACGGAGAGGTCGCGCCGAGCGATCTCGACGAACTGATCGATGCCAGCGCTGGCCGGCTCCGGGAGCTGAACGAAGCTCGGGAGGCCGGCCTCGCCGCGTGCCGGGCGGTGATCCGCGCCTCGGCCAGCGCGATCCGCGCCGTGCACCTCGGTCAGGCGGCGATCGTCGAGGCCAAGACGGCTGACGCCGCGGCCGCGCTGCGCGTCGCCCGAGACGCGCTCGCCCCCCACCCGGCGATCTACCACGCCGGCTTCCTCCACGACGCCGCCAAGGAATACGTGGAAGCTCGTACCACTCAGGCCCTGGTCGTCGGCTCGGCGATCCCCGGCCCGGACGAGCTCGGCGTGGAGATCCCGGCGTGGCTGAACGGCGTTGCCGAAGCGGCGAGCGAGCTCCGCCGCCATTCGCTCGACCGGCTGCGTGACGGCCGGTTGGACGTCGCCGAGGCACTCCTCGGGCGGATGGACGATGTGTTCGCTGCGCTCGTGGCCATCGACCTCCCCGACGCAGTGACCGGCGGTCTTCGCCGGACGCTCGACTCGTTGCGCGCCGTGATCGAACGGACCCGGGGCGACATCACCAACGCCGTGCTCCAGGAACGCCTCCGCCTCGCGCTCGCCGAGCGCAACGTGTGACAGGTTTCCCACCGCGTCCAGAGAGTTCAGACTGAACTCTGTTCAGCCGGTCCACGTCCCGTGGCTACAGTCCGGGCACGCCCCGGCGGACCGCACCGAGGAGGCACCCTGGAGACGAGCATCGCATCGAGCACACCGTCCGCCTCGTCCAGCGGGGGGATGACCAAGATCCGGGCCCGAGGGGTGACCAGGGTCTTCTCGGCGGGGAGCAACGCCGTTCACGCCCTGGGTCCGCTCGATCTCGATATCGACGATGGCGAGTTCCTCACGGTCGTCGGTCCGTCGGGGTGCGGGAAGTCGACGTTCCTACGGATGATCGCCGGACTGATCAACCCCTCCGACGGGGAGATCACCTTGTCCGTGAAGGATCCGACCCACGCCACGGCGACCGTCTTCCAGGACTACTCCGTGTTCCCCTGGAAGAAGGTCATCGACAACGTCCGCTTCGGGCTTCAACTGCAGGGCGTTCCGAAACGAGAGTCACGGCAGCGGGCGATGCACTACCTCGCCCGCCTGGGGCTCGCCGATCGCGCCGGGGACTACCCGGGGTCGCTTTCCGGCGGGATGAAGCAGCGCGTCGCCATCGCCCGGGCACTGGCCGTCGAACCGGAGATCCTGCTCATGGACGAACCGTTCGCTGCTCTCGACGCGCAACTGCGCAAGGTGCTCCAAGACGAGTTGCTCGAGCTCTGGCAGGGTGATCGGCGCACGGTCGTGTTCATCACCCACAGCCTCGAAGAAGCGGTGCTCCTCGGCGACCGGGTGGTCGTCATGTCGGCCCGTCCAGGCACGGTGCTGGCGTCCAAGGAGGTGCCGTTCCCCCGCCCTCGGGACGCGGCGGTGCGCGACCTGCCTGAGTTCGCCACGTTCGTCGCGTCCTTGTGGGAACTGCTGCGTGTCGAGGTCGACCGCCACCTCGCCGACATCGCCGCCGGTGGTGGAACGTGAGCGCGACCCAGGTGGCGACGGTCACACGCCGTCCGACGGACGCCGAACGTGACCCTGTCCGTCACGCTCGGCGGCGGGGGATCCTGGAGATCTCCTTGGCGATCGCTGTTCCCGTCGTGCTCGTCGGCCTGTGGCAGATCGCTGGATCGCGAGGGTGGATCGACCGTCGCCTGTATCCCACGCCGGCGTCGATCATCGGCCATGTGAAGAAGGCGTTCGCCGATCGGCCCGGGGGGAAGTTCGGGCGCGACGTGTGGGCGAGCATCATCCGTGTCCTGTGGGGGTACTTCTGGGGGTGCCTGGCCGGTCTCGCCGTCGGCTACGCGCTGGGCATCTCCCGGTTGCTGCGCAAGGCCTTCGACCCGACGCTCGTCGCTCTGTACACGGTCCCCAAGTTGGCCCTGATCGGTGTGTTCCTCCTCGCCTTCGGGTTCGGGGAGGCGCCGGTGATCATCGTCATCGCCCTGACCGTGTTCTTCTTCGTCTTCATCCAGACCAACGCCGCGGTGCTCGCCGTGGGGGAGAACTACCGGGAGGTCGGGCGTTCCCTCGGCGCCGGTCGCTGGCAGATGTTCCGCCACGTGATCTTCCCCGCGTCGTTGCCCAGCGTGTTCGTCGGCCTGCGGATCTCGGCGGGCGTCTCGGTGTTGACGATGATCGGCTGCGAGTTCGCCTATCCACCAGATCAGAAGGGGATCGGTTATCGGATCGCCCTGGCTCGCCAGGTGCTCGACCCGAAGACGATGTACCTCGGAATCGTCCTGACCGCATTGATCGGGGTGGTCTTCACCTGGATCGTCACGACGGTCGGGCGACTGCTCACCCGGTGGGCCCCGCACGATGGCGGGGTGACACCGTTGTGAGCGTTCCTATCCATATCAACGGGGAGGTTCAGGAATGGTGACCAGCAACAGACACCGGCGACTGCTCGCCGGCGTGACGATCAGCGCGGCGATGCTCATCGCCGCGTGCGGCAGCGACAAGAACACGTCGTCGAGTGCGACGACGGCGTCCGGCGGATCGGCGACCACGGCTGCCGCTCCGCAGACGACCGCAGCCGCGGCGGAGACGACCGCTGCCGCGGCGGAGACGACGGCTGCCGCACCGCAGACGACGGCCGGATCGTCGGGTGGGTCGGGCAAGCTCGTCGCCACCGCCAAGGGTTGCGAGGAGCACGGCGTCACCGACCCCGACGACCTGAGCGTGGGACGCAAGCCGGCGCGCTGCAAGCCCGGCTTCCCGGAAGCGAAGCCGCTTGCCCAGCGCACCAAGCTGAAGGTCTCCTCGGCCTTCTCCTTGGAGTTCATGTCCCCGATCCTCCTCGCCCAGTCCCTCGGCGAGTTCGAGAAGGAGAACATGGAGATCGAGATGGTCAACGTCTCGTTGGCCGACGCGATCCCCCAGATGGCCCAGGGGACGATCGACGCCGCGGTCGGCGGACTGGAGATCTCCCTGTTCAACGCCGGGCACCAGAACCTCGGCGTGAAGTCCGTGATGAGCAACTACTTCCCGCCGGATGCGGGCAACTACAAGGTGCCCCAGACCGGCTTGTGGTGCCGCAAGGCGTCGTTCAGCAACCCGGCCGATCCCGACATGGCCGAGACCCAGAAGATGAAGTGGGCGACGTCGGTGGGCAAGGGCTCGTCGTCGATCTACTACTCGGCCGCGGAGCTGTCGAAGCGGGTCAAGGACTTCGACATCACCCAGGTCCAGATCGAGAAGATCCCTTCGAGTGACATCGTCGCCGCCCTGCAGAACGGGGCGATCGACTGCGGCGTCCTCCTCGACCCGCTGTGGCTGCAGGTCGCCGACAGCCCCGACTACGTCCTCGCCGCGACCCAGGTCCCCGGTGAGCCGCTCGGCGTCGTCGCTTTCGGCAAGAGCATGCTCGTCGACAACCCCGAGGCGGGCGAGGCGTTCGTCCGGGCCGTGATCCGCACGATCAACACCTACTACGACGGGGATTACCACGCGAACGCCGAGGTGATGAACGAGATCGCCAAGGACACCGGCGTCGAGGTGGCGAAGATGACCCAGGTCCCGTCGCTGGTCATGGACTGGGAGTACCGGGCCGCGACGACGACCCGGATCCAGGATCTGTTCATCAAGCTCGGTGTGATCACCGAGTTCGACAAGCCGGTCCCGGAGGACGACCTGATCGACCGGAGCTTCTACTACAACGCGGTCGGAGCCAAGCCGGCCTGACCGCTCGGGCCTGACGCCCGTGCTGTTCGGGAGATGATCTCTCGGGCAGCACGGGTCGTCGCGTTCGAGGTTCCCGGGCGGCGTCGTTCGCCGAGCGAACGGCTAGCATGACGCCGCCCTCGGGGGTGTAGCTCAGTTGGTAGAGCGCAACAATCGCACTGTTGAGGCCAGGGGTTCGATTCCCCTCACCTCCACCCCGACGAGTCCCTGGTGAACCGGATCCGGTCCACCAGGGACTGATCGCGTCCGGGGCCGTGGTGGCGCCACCGACGGCTGGCCGGGCGCGTCCTCCTACACTCCGTCTGCGTGATCATCGAGGCACGTGACCGTCCCGTCGGATCGCTCACGGTGCGCCGCCTCTTGCCCTGGCGGCAGCGGCGCTCGGTCGGCCCGTTCGTCTTCCTCGACATGATGGGACCCGTCCGCCTCCCTCCGGGATCGGGGATGGACGTGGATGCCCACCCGCACATCGGGCTGTCCACGCTCACCTACCTTCTCGCCGGCCGGGCCCGGCACCGGGACTCTCTCGGCGTCGTGCAGACGATCGAGGCCGGTGAGGTCAACTGGATGACCGCCGGCGAGGGCATCTGCCACACCGAACGCTCCCTGCCGGAGGATCACAGCGCCAGCTCCGATCTGTTCGGCATCCAGACCTGGGTCGCCCTCCCCGATGGCGGACAAGACGTGCCTCCCCGTTTCGAGCACGCAGGAGCGGAGGGAACACCCCTCATCGACCACGGGCGCTCCGCTGCCCGCCTGCTCGCCGGGACCGGCTGGGGCGAGAGCGCGGCGATCCCCGGCTCGTCGCCGCTCGCCCTGGCCGATCTGCGCCTCGGTGGCGATCTCGTGCCGCTCACCGGCGACCACGCCGAATGGGCGGTGCTCCCGCTCGAGGGGGAGGTCATCGTCGGCGGTGCCCCGTCGCCCCTCGGGGCGTTGAACGTGCTTGATCCTGATCAGGAGCGCGTCGTCGGGGGGTCGGGCCGGGCCATCGTCCTCGGCGGCGACCCGGTGGGGCCCCGGCGGATCTGGTGGAACTTCGTCCACTCCGATCCACAGCGGATCGAGGACGCGAAGCAACGCTGGCTCCGCCAGGAGTTCCCCCTCGTCCCGGGCGACCACGACCCCTACGTCCCACTTCCTTCGTCCTGACCCCACCTCCTCCGGCGGCCGCACAGGACGTGCCAAGCTCGCCGGGTGAGGACTCCCGCCGGGCCGGAGCACGCCGTGCCGGCCATCGTTCCGTCCATCCGCCGCTTCGCCCTCAACGGTGAGCACCGCCGTCTGCGCGACGGTGTGGTGCGCATCGCCGGTGACGGCCCGGCCACCGGGGCGCTCCTCGCTGCCCTGCCGGCCGGCGCCGTGCCTGCGGTGCGGGTCGAGGATCTGGCCACGGCGGACGTGACGGTCGGCCTCGATCCCCGCTGGGAACCACCGTTCACGTCCGCCGGCCTCTCGCCGACCGGCGCGCCGGTCGACGAGTCGTACCGGATCCGTGTCGCGCAGGGCCGGCTGGAGGTCGCGGCGGCGACGGCGGCCGGCTTGTTCCACGGCCTGACCGTGGTCACCCAGGCCGCCGTCGCGCCGGCAGGTGGTGGTGACGCCGTGCTCCCCCTGTTCCATGCCGAGGACGCTCCGGCGTGGCGCTGGCGGGGTGTGAGCTTCGACGCGGTGCGCTGCGCGTTCGAGCTCGACGACCTGCGCCGGGTGATCGATCTGCTCGCCTTGCACCGGGCCAACGTGTTGCACCTCCACCTCACCGACTCCCAGGCCTGGCGGGTGCAGATGCCCGCCTATCCGAAGCTGACCCCGGAGGGGACGCTGTCCTACTCGATCGACGAGCTCGCCGAGCTCGGCGAGTACGCCGCGGCTCGCTTCGTCACCCTCGTCCCGGAGATCGACCTGCCCGGGCACACCCACGCCGCGCTCGCCGCCTACCCCGAGCTGCTCGGCCCCGAACCTCCCGTGCATCGTTGGCTCGGGCACCTCCGCCCGGGGGTCCCGGCAGCGATGCGCTTCGCCCGGGACGCGATCGAGATGCTGTGCGCGCTGTCCCCCGGCCCGTACGTGCACATCGGCGGTGACGAGGCGTTCGCCATGGACGCCGGTGAGTACGCCGAGTTCGTCACCACCGCCGCGGGATGGGTGCGCGACCTGGGCAAGCGCCCGATCGGCTGGCAGGAGGTCTGCCGGGCACCCGGCGCGTTCGCCGGCGGCGACGTGATCCAGGCCTGGATGGGCGATTCCGGGTTCACCCCGGAACAGATCGACCGGATCGCGGCGGTCCGGCCGTTCCTGCGCGCTCCGCTGGAGGAGACGGTACGGGCGGCCGAGGGCGACCCGGCACGCATCGTCGCCTCCAGCGCCGCGGTGCTCGTCTCCTCGATGCTGCCCTACTACCTCGACCGGCGCTGCGCGGAGGCGTCGATCGACCCCGAGCAGAACGAGGCGATGGAGCGGGTCGGGATGCCCGACTACCCGCGCAAGGCGACGAGCGAGCTGTACGCGACGCAGGCCCAGGTGGTCGCCGA
>CAZQEJ010000064.1:0-2049 GCA_964592165.1 uncultured Ilumatobacteraceae bacterium | reverse complement strand
ACGTAGGCGCGCACCGCGTCCTCCAGCGAGTCGACGAAGCCGAACGCCCACTGCAGGCGGATCCCGTCGAGGAAGGCGATCAGCGCCGTCGCTTCCCGCTCGGCGTCCACGTCGGTGCGGAACTCGCCGCGGGCGACGCCCTTGTCGATCGCCCGGATCAGCCACCGCCGCAGGACGCGGTAGCGGGTCTGGAAGAACGGCCGGAGGTCGGAGCCGGGTTCGAGCGCTTCTGCCCCGAGGGTGATCTCGAGCATCGTCAGGCCGCTGTCGTCGGACATCACCCGGCCCCACTCGGCGAGGCCCTCCAACGCGTCGATCCCCCCGGCGTCGATCAACCGGCGGAAGCCGGGGGCGTTCTCCAACGTGGAACGTTCGAGCACCGCGCCGAGCAGGGCGCGCTTGGTGGGGAAGTGGTGGAGCACCCCCGCGTCGGTCAAGCCGACCTCGGCGGCCACGGCGGCGATCGTCGCCCCGCGGAACCCGCGCACGGCGAACAGCTTCGACGCGGCGAGGACGATCGCGTCGGCGCGCACCTCGGCGTCCTGGCGTGTGCGGCGTGCTCGCTTGGTCGTCACATCCACCTCCCGATACCCGTTGACGTTACTACCTAGTGTGCACTAAGTTGCTTACCTAGTCCTCACTAGGTATCCGCCGCGAGAGCGTGCAGGGGGAGACAACGATGAAGAGAACCCGTTCGGCGATGCTCCTGGCGGTCGCCTCGACCTTGGCCGTCACCGCCTGCTCGGTCTCCTCCGACGAGGGGACGAGCTCGACCGCGGCGACCAGCGCGACGAGCGCCGCGCCGGAGACGACCGCGAGCGACGGGGTGCCGACGAGCGTGACGGAGACGACCGCCGCGCCATCCACCGCTCCCGGGCCGACGATCCCCGTGCGCGGTGTCACCGCCGACTCGATCAAGCTGGGCATCGCCCCGATCGACGTCGACGCATTGAAGTCGAAGTTCGGTGTCGATCTCGGGACGATGCCCCCGGGCGTGATCGAAGCCCTCGCCGAGGCCGTCAACGACGCCGGCGGGATCAACGGGCGCAAGGTCGAGCTCGTCATCCGCCCGTTCATGCCCGTCGGCACGGAGGATGCCGAGGCGGCCTGCCGGGAACTGATCGAGGACAAGCAGGTCTACGCGGTGGTCAGCTTCTTCCTCGGTGACGGCGGCCTGTGCGTCACCGAGACGTACAAGACCCCCTACTTCTCCCAGTTCGGGCTGACCGAAGAGCGCAAGGAGCGCTCCGTTGCCCCGTTCATCTCCCTCGAGGGCGACGCTCTCGGGGCGAGCGTGCAGAAGCTGATCGACACCGGCGTGCTGAACGGCAAGAAGCTGGCGATCTACCACGAGAGCGATGTCGCCCCCGATGTCATCGCCAACGAGATCAAGCCTGCCCTGGAGAAGGCGGGGATCACCGTCGTCGGCACCGCCCAACGGCCGAGCTCGGGAGACGCCGTGCAGGCGGCGAACGACATCGACGTGATCTTCCAGCGCTTCGAGGCCGACGGGGCCAACGCCCTCCTCGCCATCTCCGGCGCGGCCGTGCTCCTCCCCGCCCTCGAGCGCACGTCGTGGGCGCCGCAGCTCGTGTTCACCAACGGCCAGTTCACCAGCGACGGGGGGCTGGACAACCTCGGGCTGACCGACTTCTCCGAGCTCGACGGGTCGCTCGCGGTGACGATGTCGCTGCTCTCCGACGACGTCGCGGTGGACCCGCTGTTCAAGGAATGCGTGGCGACGATCAACACCTACGCCGGCACGGACATCACCACCGACGACATCTACTCTCCCGATCAGAAGCCCAACTCCCGGGAGTACGGGCAGCTCCCGGCGCTGTGCATGGTCTGGGACATGACCCGCACCGTGCTCGAACGGGTGGGCAACGACCTGTCCCCCGAGCCGATGCGTGCCGCGCTGGACAAGGTCGGCACGTTCTCCCTCCCCGGTTACCCGGACGCGGAGATCACCTCGGAGCGGTGGGGCGCGGTGGACACGGTGCGCCTGTGGCGCTACGACTCGGCCGAGAAGCGATTCGTCCCCCAGGC
>CAZQEJ010000063.1:15058-16695 GCA_964592165.1 uncultured Ilumatobacteraceae bacterium | reverse complement strand
GAGGGGACGACCGTGTGCTCGCGCTCGGCGAAGAAGCCGGTGAAGGCTTGGCGGAGCTCGTTGGCGGTCTTCGGCACGGTCGGCATCGTCGAAGCAGCCTACTGCGGTGACCCCTGTCGCTCCCGGGCAGTTCAGCGAGCGTGGCGGCGACGGCGGGGGCCGGTCGTGCCCCGTTCGTCGCGCACGTCGCGCAGCACGATCACCTGCCCCGGTTCGGCGTCCGCGGGGAGCACGATCGTGCTGTCGTGGACCTCGACGACGGCGTGGCCGTCGCGCCGGGCGAGGAGCTCCGCCTCTTTGGCGCGCATCGCCTGGCGGCCTTCGCGCAACGCTTCGGCGACGTCTTCGCCGCGCTGGCGGACGGCCCCCACGGTTCGCTTGGCGACGTTGCGCGGGTCGAGCGTGGCCGCGGTCCGGCGGACCTTGCGCTTCGCGTAGGAGACCCCCGCGGCGCCCGTCACGATCCCGGAGAAGAACCAGGTCAATCGCTTCATCAGATCCCCTTGCGGGTCGAGCGCAGGCGCCGGCCGGCACGGCCGGTACCCGTTGCCAGGGCGACCGTCTTGATCACCGGCGCGCTGAGCGCGATGCGGCTGACGCGCCCACCGGCGACGCCGACCGCATCGCTGATCGCCTCCGCCGAGCCGAGGACGCGATCGAAGCGGGCCAGGTCGTCACGGGCGTCGCCGACCGCGCCGCGCAGCTCGGCGAGCAGTGGGCCGGTCTCCGCCCGCAGCCGCTCGACTTCGCCGCGCATCGCCGTCAACGAGTCGACGACGCGCACGAGGACGACGATCAGCGCAGCGAACCCGATCGTGCACAGCACTGTGGCGATCACGACGGCCAGCTCCCCGGCGGTCACGGTTGCTTCCCGTCGCGCAGTACTTCGAGGCCTTCCATGCGGGATGCGATCTCCTGCTCGAATCCGTGCGTGGAGGGGACGTACCACCGTTCGTCGATCGTCTCCGGCAGGTAGCGCTGGGGCACCCAGCCACGCGGGTCGTCATGAGGGTAGTCGTATCCGGCACCGTGCCCGAGCGATGCTGCGCCGCGGTAGTGCGCGTCGCGCAGGTGGGCGGGAACCTCCCCGATGGCTCCGTCGCGCACCGCCTGGCGCGCGTTCCAGATCGCCAGCGCGCTCCGGTTGCTCTTCGGCGCGGTCGCCAGGTGGATCACCGCTTGGGCCAGGTTGAGCTGGGCCTCCGGGAGGCCGACGTGCTCGACGGCCTGTGCCGCGGCGACGGCCACGAGCAGCGATTGCGGATCGGCCAGACCGACGTCCTCGCTGGCCAGGATCACCAGCCGGCGGGCGATGAACCGGGCGTCCTCCCCCGCCTCGAGCATCCGCGCCAGGTAGTAGATCCCCGCGTCGGGATCGCTGCCGCGGACCGACTTGATGAACGCGGAGATCACGTCGTAGTGGTCGTCGCGCCCGTAGCGCAGCGCGCTCGTGCCCAGCGCGGCCTCCACGTGGGCGAGGTCCACCTGCTCCCTGCCGGCGAGGGCGGCGGCGACCTCCACGGCGGTGAGCACCTGACGCCCGTCGCCCCCGGCGCGCTCGACGAGGAGCGCGACCGCCTCGTCGGTGGCCGTCGTCCCCTCTGCTGCCAGGCCGCGCCGGACGAGGCGCTCGATCG
>CAZQEJ010000063.1:4702-14958 GCA_964592165.1 uncultured Ilumatobacteraceae bacterium | reverse complement strand
CCCGGAGGACCCCAGAAGATCGCCGACGTCAACCGGTCGGCCTCGACCAGGCGGCGCAAGGGGCGATCCGGGCCGACGAGGTGCTCCTGGCCGACGATCTCCTCCAGCGAGCGCGGCCGCAGGCGAGCGGCGAGCGGCGCTTGAGCGGCGAGGCGTTCCTCGGCGGCCGCGCTGAACAGGTCGCTCACCGCTTCAGCCCGCGCCGGTAGGCCTGCCGCCGCCAGGCGACGACGTTGTCCACCAGCCACTGGGGATCGACCCACTTCCAGGCGACGAACTCGTCGCCGTCGACGGTCGGTTCGACCGTGTCATCGGCGAGACGGAAGTGGAACCAGCGCTGCACCTGGCCGAGACCGAGCTTCGGTGTGCGGTGCTCGGCGGGGACCTCATAGGCGATCCACTCCGGGTCCTCGCCGGTCAGTTCGAGTTCGCCGGCGGTCAGTCCGGTCTCCTCGGCGACCTCCCGCCACACCGCCTGTTCGGCGGATTCGCCGTCGCCCAGACCGCCCTGGGGAAGCTGCCACGCGCCGGCGACGTCACCACGTTCGAAGGCGAGGACGCGCCCGTCGCTGCGGCTGATCACGGCGACGACACCGGCCCGGAACGACACCCTGCTCACGCCCGCACCGTACCGACTCCCGGGCCGCGCTGCGCCCGCCGCGACCGGAAGTGCGCCGCCACGAACACGGCGGGCCCTGCCGCCCGCGTCTCGCCGGCGGGCAGGGCCCGTGTGTCCGGCGTCCACCGCCACCACCGGGCCGGGGGGAGCCCAGGATGGCGGGGGCCGACAAGGTGATCAGGCGACGAGCGTCTCCGCGCCGCCGCGCAACGTCTCCAATGCCCGGCTGGTCAGGCGGCGGGCCGCCTCTGCGGTGACCCCGAGTCGTTCGCCGATCTCGCGGAAGCTGTGCTTGTCCCCATCGATCAAGCCGAAGCGCGACTCCACGGCGAAGCGGCTACGCGCGTCGAGGTTGGCGAGGAGGTTGTCGAGCAGCTCGCGATCCACCGCGGCGATGACCATCGACTCCGGGGAGGGCTGGTCGCTGGCGACGAGGTCGCCGAGGGAAGCGTCCCCGTCGTCGCCGACGGCCTTGTCCAGGGACACCGTCGCAGTCAAGCGGTGAAGGTCGGCGTTCGCCGGGTCAAGCATCTCCGAATCGCCGCCGACCTGGCGGAGCATCGAGCGCAGATGGGCGGACCGATCACCGGGGATCCGGATCAGGCTCCCCTTCTGGTCGAGTGCCCGGCCGATCGCTTGGCGGATCCAGAACGTGGCGTACGTCGAGAACTTGAAGCCGCGGCGCCAGTCGAACTTGTCGACGGCGTGCTCGAGGCCGAGGTTCCCTTCCTGGATCAGGTCGCTGAGGTCCATCCCCTGCGGCAGTGGGTAGCGGCGGGCGATGGACACCACGAGGCGGAGGTTCGCCTTGATGAACCGCTCCTTGGCGGCCCGGCCGGCGCTGACCTTGCGCCGCAGGGCGACGCCCCGCTCCCCGTCCGCGATCCGGGCCGCGGCCTCGTTCCCCTCCTCGATCACCTTCGAGAGGGTCCGTTCCTCTTCGGCGGTGAGCAGGTCCACCTTGCCGATCTCGTTCAGGTACCAACCGATTGCATCGTTCATGGCAGCGTGGTCAACACCACGGGCCACACGGCTTATTCCACGCCAGCCAGGGAGAATCAGGTACTCGGGGGCAGGGTGCGAATCCCCAGGTCACGGAGCTGAGCCGGGTCGACGGGGGTCGGCGCGTTGGTCATCGGATCGGCTCCGGACTGCGTCTTGGGGAAGGCGATCACCTCGCGGATGTTTTCCTCCCCGGCGAGGATCGCGGTCAGCCGGTCGATGCCGAAGGCGAAACCGCCGTGCGGTGGCGCGCCGTAGCGGAACGGGTTGAGGAAGAACCCGAAGCGGCGCTCGGCGTCCTCGTCGGAGATCCCCAACTCGTTGAACACGCGTCGCTGGAGATCGGGCTCGTGGATCCGGATCGAGCCCGATCCGAGCTCCCAGCCGTTGAGCACCAGGTCGTAGGCGAGGGCACGGACGCGCAGCGGCTCGCTCTCCAGGAGGGAGAGGTCGTCGGGGTGGGGATGGCAGAAGGGATGATGCCCGGGCCGCGGCCGACCGCTGTGCGGATCGGTGCCGACGAACAAGGGGAACTCGGTGACCCACAAGTAGCGGTACGGGCCCTCATGCACGGGAGGACGGCCGAGCTCGTTGCGCAGCATGCCGAGCACCTCGCACGTCGTCGACCACTCGTCGGCGACGATCAGCAGCAAGTCACCAGGCTCGGCGCCGAGCGCGGCGCGCAGCGCCCCGGCCTCCGCGGCGGACAGGAACTTGGCCACCGGGGAGTCGAGCGAACCGTCGGAGCCGGCCTTCAGCCAGACGAGGCCCTTGGCTCCCGCCTGCTTGGCCCGGTCGGTGAGCCCGTCGAGCTTGTTCCGTCCGAACTCCTCGGCTCGACCGGGAAGGCGGATCCCCTTGATCGCCGACGCGCCGGCGAACGCCTTGAACCCGGTCCCCGCGAAGATCGCGGTCAGCTCGACGAGCTCGATCCCGAAGCGCAGGTCGGGCTTGTCGCTACCGAAGCGGTCCATCGCCTCCCGCCAGGTCATCTGCTCGATCGTCGGCGGGCGCTCGCCGGTCACCGCCTCGGCGGCAGCCGTCACCGCGGCGGAGATCGCGCCGAGCACGTCGTCCTGGGTGGCGAAGCTCATCTCTGCGTCGAGTTGCATGAACTCGTACTGGCGGTCGGCGCGCAGGTCCTCGTCGCGCAAGCAGCGGGCGATCTGGTAGTAGCGATCGATGCCGGCGACCATCAGCAACTGCTTGAACAGCTGCGGGGACTGCGGCAACGCGTAGAACGACCCGGGGGCCTGGCGGGCGGGGACGAGAAACTCGCGCGCCCCTTCGGGGGTGGAGGGGACGAGCATCGGTGTCTCCACCTCGACGAAGCCCTGCTCCTCCATCGCCCGGCGGATCGCCGAGTTGACCATTGCCCGGATCCGCAGGTTGCGCTGCATCCGCTCCCGGCGGATGTCCAGGTAGCGGTACTGCAGGCGGGTCGTCTCGGCGACATCGTCGGCGCGGGCGTCGATCGGGAACGGCGGCGGCTCGGCGGTGTTCAGCACCTCCACGGCGCACTCCCCGATCTCCACCTCCCCGGTCGCCAGGTTGGTGTTGACCGTCCCCTCCGGACGCGCCCTGACCACGCCGGTGATCCGCACGACGTACTCGCTGCGCACGTCGACGGCGTTGTCGACGACGCATTGGATCACGCCGGTGTGGTCGCGCAGGTCGACGAAGGCGAGGTGTTCGCCGTGCTCGCGCCGGCGGGCGACCCAGCCGCACAGGTTGACGGTCTGGCCGATGTGCTCGGTGCGCAGCGCGCCGCAGTAGTGGGATCGCATGATCATCGGCGGATCGACTCTCCGAGGGTGCTGAGCAGCTCGCCGCGGGGCACGGTGAGCTGGGTGCGGTCCTCTCCGGCACGGCCGGCGAGGGGGCGGACGGTGACCGTACCGGCCGCGGCTTCGTCGGAGCCGACGATCACCGCGACGGTCGCTCCGGAACGGTCGGCGGCCTTCATCTGGCTCTTCATGCTCCGGTTCTCGTAGGCCCGCTCGACGCGCAGCCCGGCCGAGAGCAATTCGTTCATCACCACCAGCGCGGCGTATCCGCCGGTCGTGTCGACGATGAACACGTCGGGCGCTGCGCCGGGCGCGGCGAAGACGCCCTCCGCGTCGCAGGCGAGCAACGTGCGGTCGATGCCGAGGGCGAAGCCGATCCCGGGAGTGGGTGGACCGCCGAGGTCTTCGGCGAGGCCGTCGTAGCGGCCGCCCCCACCGACCGCGTTCTGGGCCGCGGCGAGGGCATCGGCGGCGAACTCGAACGTCGTGCGCCGGTAGTAGTCCAGGCCGCGCACGAGCAACGGCTCGACGGTGTGCTCGATGCCGAGCGCGCCGAGGCCGGAGCAGACCGCGGCGAAGTGGGCGCGTGACTCGGCCGAGTAGAACTCGCCGATCCGAGGCGCGCCGGCGATCAGCGGCGCATCCTGCTCCCGCTTGGAGTCAAGGACGCGCAGCGGGTTGCGCTCCAGTGTCTGGCGGCTCTCGGGCGAGAGCTCGCCGAGGCGCGCGGCGAAGTAGGCGCGCAGCGCGTCGACGTAGGCAGCCCGTTCACCGGGCAGGCCGAGGCTGTTCACCAGCAGCCGTACCTGGCGCAGCCCGAGCGCGTCGTAGAAGCGGGAGGCGAGGCCGATGACCTCGGCGTCGAGGTACGGGTCGTCGGGGCCGAGGACCTCGACGCCGACCTGGTCGAACTGGCGGTACCGCCCGGCCTGCGGCTTCTCGTACCGGAAGTTCGGCCCCGCGTACCACACCTTCCACGGCGTCGGCGGGCGATGCTGCACGTAGGCGCGCACGACGCTCGCGGTCTGCTCCGGGCGCAAGGCGAGGTGCCGGCCGCCCTTGTCGACGAAGTCGTACATCTCCTTGGTGACGACGTCGGTCGCCTCCCCCAGGCGTTGGAAGACGCCGAGATCCTCGAACATCGGGGGGACGATCTCGCCATACCCGGCGGGGCTGACGACCTGGGCGAAGACCTCGACCAGCCGCCGGGAACGAGTGGACGCCGGCGGGAGGAGGTCGCGCGTCCCGGGGCTGGTGAGGAACTCGGGCACGGCTCGTCAAGCTATCGCCGCGCGCCGCGCCGCGGCCGGGGGCGAGCCCACGTACGCTTCGCCGGTGCGGTGGGTGGCGGTCGGACAGGACGCGGTCGGGGTCTTCGCCTTCGGCCAGCTGGCGACCGGGGTGGTCGCCGTCGGACAGGGCGCTCTCGGGGTGATCGCCATCGGGCAGGTCGCCCGTGGCGTGTTCAGCGCCGGCCAGCTCGCCCTCGGGGTGGTCAGTTTCGGGCAACTCGCCGTCGGGCTCGCCTGGGCGGCGGGGATGCTCCCGGTCGCTCCGCTGGTCGGTGTCGGCGTCCCCATGTCGCTCGCCGGACGGTGGGCGGCGCGCGACGCCCTCCGCTTCCGGCTCTCCACGATCCGTTGGGCCGGACGCCCGACGCGTCCCGCGATCGCCGTGCGCATTGCGCTGTGGCTGGGCCTCGTCGCTCTGGTCGGCATCGTCAGCCTTGTTCCTCTGGCGACCGCCCTGGCCCGCGACGTGCTCCCCCCGGCCACGCACGTGCTGCGCTGAGGTCGCAGCCTCTCAGCCCGCCTTGCCGGGAACGAGGCGGTAGGCGTCGTAGACGTTGTCGATTCGCTGGATCGTGCGCAGCACCGAGTCGAGGTGGCTCGGATCGGCGAGCTCGAACTCGAAGCGCATCTTGGCGACGCGGTCGTTGCCCGTGTGCGTCGAACAGGCAACGATGTTCACGTGGTGGTCGGCGATCGCGTTAGCCACGTCGCGCAGCAGGCGGCTGCGGTCGAGCGCGGCCACCTCCACCGCGGCACGGAACACCGAACCGGAGTGATCGCCGGACCATTCGACCTCGACCATCGGCGCGCTCCCGGTCGCGGCCAGTTGCGCGGCGTTCGTGCAGTCGGCGCGGTGCACGCTGACCCCCCGGCCACGGGTGATGAACCCGAGGATCTCGTCGCCGGGAACGGGCATGCAGCACTTGGACAAGCGGACGAGGACGTCGTCCAGCCCCTCGACCGTGACCCCGATGTCGCCGGTGCGCTTGCGCGTCGGGTCGCGCACGATCGACGCGGTGACGTCCGGCTCGTCGGCATCCTCACGCAACTCCCGTGCCGCACGTTGGGCCACTCCCTGAGCGGACACGTGGCGCTCGCCGATCGCCACGAGGTAGGACTCGACGTCGACGTAGCGCGCCGCTTCCGCCTCGCGGGCCAGCAGATCGGTGGGGATCTCCCCCGGCAGGCCTTCCCGCTTGAGCGCGTTGAGGAGCTCTTCCCGGCCTGCTTCGAGCATCACGTCGCGACGCTCCCGGGCGAACCACTGACGGATCTTCGACTTCGCCCGCTGGGAGGCGGCGAAGCCGAGCCAGTCCCGCGAGGGTGCGGCCGTGTCGACCTTCGAGGTGAAGATCTCCACCGTGTCGCCGGAGCGCAGCGCGGAGCTGAGGGGGCGCAACTCGCCGTTGATCTTGGATCCGATGCACGAGTGTCCGACCTCGGTGTGCACCGCGTAGGCGAAGTCGATCGGGGTGGCCCCCCGCGGCAGGGCGATCACCTTTCCCTTGGGGGTGAAGACGAAGATCTCGTCGAGCTCGAGGTCGGACTTGAGCCCCTCCATGAACTGCGCCGGATCGGCGGTGTCCTGTGTCCAGTCGATGATCCGGTTCAGCCAGTCGATGTCGTCGCTGCTCGTTCCGTCCTTGTAGGCCCAGTGTGCGGCGACCCCCCATTCGGCCCGGTGGTGCATCTCCCGGGTGCGGATCTGGACCTCGATCGTCTTTCCCTCCGGTCCGATCACCGTGGTGTGCAGGGACTGGTAGAGGTTGAACTTGGGCATCGCCACGTAGTCCTTGAAGCGCCCGACGACGGGAGCCCATTGACCGTGGATGCAGCCCAATGCCGCGTAGCAGTCCTTGACAGAGTCGACGACGACACGGATCGCGACGAGATCGAAGATGTCGTCGAAGTCGCGGCCCTTGGTGACCATCTTCTCGTAGATGCTCCACAGGTGCTTGCCGCGGCCGGTGACCTCGGCACCAATGCGCATCTCGGACAAGCGCCGGCGCACCTCGCTGAGGGTGCGCGCGAGGTACACCTCGCGCTCGGGGGTGCGGTTGGACACGAGGTAGTCGAGCTCGGCGAAGCGTTTGGCGAAGATCGCGGCGAAGGCGAGATCCTCGAGCTGCTGCTTGAGCTCCTGCATCCCCAACCGGTGGGCCAGCGGAGCGTAGATGTCGAGGGTCTCCTGGGCGATCCGCCGCTGCTTGTCCGGACGCATCCCGGCGATGGTGCGCATGTTGTGCAGGCGATCGGCGAGCTTGATCATCAGCACACGGATGTCGCGAGCCATGGCGACGAGCATCTTGCGCATCGTCGCCGCCTGCTGAGCCTCCTTGGAATCGAAGTGGATCTTCTCCAGCTTCGTCACACCGTCGACGATCGCGGCGATCTCCTTGCCGAACGCGGCCTCGACCTCTTTGACCGTGAGCTCGGAGTCCTCGACCGCGTCGTGCAACAGGGCGGCGGCCACGGACACCTCGTCCAGGCCCATGTCGGCGACGATCCGCGCCACGGCCAGCGGATGATTGATGTACGCCTCACCGCTCGAGCGGTATTGGTTGCGGTGCGCGTCGCCCGCGGTCTCGTAGGCGCGGGTGATCACCCCGAGGGGTGCCTTCGGATGGCGAGCCCGGTACGCGCTGACGACCCCGCTGAGCGCGTCGTAGGGCGCGGGGTTGTGCCGTCGCCAGGGAAGGACCCGGTCGACGGTGGCCATCTCAGTAGACGAGCAGGCTCTCGACCCGCCGTCCGGTGAGCTGTGATCGCCCGACGAGCTCGACCAGTTCGATGACGAAGCCCAGTCCGACCACGTCTCCCCCGAGGGCGTCGACGAGTCGTGCCGTCGCTGCTGCCGTCCCCCCCGTGGCGAGCACGTCGTCGATGATCAGCACCTGCTCCCCGGGGTGCAGCGCATCGCGGTGGATCTCCAACTTGTCCAGACCGTATTCGACGGCGTACTCCTCGCGGGCCACGGCCCAGGGGAGCTTGCCGGCCTTGCGGACCGGGACGAAGCCGGCGCCGAGCTTGTAGGCGACCGGCGCGGCGATGATGAATCCTCGCGCTTCGACCCCGATGACCCGGGTCACCTCGACGTCGGCGAAGCGTTCGACGAGGTCGTCGACGGCGCGGTGGAAGCCGGCCGCATCGCCGAGCAGCGGGGTGATGTCACGGAACGTGACCCCAACCGATGGGTAGTCGGCGATCTCTCGGATCAGTTCGCTGCGGGCCCCCGCGTCGGTCGGCATGACCCCAGGATAACGGCCAGGTCCTGTGGTCTTCCGGAGGCGTTTGGGAGGGTCAGCGGCGCCGCTTCTTGCGCGGCCGGGGCGGGTGGGTGAGCAGTACCTCGGGGGGGCGGACCGCGCTGTTCTGGGTCGCCGACGGCGGTCCCCCGTCAGCCCCCGACGCAGCGACGGCGGCGCGCCGCCGGGCCGGGGCGCCGTGTTCGTCGAGGGAGGTCCGCAGTGCGTCGAGTTCCGCCGCCCGGGCCCGTTTGGCAAGCACGTCGCGGTATCCCTTCTCCCGTCCCTTGAGCATCTCCAGCACAGGAGTGGCGACGAACAACGACGAGTACGACCCGAGGATCAGCCCGACGAGGAGGGCGAGAGCGAACTCTTCGAGAGCGACCGCGCCGAGGCCCCAGGCGCCGATCAGAAGGATCGACAGCACCGGCAGGACAGCGGCAATCGTGGTGTTCATCGAACGCATGATCGTCTGGTTCATCGACAGGTTGACGATGTCCGCGTAGGGCACCCGAGTGCCCAGCTTCTTGGTGTTGTCGAGCACCTTGTCGAACACGACGATCGTGTCGTACAGGGAGAAGCCGAGAATCGTGAGGAAGGCGATCACGGTCGCGGGGGTGACCTCGAACCCGAAGAGCGAGTAGATCCCGACGGACAAGAGCATGTCGTGCGGTACCGCGGCGAGTGCGGCGAGCGCCATCTTCCACTCGAACCGCCAGGAGATGTACACGGCGATGAGCACGAAAAAGACGATCAAGGCGGTGATCGCCTTGCGCGTCACCTGCGCTCCCCAGGTCGGGCTGACCGTGTTCACGCTGACCTCGGCGCCGTTCGCTGCCTGAGACAGCGCGTCCTTGACCGCCGCCTCCACCGCTGCTGTCTGCGCCCCGGACTGGATGCGCAACCGGGTTCCCTCCGAGCCGGACAGCTCCTGGACCTTGACGTCATCGGCGGCGATCCCGTTCCCCCCGACGATCGTGCGCGCCTGGTCGGCGGTCAACCCGTGGGCGTCGAACTCCCACGAGACGCCACCGACGAAGTCGATCCCCAGGTTGAGGCCCTGGACGAGGAGGGAGACGACGGTGACGACGATCAGGATCCCGGAGATGGCAAACGGGATGCTCCGCCGGCCGACGAAGTCGAACGTCGTCTCCCCGTGGTACAGCCGGTACCAGACGCTGCGCTGCGGTGTCACGACCTCGGTCATCGAGCACCTCCGTGAGGTGTCGCGGGACCCATCCCGAGTACGTTGCCCGTCCCGAAGCGGTGGGTCTGGGCGAGGAGGAGCACGGCTGGGCGGGTGAAGTAGTACATCACGATCAGGTCGCACAGCGTCGACACGCCGAGGAAGAAGGCAAAGCCACGCACGCTGCCGACCGACAGGTACCACAACACCAGGGCGCCGATCAGGGACACGAGATCCGCGGCGAGCGTCGTCCGCCACGCGCTCTTCCACCCTCGCTGAGCGGAGGCGCGCAGCGACCGCCCGGCGCGCACCTCGTCTTTCAATCGCTCGAAGAAAACGACGAACGAGTCGACGGTGATCCCGATCGAGACGATGATCCCGGTGACGCCGGCGAGGGTCAGCGCGAGACCGCTCGTACGTGACAGCACGGAGATCACCGCCCAGAGCATCGCCGCGGAGAGAACCAGCCCGCCGATCACGATCAGCGCGAGCGAGCGGTAGTAGAGGACCATCAGCAACACGACGAGAGCAATGCCGACGAGGCCGGAGATGATCGCGGCGCGCAGGGAGTCCTTGCCCAGCGTGGCCGACACCGTCTGCGCCGTCTCCGCCTTCATCTCGATCGGGGTCGACCCGTAGCGCAGGACCCGGGCCAGGTCGTTCGCCTCGGCCTGGGAGAAGTTGCCGGTGATCGAGATCGTCCGCTGCTGGAAGAACGATTGCTGGGGGACCGGCGCCGAGAGCACCTGGTGGTCGAGGACGATCGCCATCTGACCCGTCGGGCACTGCGCGGTCGGCGAACCCTGCGCGGACTGGTAGCAGTACGCGGTCATGTTGTTCCAGGCGTCGATCCCGGCCGCTCCGCCCCGCAAGGTCACCGCGACCTCCCACTGGCTGCCGTTGAGCTGCGCGGTGGCCGTCTCGATCGCCGCCTCGCCGAGGGCGAACGCCTGGCACAGTTGGTAGATCGACCTGCCGTCCTTGGATGGCAGGACGACGATCGCGTTGGGGTCGTCGCCGGTCGCCGGCGTGATCAACTCGGCCGGGTCGACCGGCGCCTGCGACGTCGGCGGCTCACTGCTGGGGGGTGCGGTCTCCCCGCTGTCGGTGGTCGTCGTGCTCCCC
>CAZQEJ010000063.1:0-4602 GCA_964592165.1 uncultured Ilumatobacteraceae bacterium | reverse complement strand
GGGGGGCTCGTATCCGTGGCCGAGGGGTGCTCCGCCGTGGTCGTCGGCGCTTCGCTGCCGGTCGGGATCTTCGATCGATCGATCGGTTCGGCGAGCGGTTGTACGGCGGCGACGGGACGGAAGATGACCTTGCCGGTCACCCCGATCAGGTCGATCGCCCGCTGCTTGTCCTTCACGCCGGGAAGGTTGACGATCACGGTGTCGCCCTGGCGGAGGATCTCCGGCTCGGCCACGCCGAGGCTGTCGATGCGTGAGCGGTAGATCCCGGGGATCACGTCGAGGGCGTCGGAGTCGACCTTGCACACCGGGCGGAGGGTGACCGACGCCCCACCTTGGAGGTCGAGGCCGAGTTGCGGCCGGTCACCGACGACGAGCGTCGCGGCGAGGGCAGCGAAGGTGACGACGAGGATCCCGACGAGGGAGACGACGAGCTTTCGACGATGCATCGATCAGTGCTCGTCGCCGGCGTCGCCGGCCTCCGCATCGGGTGCGGCCTCCTCCGGCTCGGCCGGCTCACCGCCGGCCGGCTCCTTGGTCACGTCGATCTTGCGTGCGATCGCCGAGCGGTGGATGCGGACCTCGACGTTGTCGGCGACGTCGAGCCAGACCGTATCGCCGTCGATCGCGTTGACGAAGCCGTAGATCCCCCCTGTCGTGATCACTTCGTCGCCCTCGGTGAGGGCGGCGAGGAGTTGTTGTGCCTCGCGGGCCCGGCGCCGCTGGGGGCGGATGAGGACGAAGTACATCGCCCCACCGATCAGACCGAAGAACAGCAAGGTGAACAGCGGATTGCCCGAGCTCTTCGAGTTCGAGGCGGCAAGGACGGCGGCAGCGAGCATCAGGGACCGATCGACGGGTGGGTGGACCGTCGAACGAGGATAGCGACTCGGCCTCCACCGCGGCCGTTCATCGCGCTGAACGCCCTCAACCCCCTCAACCCCACACGGCGAGGATCTCGGCCCGCAGCGCGGAGAAGGTCCTGCGGGCGATCGCGCTCCGGATCCGCTCGAGCAAGGCGAACGTCCAGGCGATGTTGTGCAGCGAGACGAGTCGGCTGGCAGTCGGCTCACCGACCTGGAACAGGTGGCGGAGATAGCCCCGGGTGTGCCGGGCGCACACCGCGCAGGCACAGTCCGGGTCGAGCGGGCTCTCGTCGGCGGCGTAGCGCGCCGCCTTGACGTGCAGCTTGCCCTGCGCGGTCAAGGCGGTGCCGTGGCGCCCGATGCGCGTCTGCATCACGCAGTCGAACTGGTCGACGCCGAGGGCGACGGCCTCGACGATCGACGCCGGATCACCGACACCCATCAGGTAGCGAGGCCGGTCGGCGGGCAGTTCGGTGGTCGTCGGTCCGAGCGCGTCGACCATCTCCGGGCGGGTCTCCCCGACCGACAGGCCGCCGATCCCGTACCCGTCGAACTCGATGGCGACGGTCCGGCGGGCCGACTCGACGCGCAGCGTCGGGTCGCTGCCGCCCTGGACGATGCCGAACAGCGCCTGGTCGTCGCGCCGATGGCTGCGCCGGGCGCGTTCGGCCCACGCTGCGGTGCGCTCGACGGCGAGGCGCACGACGCCCTCTGGCGAGGGCAGCGGCGGACAGACGTCGAGGACCATCTGGATGTCGGCCCCGAGCAGTTCCTGGGTGGCGACGGCCGACTCGGGGGTGAAGCGATGGGTGGAGCCGTCGTACACCGAGCGGAACGTCACCCCGTCGTCGTCGACCTTCGGTTCGAGGGAGAAGACCTGGAAGCCGCCGGAGTCGGTGAGCGTCAGGCCCTCCCAGCCGGCGAACCGGCCGAGGCCACCGAAGCGGGCGACGGTCGCCGCACCCGGGCGGAGCATCAGGTGGTAGGTGTTGCCGAGGACGATCTCGGCGCCGAGCGCCTCGTAGTCCGCGGCGGACAGGTACTTGATCGCGCCGCGGGTGCCCACGGGCATGAAGCACGGTGTGCGGTAGCTGCCACGCGCGGTGTGGGCAGCGCCCGTGCGGGCCAGCCCGTCGGTGGCGAGGACCTCGAAACGGACAGGATGGGTCATGGTGCGCTCCGTTGGAGGAGCATTGCGTCGCCGAAGGACAAGAACCGGTACCCACGGGTGAGCGCCGCGGCATACAGATCACGCCAGCGCTCTCCGACGAACGCGTCGACCATCACGAGCAGCGTCGTGCGCGGCAGATGGAAGTTGGTGAGCAGCACGTCGACCAGTTGCCAGGCGTAGGGGCGGTGGATGAACAGCCGGGTGCGGCCCTCGAGCTCACCGGTCGCCGCCACAGTCTCGAGGGCCCGTGCCGCCGTCGTGCCCACGGCGACGATTCGCTCGGCGGCGTGGCACGCGGCGAGCGTCTCTGGGGGGACGCGGTAGCGCTCGGAGTGGATCCGGTGGTCTCGCGGATCATCCGTGGCGATCGGTTTGAACGTGTCCAGCCCGACGAACAGTTCGACCCGGGCCAGTCCCACACCCTGCTCGCCGAGCGCAGCGAGCAGGGTGTCGGTGAGGTGCAATCCCGCGGTCGGCGCGGCGGCGGACCCAGGGTGCCGTGCGTACACGGTCTGGTACCGCTCTGCGTCGGTGAGTGGAGCTGTGATGTACGGAGGCAATGGCATCGTCCCGATCCGCTGCACGGCGCCCGGGTCGGCGAGCCGGACCTCGATCGTGTCGCCAGCCTCACTGCGTCCGAGGACTTCGAGCACCGGCTCCCCTGCCGGCCCGTGGAGGGTCTCGCCCCGCCGCAGCTTGCGCGCCGGGCGGGCGAGCGCCTCCCAGCGGTCGTCGCCGAGCGATTCGAGCAGGAGCAACTCGACCGCTCCCCCACTGGTCCGGCTCAGCCGGAGGCGGGCGGGCAGGACCCGGGTGTCGTTGACGACGAGCAGGTCCCCGGGGCGCAGCAGCCCGGGGAGGTCACGCACGTACCGGTCGCTCGGGGGCCGGCCAGGTCCTTCGTCGACGAGCAGCCGGGCCCCGTCGCGGGGCTCGATCGGCTGTTGGGCGATGCGCTCCACGGGTAGCTCGTAGTCGAAGTCGTCCGTGCGCACGGGCGCCGAGGCTACGGCCCGTCCAGGAATCCGAGCACGGCCGAGCACGTCCGGGAACTCGCGGGCGGCGTGAAGGTGTGCGGGTCGGCAGAGCGCGATGATGCCCGGATGACAAGCGATCCCCGTCGTACCGACCGCGTCGCCGCCGGCGACGGCAGCTTCGATCTGACGATGTGGCTGCCATCGTCGACCCCGGCTCCGGCGATCCTCCTGATCCAGGAGATCTTCGGCGTCGGGGAGTACATCCGCGCCGTCGGTGCCCGCCTCGCCGAGGCTGGGTACGTCGTCGGTGCCCCGGATCTGTACTGGCGCTTCGCCCCGAACTGGGCCCCGGCCAACGACCAGGCGGGGATGGAAGCGTCGATGGCCCAGGCCCAGCAACTCGACGTCTACGCGGCGATCGCCGACTGCGCCGCAGCGATCACGCACCTTGCCGGTCTCGGTGAGGTGACCGGGCGCCCGGGCGTGGTCGGCTTCTGCCTCGGCGGCACGCTCGCCTGGGCGACCGCCTCGCGCGCCGCACCCGCGGCGTGTGTCAGCTACTACGGCTCGGGCGTACCGGGAATGCTCGACCTCGTCGACAACGTCACCTGCCCCACCTTGTTCCATTTCGGAGCCGACGACCCGTACATCCCCGCCGAAGGGGTCGAGGCGCTGAGCACACGGATCGCAGGGAGACCGAACTTCACGATCAACGTCGAGCTCGCCGGGCACGCCTTCGACAACCACACCTCGGAGATGTTCTGGAACGAGACGGCGGCCAACGCAGCGTGGGCGAAGACGATGGCCTTCCTCGGCCGGGAGCTCCCGGTGCGTGGTTGAACCCTGCGTGCGACACGCCGCGGGCAGTCCCTCGATCCGCGCCGGATCTCACTCGGTAAACAGTGCCGGCGGAGCGTCGGGGGTCGCCGCGCCGGGCATCGCCAAGCCGAGATGTGCCCATGCCGCGGGCATCGCCACCCGGCCGCGGGGGGTGCGAGCGAGCAGGCCTTGTTGGATGAGGAACGGCTCGTAGACGTCCTCGACGGTCTCTGGCTGTTCGCCGATCGAGATCGCCACCGTCGACAGACCGACGGGCCCACCGCCGAACTGCTGGCAGATCGCACCGAGGATCGCCCGGTCGACCTTGTCCAGGCCGCGCGCATCGACGCCGAACACGGACAGCCCGGCACGGGCGGTGGCGACATCGATCGTGCCGTCGCCGCGCACCTCGGCGTAGTCGCGCACCCGGCGCAGGAGGCGGTTGGCGATGCGCGGCGTCCCCCGCGAGCGGCGGGCGATCTCCCACGCCCCCTCCTCGTCGATGTGCACGTCGAGGATCCCCGAGGCACGGCGGACGATCGATTCCAGTTCGTCGTCGTCGTAGTAGTCGAGCCGGGCGACGAGGCCGAAGCGGTCGCGCAGTGGGCCGGTGATCATCCCGGTCCGCGTCGTCGCTCCAACGAGGGTGAAGCGAGGCAGGGTGAGCCGGATCGACGACGCGGCAGGACCCTTGCCGACGACGATGTCGAGCTGGAAGTCCTCCATCGCCGGTTAGAGGATCTCTTCCACCGCCCGGGACAGGCGGTGGATC
>CAZQEJ010000062.1:15494-16872 GCA_964592165.1 uncultured Ilumatobacteraceae bacterium | reverse complement strand
GACAGACTCGGGGAGTGCTCACGCCGATCGAGTCTCATCTGCGGCCCGACGATCCTCGCGACTGGGTACTCGTCATTCGCGGGCGGCCCCTGTCCGTCGAGGGTCTGCTGGCGGCGGCGGCGCGTACCCTCGTCGAGTTCAGTTGGCAGGGCCGGCCCGTTGCTGCTGTCTCAGCAGAGGTCACCGGGCCTGACCGGAGCACCGACGACGTGCTCGCCGGCCCGCGCCTACACACGAGGCGGGCCTACGCCGCCGCGCCTGTCGCGAACCTCGTCGATAGCGGCTTTTCGGTGCTCGCGACCTTCGCCGCGCCTCACGTGAGCATCGTGCCGCCCGAGTACGATGAGGCTCACGTTCGGACGCTGATCGAGATTCTCGGACCCGAGCAACCGAACCCGTACTACATGAGGACACCTCGATGACGGCCCGAGTCACATTGCCAGCCGACGTGCATCAGATCGACGCCACCGGCTACGTGTGGACGTTTCTCGACGAGGCCGACGATCCGACCAGGATCGGCGTCGGTGGCGTGATCGTGGCTGGTGACGGCGAAGATCCGTTCCTCGCTCGCGTTGTCGACATCGTTGCGGGAAACTCGGGACGCAGCATCGTCCATCTCGAAGTTCTCGGCGTGCCCGACCAGATCATCGACGAGTTGCGTCACGCCAACCTCCTGCCCGCCTGACGGCAGCGGGCGGTCACCGCTCGATCGCGAAGCCCATCTCGGGCGCGGTCTGCAAGCTGTCGAGGTGTTGGATCAATTCTTCGGATTCGCAGGTGCTCTCGCTGCCCGGTCGTCGGCCCCTCAGCCCGTAGCTGTCCCGAGGAGAGCGTGGAGAGCGGTGCGCAGATCGGGGTGATGGAAGGAGTAACCGGCGCGGTCCAAGACCGCGGGCTTCACACGTTGGCTGGCAAGGAGCACGGTGTCGATCATCTCCCGGCCGAACCGCAACGCAGGGGCGAACCGCGGCACGTGCAAGAACGCGGGTCGGTGGAGAACCTCGCCGAGCACCGCAGTGAACTCGGCGTTGCGGACGGGCTCCGGAGCGACGAGGTTGACCGGGCCTTCGACGTCCGCGCCGAACAGGTGCTCGATCGCACTCATCTCGTCATCGATCGAGATCCAGCTCTGCCACTGACGACCCGACCCGATCCGACCACCCAGCCCGAAGCGGAACAAGGGGAGCTGTTTGGCGAGGGCTCCACCGTGGGTCGACAACACGACGCCCGTCCGAGCGAGCACAACGCGCACCCCGGCACGCACCGCCGGTCCCGTCGCCTGCTCCCACTCGGCACACAACCGGGCAAGGAAGTCGTCCCCACCTGCCGAGGACTCGTCGAGGACCTCGTCCCCCCGGTCTCCGTACCACCCGATCGC
>CAZQEJ010000062.1:13840-15394 GCA_964592165.1 uncultured Ilumatobacteraceae bacterium | reverse complement strand
CTCCCGATCAACCCACTCGCCCCACTGATCAGAACTCGCATCGTGTGTGCCTCCCCGTCGGCGACACCGCCAGCGTGGTCCGTAACAGCAGCGATAGCCAGCCGAGTTCGGGCGGGCGAAACTGTTGCGACGACAGGGAACCAACCATCCGCGACCCTACTGAGCTACTGAGCTACGTTCCTCGGCGTGCCCACCGCTGCTGCGCCCCGCCGCCTGGTGCGCGTAACGACCGATCTCGACGAAGACCTCTTCGACGACTTCCGTGACTTCACCCACCACAACCGGGTCCATCAGACCAAGGTGCTGCGCGCCCTCGTCCGGATCCTCACGGAGGACGTTGATGTCGCGGAGAAGGCACTCGACCTTGCACGTGCGTATGCCGAGGCGGAGCGGGGTGCCGGTCGCGGCTCGATCGATCCTCGGCGATGACGGGCACGATCGGGATGGCACACCCCCCTGGTACGGATTCGGAGGTGCGCAGCATCCTGAATCCGTCGCTGTTCGACGAGCTCGAGAAGTACGTGCCTGAGACTGCGCGGACGCTGCTCGCGCAGAACGAGCAGCGGGCGATCCCCGCCATCGCCAAGGACTCCGACCTGATCGCCAAGCTCGAAGCAGCCATCGCGACAGTGCCGACCGAGCATCGCGTTCACGTCGGAGATAGTCGGTCATTGGACTTCGTGGAGGACGAGTCGGTCCACCTCGTCGTGACGAGCCCGCCGTACTGGACCCTCAAGGCGTACCTCCCTCACGAGGCGCAACTCGGCGCAGTCGCCGACTACGAAGATTTCCTCGACGAGCTCGATCGCGTGTGGGCTCACTGCCTCAGAGTGCTCGTCCCGGGCGGTCGACTCATCGTGGTCGTGGGCGACGTCTGCCTGTCCCGCCGGCAGTACGGCCGCCACGTGGTCTTCCCACTCCACGCGAGCATCCAGGAGCGCTGCCGTCAGCTGGGGTTCGACAACCTCGCCCCGATCATCTGGCACAAGATCGCGAACGCTCGGCTCGAGGTCGACAACGGATCAAGCTTCCTCGGCAAGCCCTACGAGCCGGGCGGGGTCATCAAGAACGACATCGAGTACATCCTCTTCCAGCGCAAGCCCGGTGGCTATCGCAAGCCCACCCCCGCAGCCAGAGCTCTGTCCGTGATTCCCGAGCAGCGACATCGCGAATGGTTCCAGCAAGTGTGGAGTGGGGTGACCGGCGCATCAACGCGCCACCACCCTGCTCCCTACCCGGTCCAGCTCGCAGAACGACTGATCCGGATGTTCTCGTTCGTCGGCGACACCGTGCTCGACCCGTTCATGGGGACCGGAACCACGAACCTTGCAGCTGCCATGTGGGGCCGCGACTCGATCGGTGTCGAACTGCACGAGGAGTACTTCGAGATGGCGTGGAAGCGCCTCGCGGCGCACGACCGCGCCAAGCTGCTTCGGCTATGAGCGCCAAGAAGGAGGGGAGTTCGAGCGGACTTCCGTTGTGCGATGCACTTGCATTGATGGATCGTCCCCGGTTGGCCGACTACTGCGCGGCGGCCGCCGAGTACATCAGAAC
>CAZQEJ010000062.1:0-13740 GCA_964592165.1 uncultured Ilumatobacteraceae bacterium | reverse complement strand
GTGGGCGAGGGGGGACTTGAACCCCCACGAGGTTGCCCTCACTGGCACCTGAAGCCAGCGCGTCTGCCATTCCGCCACTCGCCCGAGTGAACGGGGCGCGATCCTAGCCACCACCGTGGCGCCGCCCAACACGGCCGCGAGGGGAGCGCGCAGGTCCGGGAGCGCCCGCGCCGCAGTAGCGTGCGTGCTCCGAATGGGCCTGCAATCATTCGAGCACGGTGTAGAGCGTATGGTCGAAGGCGTGTTCTCCCGCGCCTTCCGTTCCGGCGTGCGCCCGATCGAGCTCGGTCGGCGCCTGGTCAGGGAGATGGACGAGCATCGCTCGGTCGATGTCAAGGGCCGGCGGATCGTCCCCAACCAGTTCTCCTTCTGGCTGTCCCCCAACGACCACGCCGCCTTCGCCGACATCGACGAGGCGCTGGTCACCGAGCTGTGTGAGGCCGCCCGGGAGTACGCCCGGGAGGAGGGCTACCACTTCATGGGCCCGGTGAGCGTCGAGCTCGCCGTCGACAACAAGCTCAAGCCAGGACGGTTCGGGATCTCCTCGACGATGAAGGAGGCGGGCGGTGGCGTCGGCGCCGGCTCCCTCGTCCTCCCGAATGGTGAGCGCGTGCCGTTGACGAACACGGTAGCCACCATCGGCCGCCTCCCGGAGTGCACGGTGACGCTCGCCGACACGAACATCTCCCGTCGCCACGCGGAGATCCGCCCCCTCGGCACTGGGTGGGTCATCGCCGATCTCGGCTCGACGAACGGAGTGAAGCTCAACGGCGTGCGCATCGACGGAGAGCGGTTGCTGCGCGACGGCGACGTGATCAGCCTCGGCACCACCCACATCACGTTCGAGGCGTCGTGAACGTGTCCGCCCGCCGGTGTCCCACCGGGCGCCGCCGTGACGGCTGAGGGCCGCCGGTGTCCGATCAACTGCTCGACATCTTCAAGATCTGCCTCCTCGCGCTGCTCTACTTGTTCTTCGCCCGCGTCCTGTGGGCGGTGTGGAGCGAGGTCCGCCCCCAGCGGATCCGGATGACCGATCAGCGCAGCGGCCTCGCCGACCCGACGCTCAACGCCCCTCTTCCGGCCCCCGCCCCATCCCGGGCGAAGCCACCGAAGGGCCGGGGCGGCCGGGTGGGCCGCCTGATGGTGATCGAACCCCGCGCCCGGAGGGGCACATCGTTCGCCGTCGGCGCCGAGCTGACGATCGGTCGCGCCTCGGGATGCACGATCTCGATCACCGACGACGGCTTCATCTCCCAGCTCCACGCCCGCGTCTACACCGACGACAGCGGCGTCCACGTCGAGGACCTCGGGTCGACGAACGGCACGTACCTCAACGGGCAGAAGATGGCCCGCAGCGCACTGCTGAACAGGGGCGACCGCGTCCAGATCGGCACGACCGTGCTCGAGGCTCAGTGAGCAGCAAGAGGCCCCGACGGTGATCGACGAGCTGCGCATCGGGTCGAGCACCCACACCGGGCAGGTCCGCCACGACAACGAGGATTCGTTGCTCGTCGCCCCGCCGATCTACGCGGTGGCCGACGGGATGGGCGGACATCTCGCCGGTGAGGTCGCCAGCGCGATCGCCGTCGACACGCTGCGCGCCCTCCTCGCCGGCACCTTCCCGATCAGCTCTCCCGACGAGCTGATCGACGCGGTGCGCAGTGCCAACCTGGCGATCCTCCAGGCTTCCTACGAATCCCCGGAACGGCGCGGGATGGGCACCACCCTCACTGCGCTCGGCCTGCTCGCCCCAGAAGCCGACGGCGAACCGGACCGGCTCGCGCTCGTCAACGTCGGCGACTCGCGCGCCTATCGCCTGCGCGGCGGTCATCTGCGCCAGATCAGCGTCGACCACAGCTACGTCCACGAGCTCGTCGCCAGCGGGCAGATCTCCGCCGAGGAAGCCCGCCACCACCCAAACCGGAACATCGTCACCCGCGCCCTGGGGATCGAGCCCGACGTGGCCGTCGACGCCTGGGTCCTCCCCCTCGTGCACGGTGACCGGTTCCTGCTCTGCTCCGACGGGCTGGTCGACGAGGTCACCGACGCAACGATCGGCGAACTGCTGCGTACGGTGCCCGACCCTCAACGCGTGGCCGATGATCTCGTCGCCGCGGCCAACCGTCACGGTGGCCGGGACAACGTGACGGTGCTCGTCGTCGACGTCACCGGTGGCCGCCCGGATCAACCCCGTTCCGCTGCCGAGGACGACGCCGAGCGGTACCCCCCGGGGATCGGCCTCGACACGGCACGCAACACGCTGCGCGTCGACGACACCCCGGCGACGACCCAACAGCTTCCTCTGGCAGCGATCCGCACCGCACCGGCCGGCGCGGAGCGCGACGGGGAGGGCGACAGCGACGAACGTGGCGCGACGCACACCGCAGCGGCCGGCGTGGCAGCACCGCCGGATCCGCCCCCGCCCCGCAAGCCGCCGAAGTTCACCTGGCGGACGCTGTTGTTCGCCTTTGCCGTGGCCTCGGTGTTCGTCGCCGGGCTGTCGATGACCGCGGTCTACGCCCGCAGCGGCTACTTCGTCGGCTGGGAGGGCGACACCGTCGTCGTCTACAAGGGCCGCAAGGACAAGGTCCTGTGGTTCGACCCGACCGTCGCCCGGCGCACGAACACGACCCGCGCCTCGCTGTCCAACGCGGCGATCCACGGAGTGGACAACCGCAGCGAGTTCAGCTCACTCGCCGCTGCCGTGGACTACGTGTTCGGCCTGGGCGCGCTCGGCCCTCCCCCCGATCAGCCGGCAGCGACCACGACGACCGCAGCGAGCAGCCCGAGCGGACCGACGACGACCGGAGCCGGTTCACCGGCCGAGCCCCCACCCTCGGCAGCGACGACCGCCCCCGCCCGGCCCAACCCCCCGGTGACGAGGCCTGGATGAGCACCACCGGGTTCCCCGTCGCCCTCGGCCGGCGGAACACCGAGCTCGGCCTGATCGTGATGGGCGTGGCGATCACCGGCGGCGCGTACACGCTGTCCGCACTCGGCCGCGACGCGAACATCCCCGCCAACCTCGGTGTGTTCCTCGGTGTCGTGTTCGGGTTGCTCGTCGTCGCCCACCTGTTCACCCGCCGCTTGGCGCGCGGCGCGGACGCCGTGTTGTTGCCCCTCGCCGCCCTACTCAACGGGATCGGCTACGTGATGATCGCGCGCATCGACGCCAAGCGGCTCGCCGGGCTGCAGGCGACCTGGACGCTCGTCGGCGTCGGCGCGTACATCGCCGTGCTCGTCGCCGTGCGGCGGGTCAACGACCTGCGCCGCTACCAGTGGACGTTCTTCCTCCTCGGCGCGGGACTGCTCTTGCTCCCCTTCGTCCCCGGCGTCGGGCGGAACATCAACGGCGCGCGGATCTGGGTCCGTTTCGGCCCGCTCGGTTTCCAACCGGGCGAGCTGGCCAAGATCTTCCTGGCGATCTTCTTCGCCGGCTACCTCACCGAACGCCGCGAGCTGATCGCCGCGGGCACGTGGCGGGTCGGGCCGTTCAACCTCCCCGAGCCACGCCACCTGTTCCCGATCCTCGCCGCGTGGAGCGTGAGCGTGGTCGTCATGATCGGCCAGCGGGACCTCGGTTCGTCGCTGCTGTTCTTCACCTTGTTCGTGATCATGCTCTGGGTGGCGACCGAGAAGGCCAGCTTCCTCGTCCTCGGCACGTTGCTCTTCGCCGGCGCGGTGTACGGCGCGTACAACATGTTCGGCCACGTCCAGGATCGCGTCTCGGTGTGGCTCGACCCGTGGAGCCGCTACCAGGGCAAGGGCTACCAGATCGCCCAGTCGATGTTCGCTTTCGCCGCCGGGGGGATATCGGGCGCGGGCCTCGGGCGGGGCACACCGACGAAGATCCCCGAGGTCAAGAACGACTTCATCTTCGCCGCGATCGGCGAGGAGCTCGGCCTGTTCGGGGCGAGCGCGGTGCTCATCGCCTTCGTGTTGATGATCGGGGCCGGTTTCCGCACGGCGATCCGTGCCGAACGCCCGTTCGAGAAGTTGCTCGCCACCGGGTTGACGACGATCCTCGGCGTGCAGGCGTTCATCATCATCGCCGGAGTGATCCGCGTCCTGCCGCTGACCGGGGTGACGTTGCCGTTCGTCAGCTACGGCGGCTCGTCGTTGGTGGCCAACTACATCCTCCTCGGGTTGTTGATGCGGATCTCCGACTCGAGCTCGCGGCGCATCGGGGAGCTCCCCGAGGACGTCACCCTGCGTGAACGCCGGGCGGCGCGCCGCTGGGCACGGGCGACGGCCCGAGCCGGCGCCGAGGCGACGGTGATCGGCCGGTGAACACCCAGATCCGCCGCCTCGCGGCCGGGCTGCTCGTGTGCTTCCTGGCGCTGTTCGTCCAGCTGAACATCCTCCAGGTCGGCGCCAAGCAGGAACAGCTGAACGCCGACCCGCGCAACACCCGCGAAGCGCAGAAGGACTTCAACCGGCCGCGCGGACCGATCGTCTCCGCCGACGGTGTGATCCTCGCCGAGTCGGTGCCCGCCGACGACGGCTACGCCTACCAGCGGGTGTACCCGACCGGGGACCTGTTCGCCAACATCACCGGTTACTACTCCTACGCCTACGGGGCGACCCAGCTGGAGAAGACGGAGAACGACGCGCTCGTCGGCAAGGGCCTCGGCTCCTTGATCGCCAACCTGCCCAACCTGCTCGGCGGGCCGACCGATCTCAGCGGCTCGGTGCACGTCACGCTGCGCTCCGATCTCCAGCAGCTGGCCAAGGATCAGCTCGCCGGACGGGAGGGCTCCGTCGTCGTGCTCGATCCGCGTCGAGGCGCGGTGCTGGCGATGTACTCCGCGCCGAGCTACGACCCGAACCTCGTCGCCGACCACCGCACCGCGTCCGCCGGGCAGTGGCTCACGTTCCTCAACGCCCAGCCGGACAAGCCGCTGCTGGCCAACGCGTACCAGGAGCGGTACATGCCCGGTTCGACGTTCAAGGTGGTGACGACGGCGATCGCCCTCGAAGACGGTGCGGTGACGCTCGACTCGCAGTTCGCCAACGAGCGTTCCTACACCCCGCCGCAGACGGTCAACCCGATCCGCAACTACCACGGCGAGCTGTGCGGGGGGACGTTCCCCCAGGTGTTCGCTCGCAGCTGCAACACGCCGTTCGCCCGGCTGGCCGTCGATCTCGGGCCGTCCAAGATGGTCGCCGGGGCAGAACGGTTCGGCATCGGCGAAGCCCCGCCGTTCGATCTTCCCCGCCCGGCGTCCTCGTACTTCGGCACCGTCAGTGAGCTGACCGACAACCTCCCCCTGCTGGCGATGCGCGGCTTCGGTCAGAACGAGGACGCGATCACCCCCCTGCAGATGGCGATGATCGCGGCGACGGTGGCCAACGGGGGCAAGATGATGCAGCCCTACGTCGTCGACGCGACCTACGACCACGACGGCCGGGTGCTCGAGCGCACCTCGCCGAAGGTGTGGAAGACACCGATGCTCCCGGAGACCGCGGCGACGCTCACCGAGTTGATGATCGGGGTCGTCCAGAGCGGCACGGCACGCTCGACGATGCAGCTGGCCAACGGTGTGCAGGCCGCGGCGAAGACGGGCACCGCGCAGCTCAACCCCGACGGGCAGCCAGAACGCTCACACGCCTGGATCGTGGCCTTCGCGCCCGCCGAGGCGCCGCGCCTCGCGGTTGCCGTGTTCCTCAAGGGGGTCAACGACGAGATCTCCGCCGGTACCGGTGGCCGCCTCGCCGGTCCGATCGCCAAGCAGATGCTCGACTTCGGCCTGAGCGTCTACGCGGAGTGACCGCCGTGCACCGCGACCGCCTGCAACCGGACCGAGGTGGCGCCTCGGTAGCCTCGAAGGGCTTTCTATGAGCAGCAGTGAACGCCCGGTCTTCAACGACCGATACGAGGTCCAGCAGCGCATCGGGCGTGGCGGGATGGCCGACGTCTTCCTCGCCCGTGACCGGCTGCTCGACCGCCCGGTGGCGATCAAGGTGCTGTTCCCCGAGTTCGCCACCGACCCGAACTTCGTCGAGCGCTTCCGCCGCGAAGCACAGTCGGCAGCGAACCTCAACCACCCGAACATCGTCAGCGTCTACGACTGGGGGCGCCAGGGGCCGACGTACTTCATGGCGATGGAGTACGTCGCCGGCCGCACGCTGGCCGACATCCTCAAGGCCAACGGACGTCTCAGCCCGCAGCAGGCCGCGGAGATCGGGATCGAGGTCGCCGCCGCGCTCAGCTTCGCCCACCGTAACGGCGTCGTCCACCGCGACATCAAGCCGGCGAACGTGCTGATCGCCAACGACGGGCGGGTCAAGGTCGCCGACTTCGGCATCGCCCGGGCACTCAACTCCGCCGCCGAGCACGACCTGACCCAGGCCGGGGCGGTGATGGGTACGGCGACGTACTTCTCCCCCGAGCAGGCCCAGGGCGGTCAGCCCGATCCGCGCAGCGACCTGTACTCGCTGGGGATCGTTCTCTACGAGCTGGTCGCCGGCACGCCGCCGTTCACCGGGCAGAACCCGGTGGGGATCGCCTACAAGCAGGTCCATGAACAGCCCCGCCCGCTGAACCAGATCGTCCCCGAGATCCCCCGCGGCTACGAGGCGATCGTCGCCAAGCTGCTCGCCAAGAACCCGGGGGTGCGCTACGCGACGGCCGAACTGCTGCGCGACGACCTGCGCCGCTTCCGTGACGGACACCCCGTGCAGGCCCTGGCCGGGGTCACGGGGGCGGGCGGCGCGGCGCCGACGACGGCGGTCCCCTCGACCAGCGCGGCGCGCACGACCGCGCTGCCGGCGACGACGAGCGGAGCCGCGGGCTACGCGGCGACGACGGCGATGGCCCGCACGACGGCGCTGCCTTCCAGCGGCAGTCCCTCGGGATCGCCGCCGCAATACTACGAGCCGCCGCGGCGCACCGGGTTGTACGTGCTCGTCGCCTTCCTCGCCGTGGCGGTCCTCGTCGCCGGCGGCATCGTCTTGTTCCAGCTGTTCAACGACAACGGCTCGACGACCAACGGCCAGCCGTTGCCCGACGTGCGCACGATGACGATCGAGGACGCGACGAAGAAGCTGGAGGGCATCGGGCTGAAGGTCAACCCGGTGGCCGAGGCCAAAGAAGGTGTCGCCGAGGGGATCGTCTGGGATCAGGATCCAGTGGCCGGCACGGTGATCACCTCCGACCGGCCGGTCACGCTCACGTTCGTCCCCTCCCCCGAACCGGTGACGGTCCCCGATGTGACCGGCAAGATGCAAGACGAGGCGACGACGATCCTCACCGGGCTCAAGCTACAAGTCGTCCCCCAGGCCGTCGACGACCCCGAAGGGCGCGCCGCGGGGATGGTCATCGACCAGGACCCGAAGAAGGACGCGCAGCTCAAGCAAGGCGAAGCGGTGACGATCTTCGTCTCCAAGGGGGCGGCGCAGATCGTCGTGGAGAACGTCACCGGCAAGGACCCGACCAGCGCGACCAAGGCGCTCGAGGCGCAGGGGTTCTTCGTCACCCCGATGGAGATGCCCTCCGACCAGTTCCCCGCCGGACAGGTGATCGGCACCGATCCGCCCGCAGGGAGCGCACTCGACAAGGGAGCCACGGTCACCTTGATCGTCTCTTCCGGGGCGACCCAGGTGACGGTTCCCGATGTCGTCGGGATGTCCTCCGAGCAAGCGCTGCTGACGTTGCAGAACGCCGACCTGAAGGGTGACATCCGCGAGCAGACCGTCCCCTCCGGCGACGCGCGCAACGGTACGGTGACGTCCCAGAACCCTGTTGGGGGCTCGCAGCGGGCCAAGGGGTCCACCGTGCAGATCCTCGTCGCCAAGGCGGCCCCCGCGGCGTCGACGACCACGACGACCACGACGACCGTCCCGCCGACGACCGCGGTCGTGGTGACGACGACCCCCGCTCCGACGACGACGGCACCACCGACGACGGCGAGCCCACCGACTTCCCCCCCGGTGACGGTCACCACCACGCCGTAGCCGCCACCGCCTCCCTGCCCGGTCGACGCCGCCGGCCGGACATCAGGCCGGTTGGTGAGCCCGCCGGAGGAACGTGCGGAGCATCTCGTGACCGTGGCTGGTGAGGATCGACTCCGGGTGGAACTGCACGCCCTCGATCGGCAACGTGCGGTGACGGGCACCCATGATCGCCGTGTCGTCGCTGTGCGCGGTGACCTCGAGCACGTCCGGCAACGTCTCCGGGTCGATCACCAAGGAGTGGTAGCGGGTCGCCTCCAACGGTGAGGGCAGCCCGGCGAACACCCCCTCACCCCGGTGGGTGATCCACGACGTCTTGCCGTGCATCAGCCGCGGGGCGCGCACGATCGCCGCCCCGTAGACGTAGCCGATCGCCTGCAGACCGAGGCAGACACCGAACACCGGCACAGCGCGCTCGGCGAAGGCCGGGATCACCCCACAGAGGATGCCTGCGTCCTCCGGGCGCCCGGGCCCGGGCGACAGGAGCACGGCGTCCGGCTCGAGGGCGACGGCCTCGGCGACGGTGATCGCGTCGTTGCGCACGACGACGGGATCGGCACCGAGCTCCCCCAGGTACTGGACGAGGTTGTAGACGAACGAGTCGTAGTTGTCGACGACGAGCACCCGGGTCACCGCCCCAGCCTGGCGGGAACGCGACCGGGCTGTCGAGCCGGTTCGCCCTCGACGGCCTACACTCGCACCCTCGTGGCTCCTCCGAAGCGCAAGTCGGGCGGGCGCGTCACCCCCAAAGGGACGCGACCCGGGCAAGGTCCGGTCCCCTCCGCGGGGCGTCCGGCCGTTGCCCACCACACCCGTTCGTCGGACCCCTACCACGCGGCGGAGTCGTCGTCGCGCTACACGCCACCGATCCCCAAGTACGTCAAGGAAAGCCCGCGCTGGGTGCCGATCCTGATGTTCGCCCTGTGGATCATCGGGGCGCTGGTGATCATTCTCTACTACCTCGGCGCGGTCCCCGGTGGGCGCAGCCAGTGGTATCTGTTCGTCGGCCTGGGGGCGATCCTCGGCGGGCTGTGGACGGCAACGAAGTACCACTGACCCGCCCGTCGCGGTGACGGCGGTTCGTCCGGGATCGCCGGTCATTCGCCCGGCGTGGACTCACCGAACTACGCCGATGTAGTTATCCCCTCTTTATCCACAGGCTGTGGACGGATCACTCGATCGGCGCGACGAGGTCCATCTCCTCCATGCAGTGCCGCGGCGGAGGGGGGTCTTCCTCGGGGGCGAGCGTCATCCGCAGTTCGACTCCGCACACCGAGCACCGGTAGCGAACGCTGACCCGGCGTAGCTCACCTTCCGGGGGTGGACCAGGCAACGGTGCGGTGAGACCACGCGCCAGGGCGATCCCCGTCTTCCAGATGGCGAAGAACATCACGACGGCGGCGAGCACCCAAACGACGGTTCCGAACGCGGGCACACTCCCAGGGTACCGACGCCCGGTGCCGGGCGTCGGGGGTCAGATCCGCTCGATGATCGTCGCGTTGGCCATCCCGCCGCCCTCGCACATCGTCTGCAGGCCGTAGCGGCCGCCGGTGCGTTCCAACTCGGCAAGGAGTGTCGCCATCAGCCGCGCGCCGGACGCGCCGAGCGGGTGTCCGAGAGCGATCGCCCCCCCGTTCGGGTTGACCCGGGCCATGTCGACCCCGGGGTTCTCCTTCGCCCAGGCCAGCACGACGGAGGCGAACGACTCGTTGATCTCGACCACATCCATCTGGTCGAGACGTAACCCGGATCGTTCGAAGACCTTGCGCGTCGCGGGGATCGGGCCGGTGAGCATCAGGCGCGGGTCGGCACCGACGACGGCGAAGTCGACGAAGCGGGCCCGGGGGCGCAACCCGAGCTGCGCGGCCTTCTCCTCGCTCATGACCAGGATCGCCGCGGCGCCGTCGGTGATCTGCGAGCTGTTCCCCGCGGTGACCCGGCCACCCTCTTTGAACACCGGCTTGAGCGCAGCGAGCTGCGCGGCAGTGGTCTCCCGGATGCCTTCGTCGGTGGTCATCAACTGGCCTTCGGCATCGGTGACGCCGACGATCTGACCTTCGAAGCGGCCCTCCGCCGTCGCCTGCGCAGCCCGTCGCTGTGATTCGGCGCCGAGCGCATCCATCTCCTCCCGGCTGATACCCCACTGCTCGGCGATCAGCTCGGCGGAGATCCCTTGGGGAACGAGACCGCCCTCGGAGGCGTAGCGCGCCCCAAGGCGCGGGCCGAAGGGGAAGCCGTACTTGCCGTCCATCATCGACGCGCCCATCGGGACCCTGGTCATCACCTCGACCCCCGCGGCGACGACGACGTCGTACGCCCCGGCGATCACGCCCTGGGCAGCAAAGTGGGCGGCCTGCTGAGACGAGCCGCACTGGCGGTCGATCGTCGTCCCCGGGATCGAGTCGGGCCACCCCGCGGCGAGGACCGCGTTGCGCCCGATGTTCGCCGCCTGCTCGCCGACCTGCATCACGCAGCCCATCACGACATCGTCGACGATCGCCGGGTCGAAGTCGTTGCGCCGCACGAGCGCGCCGAGCACCTCGGCGGCGAGATCGACCGGGTGCCACTCCTTCAACCGGCCGTTGCGCTTCCCGAGCGGAGTGCGGATGGCATCGACGATCACTGCGTTCGGCATCACCAGATCATGCCCTTACCCGTGGGTAACCACCCAACCGGGCGCCTCACCCGTACCGTGACCGGATGAGCGTGGACCGGACCCGGCAGCGACGAGGCCGGTGAGCAGATGGTCATCCACACCGTCGGTCACGGCACATTGCCCGCGGAGGGCTTCGCCGCGCTCGTCAGCGGCGCCGGGCTGCGCGAGGTCGTCGACATCCGCTCGTTTCCCGGCAGCCGGCACAACCCGCAGTTCGGTGGGGAAGAGATGGCGCGCTGGCTCCCCGAAGCCGGCCTCGGTTACAGCTGGATCAGGGATCTCGGCGGGCGGCGCCGGCCGAGCCCCGGGTCCCGCCACGTCGCCCTGCGCCACCCCGCGTTCCGCGCCTACGCCGACCACATGGAGAGCGACGCGTTCCGCGCCGGAGTCGACGCGCTCGTCGGCCGCGGCGAGGGTCGGGTGGTGATGTGCAGCGAGAGCGTGTGGTGGCGCTGCCACCGCCGGCTGCTCGCCGATCACCTCGTCCTCGTGCGGGGGATCGATGTCGTCCACCTGATGCACGACGGACGGCTCAGTCCCCACCACCCGACCGACGGCGTGCGCGTCGAGGGCACGACGCTCGTCTACGACGTCATCGGTGACGCCAGCAGCGCCCCCACCGGCGACACGCGCCCGGCACGGTCGGTCACTCGCCGAGGAGGATCTTCCCGCTCAAACGGGTGACCGCGGCGAGGTCTGTGTCGGTGAGGTGCGTGCAGAACGCCTGCTGGGCGACCTTGCGGTAGGTCGGCAGCGCGTGACGCCAGCGGGCCCGACCCTGTTTGGTCAGGCCGACGACGAGGCCCCGGCCGTCGTCTTCGGCCCGGTCCCGGCGGACGTACCCCTGCGCTTCGAGGCGATCGAGTTGACGGCTGAGGCTCGACTTGTGGACCATCAACTGCTCGGCGAGCTCGTGGGCGCGCATCTTCCCGCCCGCCTCGTGGACAGTGGCGAGCAGATCGAACCAGGCCAGTGGCAGGTCGTGATCGCGGTGCAGGGCGACTTCCAGGCGCCGTTCGACGACGGCATTCGCCCGGCGCGACGAGCGCAACGCGGCCAGGCGTTCCGGGTCGGGGCGGGCCATCGCACTAACGCGTCGCCTTCACCGCGCCGGCGATCGCGTCGAGAGCCAGATCGACCTCGGCTTCGGTGACGACCAGCGGCGGCATCAGACGCACGGTCGTACCGTACGTCCCGGCGGTCATCAACACGACGTGGTGCTCGGTGAGGCAATGCCGCACGACCGCCGCGGCCCGCTCCCCGGCGGAGAACTGGATGGCGTTCATCAACCCGAGGCCACGCACGTCGACGATCCCGCCGTCCTCGGCGGCTATCGCCGAGAGGCCACCGCGCAACTGGTCGCCGCGCTCGTTCACCGCCTCGAGGAAGCCGGGGGCGCTGAGAACCTCGATCGTCGCCAAAGCAGCCGCACACCCGATCGGGTTGCCGCCGTAGGTCCCCCCGTGCGAGCCGACCGGCCAGCGCGCCGTCAGCTCGGCCGAGGCACCGAGCGCGGCGAAGGGGAATCCGGAGGCGATCCCCTTGGCCATGCAGACGATGTCGGGGATGACGTCGACGTGCTCGACGGCGAACATCTTCCCCGTGCGCCCGAACCCGGACTGGACCTCGTCGGCGACGAAGAGGATCCCGTGTTCCCGGCAGATGGCGGCGATCGTCTCGATGAAGCGCGCCGGAGCGGGCAGGTAGCCGCCTTCACCGAGCACCGGTTCGAGGAGCACGGCGGCGGTCTCCTCCGGCGCAGTCTGGGTCTTCAGCAAGGTCGTGAACCCGGTGATCGCCGCGTCGATCTCACTCTCCAGGTCGTCGGAGACGAGCTCGGGGAAGGGAGCGACGAACACGCCCGCGGGGAGCGGCGCGTGGCCGGCGCGGTAGCCGGTCTTCGATGTCGTCATCGCCATCGCCAGGTGGGTACGGCCGTGGAAGCTTCCCTGGAACACGATCACATGAGGGCGCTTCGTCGCCTGCTTGGCGAGCTTGACCGCTGCTTCGGTGATCTCCGCTCCGGAGTTGGCGAAGAAGAACGAGTCGATCCCCGGCGGGCTGATCTCCGCCAACTTCGCCGCGAGCGGCTCGAGCAGGTCGTGGCGGTAGCAGTTGACCTGGGCGTGGATGAAGCGCTCCGCCTGGCGCTGGATGGCGGCGACGACCGCCGGGTGGGAGTGACCGGTGGAGGTCACCGCGATCCCCGCGGTGAAGTCCAGGTAACGCTCGCCGTCGACCGTGTGGATCCACGATCCGCTGCCGTGCGACACCTGCAGGTCGGTGACCTGGAACCAGACGGGCGCGAGGTGCGAGCTCATCCCCCGAACACTAGGCCCCACCCCCACCCCCCGAGTCTGCGAACTTTGGAGGTTGTTGCCGCCTCAGGTACGGCAGACCTCCAAAGTCCGCCCGGGGGACGGGGGACGGGGGACGGGGGTCAGAAGGCGGCGGTGAGGACGTCGGGGTAGGTGTCGGCGAGGTGGAACGTCATCTGCTCACGCACCTTGGCCGGCACGTCGTCGAGATCCGGACCGTTTCGCTTGGGGAGGACGACCTCGCGCAGGCCGGCGCGATGCGCGGCGAGGACCTTCTGCTTGACCCCGCCGATCGGCAGGACCTTGCCCTGCAAGGTGATCTCCCCGGTCATCCCCACCGTCGAACGCACCGAGCGCCCGGTGAGCAGGGAGACCAGAGCGGTGGTCATCGTGATCCCTGCCGACGGTCCGTCCTTGGGCACGGCCCCTGCGGGGACGTGGACGTGCACTCGCCGGGCCAGGCTCTCCGGGTCGATCCCCAGTTCCCCGGCGTGGGAGCGGACGTAGGACAGCGCGATCTGCGCCGATTCCTTCATCACGTCACCGAGTTGACCGGTGAGCATCAATCCCGGCTCTCCTGGATACGCGGTCGTCTCGATGAACAGCACGTCGCCGCCGGCGCCCGTGACCGCGAGACCCGTGGCCACCCCAGGAACGGTCGTCCGTTCGGCGACCTCGTCGACGAACTTCGGCCGGCCGAGCAGATCGCCGAGCGCGTTGTCGCCGACCGTGATCGGCGCGGCCTCTCCCGAGCCGATCCGCGCCGCGATCTTGCGCAGCACCTTGCCCAGCTCGCGCTCGAGGCTGCGCACT
>CAZQEJ010000061.1:0-17187 GCA_964592165.1 uncultured Ilumatobacteraceae bacterium | reverse complement strand
CTCGCTGCGCTCGCTCATGATCTCGCTGCGGTCCTGCTCGCCCCCATCCACAAATGATGCAACCGTTCTGCCGGAACGCAAACCTCGGCTCTGTTCACGAGCGGGCCCGGGTTGGGGTCACCCAGTGCTCGCCGTGGTGGCCGGTATCGTTCCGGGCATGGCGATCGACGTGACCGATGCGACGTTCCAGACCGAGGTGATCGAGCGCTCGATGACCACCCCGGTCGTCGTCGACCTGTGGGCCGAATGGTGTGGGCCGTGCCGCACGCTCGGTCCGATCCTCGACAAGGTGATCGGCGAGACCGGGGGCAAGGTGGTCCTCGCCAAGGTCGACGTCGACTCCAACCCGCAGGTCTCCCAGGCGTTCCGGGTCCAGTCGATCCCCGCCGTGTACGCGGTCGACCGGGGCCAGGTCGTCAACGGCTTCATGGGTGCGGTCCCCGAGCACCAGGTGCGCGAGTTCGTCGACTCGCTCGTGCCCAGCGAGTCCCGCCAGCACATCGAAGAGCTGATCGCCAAGGGGGACGAGGCGAGCCTGCGCGCCGCGCTGGAGGCCGAGCCGGGCAATGAGCGGGCGGTGCTCGCCATCGCCCAACTGCTCGTCGACGGGGGCCGGGCGGAGGAGGCCTTGCAGTTCCTCGCCCGGATCCCGGAGACCGATGAGGTGCGCCACATCGCCGCCGCAGCGCGGCTGTCGATGCGGCCGCCGGACGACTACGAGATGCAACTCGACGCGCTGCTCGGCTCTGTCCGCGACGACGACGAGGCCCGTCAGCAGTACGTGGACATCCTCGAGTTGATGGGTCCGCTCGACGAGCGCACGGCCGTCTACCGCAAGAAGCTGACGAACCGCCTGTTCTGATGTGACCGGGCGGCGCAACCGGGTGTCGCGACCGGATTGCAGCGGCACCCGGCGGTGCCGTGGTCAGGGCCCGGTGACCCCGCCGAGGTAGTGCCGGCGGCAGAGCAGTTCGTAGCGCACAGTATCTCCGAACAGCGGCTCGCCGTGCTCCGGCTCGGTGTCGCCGACGACGACCGTCTCCCCCTCGCGCACGACCACACCGTTGATCAGCCGGGCGTTGTGCGTCGCTCGGCGCCCGCACCAGCAGCGCGCCTCGACCTGGATCGCGATCCGTTCGTCGGCGATCTCCAGCAGGCGCTTGGTTCCCTCGAAGAGCATGCCGCGGAAGTCGGTGATCAGCCCGAACGCGTACACGTCGACACCGAGGTCGTCGACGACGCGGGCGAGTTGGTCGCACTGCTCGGCCGAGTAGAACTGGGCCTCGTCGCAGACCAGGTAGTGCAGGCCAGGGGTCGCCCGGGCGACGGCGAACACGTCGAGCGCGGGGCCGACCTCGATTGCCGGGGAGGAGACCCCGAGGCGGCTGGTCACCTGGCTCCCGTCCCGGTCGAGCTTGGTCAACAGCAGGCCATGACGCCCTCGATGAGCCAGGTTGTGGTGGATCTGGAGGGCCATCGTCGACTTGCCCGATCCCATCGTCCCGAAGGAGAAGCGCAGCGTCGCCACCGACTCAGCCGCCGAGCAGGTCGCGCAACGCGTGCGCCGCCCCCGACCCGTCGGGAGGACCAGTGGCGACGATGCGGCTCAACCAGGAGATCGACACGTACCCGGCGTCGACGGCGCCGGCGTCGCTCGCCGGGTCCTGGGGGACCGGCTCACCCCAGCTGATCACCGCCTTGTACGCGTCCTCATGGCCGATCTTCGGTTCCAGTGTCGGGGGAGCGAAGCTGCGCGTCGGAGCGCTGGCCAGCTCGGTCACCCGCCAGCCGCGAAGTTCCTCGACGGCCAGGTTGGGAACGTTGACGTTGATCAGTTGCGCCTCTGCCGGCGGGTGGGCGAGCACGCCGCGGGCGACCGTGACGGCGATCGTGGCCGCGCTCTGCCAACGCATGTTGGCCAGCATCCCGTCCCAGGCTTGGCCCTCGACGCTGCCCATGCTCACGTCCTGGCTGACGGCGATCCCGGTCACCCCCGCGTTGCGCGCCGTCATCGCCGCCCCGACCGTACCGGAGTGGTAGACGGCGCGGCCGACGTTCGCCCCCGGGTTGATCCCGGCGACGACGAGGTCGAACGGCGGGCCGAACAAGCCCTGGCGGGCGAAGGTCACGCACAGAGCGGGGGCTCCGGCGACCGTCCAGGCCTCGGCCACGCCGTCGAGCCGGGTCCGGCGGACCTCCGGGTGCATCAGGTGGATCGCTCCGATCGCCGCCGACGCACCGGAGTACTCGCTGTCCGGCGCAGCGACGACGACGTCGCCGAGCTCGCCGAGGGCGCGGGCGAGGACGTGCAGCCCGACCGAGTCGATCCCGTCGTCGTTCGTCACCAGGATGCGCACGGCACCGACGCTAGGCCGTGGGAGCGTTCGTTCTGCTCACCAACTGCACTGCATTCGCTTGATCCCGTTGATGAAGGAGCTCTGCAGGTAGTCCGGCTCGCCGATGATCCGCATCCCCGGCAGGCGGCGGCGGATCTCGTCGAAGACGAACGCGATCTCCCGCCGGGCGAGGTTGGCTCCGAGGCAGAAGTGCGGGCCGCCCGCCCCGAAGCCGACGTGCTGCGGGTTCAGCGGCCGGGTCAGATCGAAGCGGTGGGGGTCAGGGAAGACGCGTTCGTCACGGTTGGCCGAGTTGTAGAACATGACGACCTTGTCCCCGGCGCGGATCTTCTCCCCGCCGAGCTCGGTGTCCGCCGTCGCCGTGCGGCGGAAGGAGAGGACCGGTGTCGCCCAGCGGACGATCTCGTCGACCGCGGTGCGGGTGTACGCGTCGAAGTCGCCGAACCACAGCTCGCGCTGATCGGGATGGTCTGTCAGGGCTTTCATCCCGTGGCTGATCGCGGTGCGCGTCGTCTCGTTCCCGGCGACGACGAGGAGGATGAAGAACGAGCCGAACTCTTGCGCGGTGAGCTTGTCCCCGTCGAGCTCGGCGTTCATCAGCAACGAAGCGATGTCGCCGCGGGGGTTGGTGGCGCGGTCCTCCCCGAGAGCCTGGGCGTAGGCGTACATCGCCAGCGCCGCGTTCATCAGGTCCTCGAAGGAGCCGACGTACTCCGGATCGCCGATCCCGAGGATCGTGTTCGTCCAGGAGAAGACCTGCTCCTGGTCGGCGGCGGGGATCCCGACCATCTCGCAGATCACCTCCAGCGGCAACGGGGCGGCGACCTCCTTGACGAAGTCGCAGGTCCGTTCGGGGAAGCGCTCGATGAGGCGATCGACGGTCAGCCGGGCCTTGTCGCGCACGTACTCGCTGACCTTGGCGACCTCCTTGGGGGTGAACCCGCGAGCCACGATGGAGCGCAGACGGAAGTGCTTCGGGTCATCCATGTTGATCATCGAGCCGAAGAACTCGAGCAGCTCGGGGGGCATGTCGCCGATGTTCGTCCCCCGCGACGAGCAGAACAGTTCGGCGTTGCGGCTGACGTGCCAGATGTCTTCGTGACGGGTGAGGGCCCAGTATCCGGGGCCTTTGGGCAACGGCCCCCCGTAGTCCCACTCGTCGAAGAAGCGTACCGGCGCGACGTCGCGCAAGGTCGTGAACGCCGCCTCGCGCCAGTCCCGGGCGCGCACCCAGAACGTGGGATCGGAGAGGTCGATCTCCTCCAATGTGACGGTCGGCATGTCCGGCGGCATCGGCGCATCGTAGGACGCGAGCCACGTCGCGGGCTGCGGGTTCCGCCGTTACCGGGCGGTAGCCCTACGATCTGCCGACCGGCCAACGACCAGGGAGCGCCCTCATGCCCGAAGCAGTCATCGTCGCAACCGCCCGCAGCCCGATCGGACGGGCGCACAAGGGGTCGATGACGACCATCCGCCCCGACGACCTCGCCGCGCAGATCCTCAGCGCGCTGATGGCCAAGGTGCCCCAGGTCGACCCGGCGACGATCGAGGACGTGATCATGGGAATCGCGCAGCCTGCGGGCGAGGGCGGGTTCAACATCGGGCGCGTCGCGGGGATCCTCGCCGGGTGGGACGTCCCCGGCACCACCGTGAACCGCTATTGCTCGTCGAGCCTGCAGACGATCCGCATGGCCGCGCACGCGATCCGCGCCGGGGAAGGGGACATCTTCGTCTCCGCCGGCGTGGAGACGGTCAGCCGCTTCGGCTCCGGGGCATCGGACACCGCGCCGAACCCTGTGTTCGCCGAGGCCGGCGCGCGTACCAAGGATCGTGCCCAAGGTGGGCAGGGTCCGTGGGCGCCCGCGGCGGGGCTGCCTGACGTGTACATCGCCATGGGCCAGACCGCGGAGAACGTCGCCGAGTACGCCAACGTCAGCCGGGAGGAGATGGACGCGTTCGCCCTCAGCTCCCAGCAGCGCGCCGCGGCGGCGATCGAGAGCGGGTTCTTCGCCCGGGAGATCACCCCGATCACCCTCCCCGACGGCACCGTCGTGTCCAGCGATGACTGCCCCCGCCCGTCGACGACGGCCGAAGGCCTTGCCTCCCTCAAGCCGGTGTTCCGGCCGGACGGCACGGTCACCGCAGGGAACGCCTGCCCGCTCAACGACGGTGCCGCGGCGGTGCTCGTGATGAGCGAGACGAAGGCCTCCGAGCTGGGTGTCACCCCCCTGGCGCGGATCGTCGCCTCCGGAGTGTCGGCGCTGAACCCGGAGATCATGGGCCTCGGGCCGATCGAAGCGGTCCGCCAGGTGCTCGCCCGGGCGAAGATGACGATCGACCAGATCGACCTCGTCGAGATCAACGAGGCCTTCGCCGCTCAAGTCGTCCCCTCGGCGCGCGAGTTGGGGATCACTCCCGAGCAGCTCAACGTGCACGGCGGGGCGATCGCCCTTGGCCACCCGTTTGGGATGACCGGGGCGCGGATCATGACCACCCTGATCAACGGGTTGCAGACCACCGGAGGCCGCTACGGCCTGGAGACGATGTGCGTCGGTGGCGGCCAGGGGATGGCGATGATCGTCGAGCGGCTCTGACGCTCACCGAGGGGAGGTCGTCCCCGGCGATCAGCCGAAGCGCGGTTCGGCTTTGACGAACACCGTCGGTTGGTCGCTGGGGAACAGGCCGGCGACGAGCACGTAGGCCGCGCCGCCGGCGACGACCTCGCCGAGCGCGTAGCGGTTGGGGGCGATCGCCGTCCCGGCGCCGAAGTCCTCCAGACCGTCGACGGCGAGCCCGGCGAGGTCCGCTTCGGCCTGCCACATCTTGACCAGGCCGCGGCGCAGTTGCCCCTCGTCGAGGAGGTCTCGTCCGGCGAGGATCAATTGCACGGTGGTCACCTCGACCGGCTGGATCGTCCCCCGGTGGATCAGTTCCGGGGTCAGGTCGCCGTCGAAGAGGACGACGGCGCGCATCCCTTCGAGGCGCTCCACCCAGCCGTAGCGAACCTCGGGGATGCCGCCTTCACCGAGCGCGCTGGCCCGCACCCGGTCTCCTTCTTGCGGCAGCCATGGGTTCATCGGTCTGGTTGCTCCTCGACTCGCGCCGACAGCACGGCGTCCCCCAGTTCCGGCCACCGCTTGTGGGCCCACCCCCCGAAAGCCCGGTCGGTGAGGACCACGAGACCGATCCCGGCGGCGGGGTCGACCCACACAAACGTACCGGCCGACCCGAAGTGACCGAACGTCTGGGGGCTGTTCCCGGGGGCGGTCCAATGCGGGAACTTGTTCCCCCGCAGCTCGAAACCGAGGCCCCACGGGCACGGATCGAAGGGACCGAAGCCGGGGACGACCCCGGCGAGGGTGGGGAACTGGCTGGTCGTCGCCTCGCCGAGCGTCGCCGGGCTGATCAGGCGGGGGGAGAGGAGCTCGGTGGCGAACCGGGCGAGATCCTCGACGGTCGAGGTGTAGCCCGCGGCGGGCGAGCCGCGCAGATCCGTCGCGGTCATCCCCAGGGGAGCGGTGATCGCCTCCGTCGCGTACTCGGCGAAGCGGAAGCCCGTCGCTCCGGCGACGTGGCCGGCGAGGATCTCGAAGCCGACGTTGGAGTAGATCCGGCGGGTTCCCGGGGGGAGGGGAGCGGCATCCCCGTCGAACGGGTAGCCCCCGGCGTGGGCGAGCAGGTGGCGTACGGTGCAGCCCGGTCGCCCGACGGGTTCGTCGAGCCCGATGCTGCCCTCCTCTGAGGCGACGAGCGCCGCGTAGGCGGTGATCGGCTTGCTCACCGAGGCGAGGGCGAAGGCCCGCGTCGTGTCGCCGTGGCGGGCGACGACGCCGCCGGGGTCGACGACTGCCGCGGCCACGCGGTCGGTGGGCCAGCTCTCGACGAGACGGAGTGCCTCCCCGATCCGCTGGCCGACCGGTGGGGTCACCGGCTAGATCCCGGCGACACCGGCGTCGCGCATCAGTTCGGCGACACGGAAGGCGAGGTCGACCGACTGGCGGCCGTTGAGCCGGGGGTCGCACACCGTCTCGTAGCGCACGCCGAGCTCGGAATCGAGGATCTTCTCCGCTCCACCGAGGCATTCGGTGACGTTCTCCCCGGTGAGCTCGACGTGGATCCCGCCCGGCCAGGTTCCTTCGGCGCGGTGGGCGGCGACGAACCCGGCGATCTCGCGCACGATGTCCTCGAAGTCGCGTGTCTTGCGCCCACCGCTGGCGGTCTGCGTGTTGGCGTGCATCGGGTCGCACACCCAGGCCACGGGGTGACCGGAGTCGCGCACCGCCTGGAGCAGGGGGCGCAGTGCATCGGTCACGTGATCGGCGCCCATCCGGGTGATCAGCGTCAGCCGCCCGGGGATGCGCGCTGGGTTGAGCGCCTCGCACAACTCGAGCACGTAGTCGGCGCTCGTGTCCGGCCCGATCTTGCATCCGATCGGATTGCCCACGCCGCGCAGGAACTCGACGTGGGCGCCGTCCAGGGCCCGGGTCCGCTCGCCGATCCAGAGCATGTGTGCCGAACAGTCGTACCAACCGCCCGTCAGCGAATCCTGGCGGGTCAGCGCCTCCTCGTAGCCGAGGAGCAGCGCCTCATGACTGGTGTAGACGTCGGTCTCGTGGAGCGCCGACGTGTGTTCGGTGTCCACCCCGCAGGCGCGCATGAAGCGCAGCGCCCGGTCGATCTCCCGGGCGAGTTGGTCGTAGCGCTGGCCCTCGGCCGAGGAAGCGACGAACTCCTGGGTCCAGGCGTGGACGCGGGACAGGTCGGCGAACCCCCCCTTGGTGAAGGCACGCACCAAGTTGAGCGTCGCCGCCGACTGGTTGTAGGCCTGGACGAGCCGCTCCGGGTCGGCGACTCGGGCGGCGGGCGTCGGCACGGGAGAGTTGACGATGTGCCCCCGGAAGCTCGGCAGCTCGAGCTCGCCGACCCGCTCCACCGGCGAAGAGCGGGGTTTGGCGAACTGCCCGGCGATGCGCCCGACCTTGACCGTCGGCACGCCGAGCGAATAGGTCAGCACGACCGCCATCTGGAGGATGACGCGCAGCTTGTCGCGGATGTTGTTCGCCGAGAACTCGTCGAAGCTCTCCGCGCAGTCACCGGCCTGGAGGAGGAACGCGTTTCCTGCGGCGACCTGACCGAGCAGCGCCGACAGGCTGCGCGCCTCGCCGGCGAAGACGAGTGGGGGGAAACCGGCGATCTGCTTGAGCGCGCTCTCCAGGGCGGCCTCGTCGGGCCAACGTGGTTGCTGTTCGGCGGGGAAGGCCCGCCATGAAGAAGGTGTCCAGTGCGACGCCACGCGTCAAGGTTGGCCGCAGTTCCCTCCGGTTGCAACGTCGATCCACCGACGCGCCGAGGGGGCACGGTGTTCGCACCGTGCCCCCTCGGCGGCGTCCTGCGGGGTTCTCAGGCGAGGATGTGCTCGGCATCCTCGCGGAGCCCGGCGACCGCCCGGGAGACGAGCCGACGCGCTGCTTCGGCGGTCACCCCGAGATGCTCGCCGACCTCACGGAAGCTCTTCCGTTCACCGTCGAGCAAGCCGAAGCGCGCTTCGACCGCGTAGCGGGCGCGGTTGTCCAGCGTGCCGAGCAACTCGTCGAGCAGGTCGCTGTCGACCATCGCCATCACAGCATCCTCGGGGGTGCCGTCGCCGTTGGCCATCAGATCGCCGAGGGTCGCGTCGCCGTCGTCGCCGATCGTCTTGTCCAGCGAGATCGGCGTCGTCAGGCGGTGCAACTCCGCGTTCGCGTTGTCCAGGGTCTCGCCGTCGCCCGAGGCCTGGCGCAGTGCAGCGCGCAGGCTCGCCGAGCGATCCCCGGGGATGCGGATCAGGCTCGCCTTCTGGTCGAGGGCCCGGCCGATCGCCTGGCGGATCCAGAACGTCGCGTACGTGGAGAACTTGAATCCCCGGCGCCAGTCGAACTTGTCGACGGCGTGCTCCAAGCCGAGGTTGCCCTCTTGGATCAGGTCGAGGAGGTCCATCCCCTGGGGCAGGGGATAGCGGCGGGCGATGGAGACGACGAGACGGAGGTTGGCGCGGATGAAGCGGTCCTTGGCCGCCGCCGCGTTGCGCACGTCGTTGCGCAGTTCACGTCCACGCTCCCCGCCGGCGAGGCGGGAGGCGGCCTCCCGGCCGCGCTCGATCTGGCGGGAGAGCTCACGCTCTTCCTCCGCGTTGAGAAGGGGGACTTTGCCGATGTCGTTCAGGTACAGGCCAATGGAATCATTCATTGCAGCGTGATCAACTCATTCGTCTCGTGGCGGCATTCCGGGGCGGCGAGTGGCAACTGGCACAGGTACGCTTGCTGCCTCACGCCTCTCCGACGGTCGAGCCGGCCGAACATGACGCAGCGAGGTGGGAAACCACCGAACGTGGCCGTAGATCCGAGTGCCAGCGACCGCCGATTAATTTGGGGGGACGTGACAAGGTAGCACGCGGGGTGATCCCTTGTCGTGTCGATTGTCAGGGTTCACCGGGCTAGACGCGCAGCCGCGCGGATCGGTTCCGCGTACACTCCAGCGGCGTGCTCGCTACCGGAGGACCTCGCATCGGCCTCTTCGGCGGGACGTTCGATCCTCCCCACGTCGGCCACCTCGTCACCGCCATCGACGTGCGTGACGCCCTCGTGCTCGACAGCGTCGTGCTGATGGTCGCTCATCGTCCGTGGCAGAAGGAGGGAACACGCCCGATCACGTCCTCGGCCGATCGGTTGGCGATGGTCCGCGCCGCTGTCGCCGACCTCGACCGGATCGAGGCGGGGTCGTTGGAGATCGAGCGAGGCGGGATGAGCTACACCGCCGACACGCTCGCCGAGCTCCGCCGGCGCCACCCGGGAGTGACGCTGTTCACGATCGTCGGGGACGACGCGGCCGCCGGCCTGGCCACCTGGGAACGGTGGGACGAGGTTGTCGCCCAATCGCAGATGGTCGTCGTCGACCGTCCGGGGGTCTCCGTCGAGCTCCCTCCCGTCACCGATTGGTTGCGCGTCGAGGTCCCCCACCTGGAGGTCTCCTCCACCGATCTGCGCGCCCGCGTCGCGCAGGGCCGATCGCTGCGCTTCTTGGTCCCCGATCCGGTGATCGAGTTGATCCGCGCCCGGGGCCTGTACGGGCAGCGAGCGGCATGAACGCGATCGATCCGGGCCAGCGCCGCCGGACGCTCATCGTGCTCGCCCTCGGAGTCGCTGCCGCGCTGTGCTTGCCGGTGCTCGGCTGGATGGCGGTCGATGCGCTGCGCTCGTCGACCGAAGGTCGCAACGCACTGGCCGGGGTGCTCCCCCTGCAGACCCTGCCGCCGACGCCGACGGCGATGCTCGCCGGGCTCGACGACGAGGGTCACGTTGCCTCCTTGGCGATCCTCGCCCTCGCCGCGCCCCGTGCCGACGGCGTCACCGCCGGCGGGACCGTCATCCTCCTCCCCGCCGGGGCGGACACGACCTCCAGCGACGGGACCCCGCACACACGTGTCGCCGATGCCTATCGGGAGGGAGGGATCGACGAGTTGTCCTCTGCCGTCGGCGGGCTGCTCGGGATCACCGTGTCGACCGCGGCGGCGATGCACACCGACGAGCTCGCCCCATTGTTCGCCGGAGTCGGCGGTGTCGAGGTCCAGTTCGACTCGCCGGTGATCGGAGACGTCCACGGTAAGGCGGAGCAGATCTTCGCCGCGGGTCCGGAGGTCCTCGACGGCCGGGGGATCGCGACGATGCTGACGACGGCGACGGCGACCGAGAGCGAGACGACCCGTCTTCCCCGCCTCGACGCGATGTGGCGTGCGGTGGCGGCAGCGATCGGCCACGGGGTGGCCACCCCCACCGCTCCGCCGTCGAGCCTGGTGGGCGGGGCGGGCGAAGGCGACGCCGCCGGGATGGCCGCGTTCGTCGCCCGGGTGCTGGCCGGCCCGCTGCAGGTGCACACGCTGGAGTACGCGCCGACCGCGGCGACGGACAACCCGCGGCACCTCGACCTGCTCACCGTCAACGCCGGGGATGCGGCCGTCGTGTTCGCCACCGTCGCGCCGAGCTCGGTGTCACCGGCCAACCCCACGCTGTCGGTCTACGTGCGCAGCCCGCTCGGCGATCCGGCGCTGACCCGGGCTGCGGTCGAGGCGCTCGTGTTCGCCGGGGCGAACGTCACTCTCGTCACCGAGAGCAGCCAGGTCCCGGCTCCGGCGACGACCACCGTCGCCTACTCCAACCCGAACAACGAACGTGTGGCGCGCACGCTCGGCAGCTCACTCGGGTCGATCGTCGTCGTCCCCGCGGACCTGCGGATCGGTGGGATCGACGTGATCATCACCCTCGGGGAGTCGTACCGCCAGCAGGGCGGCGACGGTACAGTCCACACCACGCCGGTGCCGAGGGACACGACGGACGTGCCCACGAGCCCGGTGGGGAGCACCAACGGATGACGACCATCACCGACGAGCCCGACACACGCCAGCTCGCGCTCGTCGCCGCCCAGGCCGCCGACGACAAGCAGGGCACCGATACGGTCGTGCTCTTCGTCGGCGACGTACTGGCGATCACCGAGTACTTCGTGATCACCAGCGCGGGGAACCGCCGCCAGGTTCGGACGATCGCCGAGACCGTCGAGGAGTGGGCCAAGCTCCACCTCGGTCGCGCCCCGCTGCGCGTCGAAGGGCTCGCCGAGGAGGAATGGGTGCTGCTCGACTACGGCGACGTCGTCGTCCACGTCTTCGCCGACGAGACCCGTCGCTTCTACGAGATCGAGCGCCTCTACCGGGATGCGCCCCGCCTGGAGTGGCAACCGGCGATCGTCGACAGCAGCGGCTGATCTCCGCCGCGGCGAAGATGACCGGTGTGAACGGCTGCGTCTACATCCACGAGCTGATCGAGATCATCGGCCACAACCGCAACCGGTACATGCAGCACATGACCGCCAACTGGGTGCCGGTGGCGATCGCCGAGCGCGCCCAGCGCTGCTTGGGCGTGTGGGCCACCGTCGGCTCGACCGGCCACTGGCCGGAGGTCGTCAACATCTGGGAACTCGCCGGTTGGGATGGACTGGCGGCGAACTTCGCCCACGAGCTCGCCGGAGGGCGCACGCAGGACCCGGCGCTCGCCGAGTGGTGGGCGGTGGCCGCGACGTTGCGGCGCGGGGGGACGGACCGGATCCTCGTCCCCGCCCCGTGGTCACCGTCCTCCCATGACCACGAGGCCCGCGGCGGCAGCGGGGCGACGGTCTACCTGCACGAGATCATCGGCCTCCCCGACGGCGGTGCCGCCGGGTTGCTCGACCTGCTCCACGATGAGGTCGAGCGCGGCGTCGCCGAAGCCGGCGCGTCGGTCGTCGGCGCGTTCCGCACGGCGATGCGCCTCGACGACGAGATCGTCCTGATCTGGGGCCTCGCCGACTGGGACGCCTGGGCGCGCTTCGAGCAGGCCTGGCTCGCCGATCGATCGCCGTTGGCCGACTGGCGCGACGAGCTGCGCGCCCGGGGGGCGGTGCTCCAGCGCTCGGCGCTCGTCGACGCGCCGTTGAGCCCGCTGCGCATCGGCCGCCAACCGGCCGTCACCGACCGCGTCCCCCTCGACGAGATCCGCTGAGGAGCAGGGCAGCCCGGTTCAGCGCTTCTCGTAGGTGATCCCGGATGCCTCTGCGTCCCACGTGCCGGGCACCACGCCCTGCTCGCGCAGGTCGCGCTTGAGGACGCGGCCGACGGGGCTCCGGGGCAGTTCGGCGCGGAACTCGATGTAGCGCGGCAGAGCGAAGTAGGGCAGCTCGCCGATGCACCAGCGGAACAGGTCCGCGGGATCGAGCATGGCCCCTTCGACGAGCGTGGCGGTGATCTTCAGGTCGTCCTCGCTCAGCTCGCTCGGCACGGCGTGCACGGCGACGTCGGCGATCGCCGGGTGGCGGACGAGGATCCGCTCGACTTCGAAGCTGGAGATGTTCTCCCCCCGGCGGCGGAGGTAGTCGGCCTTGCGGTCGACGAAGAACAGGTAGTCGTCCTCGTCGATCCTGCCGATGTCGCCGGTGTGGTACCACCAGTTGCGGCTTGCCGCGACGGTCGCCTCCGGCCGGCCCCAGTAACCCTCGAACATCACATGCGGCCGCAGGGGGCGGATGACGATCTCCCCGTCGTGGCCCCGGTCGAGCTCGTTGTCGTCGTCGTCGAAGATGCGCACGTCGAAGTAGTCGCGGTTGATCACCCCCGCCGCGTTCGGCTTGCTCTCCACGCCCGGCGGCTGCCAGGAGATCAGGCTCGCCTCGGTCAGGCCGAACGCTCCGGAGAACGTCTCCACCCCGAAGCGCGAGCGCAACGTGGTGTCGATCTCGACGGGCAACGGGGCGGCCCCGATCAGGCGGAGTGTGGTGTTCGCCTCCGGCGCCCCGGAGCGGGGTTGCTCGGGGCGGTCGATGTCGGTGGCCAGCAGGTAGGCCATCGTCCCCAAGGTGGAGGTGATCGTCGCTCCGGTGCGGTTCATCTCCGGCCAGAACTGGGAGACGGAGAAGCGGCGGTAGATCGCCGCCCGGCCGCCGAACACGAGTGGGCCGAGCACCGCGGTGACGAACGCGTTGAAGTGGTAGAGGGGAAGCGGCGTCCAGACCACGTCGTCGGCGCCGCGGCCCCAGCAGATGCCGATCTGCGTGGTCAGCGCGGTGTGGTAGTGGTGGGAGAGCATGCACCCCTTGGACAGGCCGGTCGTACCTCCGGTGTAGACGAACGTGGCCAGGTCGCCAGGGCGCACGGCGACGTCGGGCCGCTCCGCTGCCTCGGCGAGCAACGCCGACCAGTCATGGACCCCGACGCCGCTGATCTCCACGGGCGACGACCCGATGACGACGACGTGCTCCAGGCTGCGGACATGGCCGATCACCGCCGCGGCGCGCTCGGCGAGCTCCGCGTGGACGACGAGGACGCGCGACCCCGAGTCGCGCAGCTGATGGGCGAGGTACTCGCCCTTGTACGCCGTGTTGATCGGCACGGCGACGTGACCACCGGTCACCGCTCCGAACCAGGAGAGCAACGCCTCAGGGGAGTTCTCCACCAAGCTGGCGACGCGGTCCCCGGGGGCGATACCGAGGTCGGCATAAGCCGCGGCGAGCGACCACCCGGCGCGGGCGACCTCGGCGATCGTCAGCTCGGTGCCGCACACGTCGAGGTACGGGGCGTCGGGTGAGCGTTCGAGGTGGCGATCGAGCAGCTCGAGGATCGTGTGCTGGTCCTCCCGGCGCCACTGCGCGTCGTTCATCGTCCGTCCTCCGTCGCTCGGCGTCCCGTGCCGAGGTCGTTCGTCGCTGCGGTCTCCGTCGCCGTGGTGGTGGTCGGGGCCGGCCAACCGGGACGCGCCGCGACGGGCCACGCGCTGATCGGCCCGGCGACGTCGGTGAAACCGGCGAGTTGGCTCCCGGCGACGCGCAACGTGTGGATCACCGGTGCTCCGCCGGTGAGCGCGCCGGCGAGCCACGCCTGGTGGCCCGGCGCGTCGAGGGCCTCGCCCTCGCTGGCCGACCAGGCCTCGGCGGCGAAGGACACGCCGAGGCGCCGGGCGAGCTCGACGAGCCGCTCGGCGAGCTCCATGCCGGCCGCGTCGACCGGCGCGTCGAGCACGGCGAGCACCGGCCGGTTCGGGTCGTCGAGCCGAGCGACGATCGCCGCGGCCAGTGCGCTGAACGCCGGCATCGCCGTGATCGGGACGCGGGCCGAGCCGAGCTCGACGGTGGCGAACGTGCGGGCGAGGAAGAAGCCGGCGTATCCCGGCTCGCCGAGCGTCAACGTCGACGGCGGCAACGCCTGCGCGTAGGAACGGGTCACCCGGCTGGGGAGCAGGGGGGCGCCGTCGAGCGTCCACGCCGCCTGGGTCAGCGCGGCGAGCTCGTCGCGCAACGGCGGCATCGGGATCGGTCGGTGAGGACGGTGACACAGCTCGGCGAGAGGGTCGAGCATTCCCGGGGCGATCTCCACGGCGTCTCCGAGGAGCGGGTCCTCCGGGAAGGCGGCCCGATGCACCCCGCAGCGCAGCGCGAGGTCCGCCTCGGCGACCGCGGCGCGGGCCAGGTCGTCGCGCTGCAGGCCGGCCGTGGCGAGGTGGTGGCGGCTGCGCCAGTCGAACACACCCTTCGCGTCGAAGCTGTTGAGCACGCCGAGCTGTGCGGCCGCGGCGAACGCGTGCAGCCCGGGGATCGCCCCGTCGCGGATCACACCGCCGCCGGCGACGAGCACCGGTGCGCCCGCGTCGCGGATCCGCTCGACGATCTCCGGGGGAGGCGTCACCCACCGTGCGGGGAGCGGCGGTGGCGGCGGTGTGGGCGCCGGTGCACCCGGGTCGGCATCGAGGACGAGGCACACCGCGTCGGTCTCCCCCGCGCCGAGAGCCGTGAGCACGTCGACGAGCGCGCCTCCGTCGGTGATCTCGACGGGAGGGGACGGCGCCGCGGACGACCGATCGGGGAAGGCGATCTCCACCCGTCGCCCCGCCGTGACGACGACCGCTGGGCCGTCGTGCAGCCAGGCGTCGGCCTGGGCGAGCAAGCGGGCCTGCCCGTCGTCGTCGAGCGCGACGACCGGGCAGCCGGCGAGCGGCGCGCCGTAGGCTCGCGATCGTTGCCGGGCGAGCCAGACGCCGAGCGCGCCGGCGATCGTCGTCGGGCTCACGCGGTGGCGCGGCGCTGGAGCACGCCGATCTCCACCCCCGCACCGCTGCGCTGGTAGCGGCCCTGGTCCATCGCGCGGATCGACACATCGTGGCCCGCTGCCTCGGAGCGCAGCGCGTCGACGGTGCAGGCTTCCTTGGCCCGGTGGGCGAACGGGTCGAAGGAGTACCAACGCATCGCGTTCTCGTAGGTGATCTTGTTCAGATCGGCGTCGGGAACACCGCCGGCGACGCGGGTCAGCTCTTCGGGCGCCTCCGGCCACGACGAGTCGGAGTGCGGGTAGTCGCACTCCCAGGCGATGTTGTCCAACCCGATCGCCTCGCGCAGGCCGATGCCGACCGGGTCGGCGATGAAGCAGGTGAGGAAGTGGCGGCGGAAGATGTCGCTCGGGAGCAGCCCACCGAAGTCCTGCCCGGTCCACAGGTGGTGCATGTCGTATGTGCGGTCGAGACGGTCGAGGAAGTAGGGGATCCACCCCGTACCCCCCTCGGAGAGGGCGATCTTCAACGTCGGGTAGTGCTTGGGGATGCGCGACCAGAGCAGGTCGGCGGCGGCCTGACAGATGTTCATCGGCTGGAGGGTGATCATCACGTCGACCGGCGCGTCGGGGGAGGTGAGGGCGAGCTTGCCGGACGATCCGAGGTGGATGGACAGGACCACGTCGCAGTCGACGAGCGCCTTCCACAAAGGGTCCCAGTGCTCCTCGTGGAAGCTCGGATATCCGAGCGAATGAGGGTTCTCCGTGAACGTCACCGAGTGCACGCCCTTGTCCGCCAGGCGGCGGACCTCCTCGGCGGCGAGCTGCGGGTCCCAGAGCACGGGCAGGCCCATCGGGATGAACCGTCCGGGGTACTTACCGCACCAGTCCTCGACGTGCCAGTCGTTGTAGGCGCGCACCACGGCGAGGGCGAGCTCCTTGTCCTCGCAGGCGGCGAACAGCCGCCCGGAGAACCCGGGGAACGAGGGGAAGCACATCGAGGCGAGCATCCCCCCGGCGTTCATGTCCTTGATCCGTTCGTCGACGTCGTAGCAGCCGGGTCGGATCTCCTCGAACGAGGTCGGCTCCACGCCGTATTCCTCCTTCGGGCGCCCGGCGACCGCGTTGAGCCCGATGTTCGGGATCTTCGCCCCGTCGAACACCCACACGTCGTCGCCGCGCGAGTTGCGCACGACCTTCGGTGCCCGATCGGCGAACTCGGCCGGCAGGCGCCCGTCGAACATCTCCGGCGGCTCGACGAGATGGTCGTCGACGCTGATCATGATCATGTCCCCAGCACGCATGACTGCTCCCCTCGACCGGCTCGGCGCAACGTCGTGAGCCCGCGTTCATTCGATCGTAACCGCGGTTCAGTTCCCTGGACCCGACGCTGGCGATCGGTACGCTGCGGGGCGATGCGCAGTGTGGCGGCCACAGCCGAAGCACCCGCGACGGGGACCGTCGTCGGCCGCCAGCGGGCCCGGCGACGCTCCGAACACCAGGAGCTGAGCCGCACGCAACTGCTCGACGCGGCGGAGGAGGTGTTCGGGCGCAAGGGCTTCCACGACACGACGCTGAAGGAGATCGCCGAGCAGGCCGGCTTCTCCGTCGGCAGCGTGTACTCGTTCTTCGAGTCCAAGGAGGATCTGTTCGTCTCGGTGTTCCTCCGCCGCGGCGACGAGTTCATGCCCGTGTTGGAGGCGATCGTCGCCACCGAGGGCGATCCGCTCGCCCGCCTGCACGAGCTCGTCGAACTGGAGGTCGGGTTCTTCCGAGCCAACCCGCACTTCGGACGGTTGTACCTGCGCACCGCGAGCGGGCTGTCGCCCTCGGCGAACGAGGAGACCGACCTCGCCTCGCGCCTCGCCCCGAACTTCGCCCGGGCGATGGAGCTGCAGGCCACGCTGATCCGCCGCGGTCAGCGAGCCAAGGTGTTCCGCAGCGGTGACGCGGCTGTGCTCTCCCGGATGTTCAGCGGCTTGGTGAGCGCGTACCAGTCGCTCGACCCGGCCGTCGTCGACGGCGCCCGCGGTGAACGGCTACCGCCCGCCGAGCTGCACGCGATCGTCGAACGGGCCTTCACCCGGCCCTGAGCCCTGAGCGGTGCCGGCGACCGTTCCGGGCGAAGTCGCCACGCCTGGCCGGCCCGGTGAACCGTCGTTCAGTCTGCTAGAACACGGCTGCACGACGCGGCTGGAGGGGAGGCTGATGATGTCGGGTCCGCCGGTTGGCGAGCCG
>CAZQEJ010000060.1:9086-17431 GCA_964592165.1 uncultured Ilumatobacteraceae bacterium | reverse complement strand
GAGGCTGGGTACAGCACACAGGCATCGAGAACGACGATCACCGGTACGGCACGCCGGCCGTCACATCGGCCTCGGTGACGTTGGCCACGGCAGCGAGGCGTGCCGCTCGGCGCGCTTGGTAGGCGAGCACGTCGGTGGCGTGGAGGCGACGGTGTGTTCCCGCCAGGTGGGCGGGGATCGTGCCCTGGTCGATCAGGCGAACGAGGTAGGTGCGCGAGAGGCCGAGCAGATCGGCGGCCTGCTGTGTCGTCAACTCGGCATCACCGGCCAACACGTGAACCTCGGCTCCCGACGCCAACTCCGCCAGCAGGTGCCGCACGGCGGCGGCTGCGGTTGCGGGTAGCTCGATGACACCACTGGCGGTTTGCACGAGAACGGGCGCGTCGAGTGTGTCGGACAACTGCTCGCGCTCGTCCTGGGGCATCGTGTACGCGGCGACGTTGTTCACGACCCCATCATACGCAAACGACACAAACGAAACTATGGAGCCGGTGGGTGATGCCGGGGTTGCTACAGACCGCCGACCAGTAGCGCCTGCTCCAGTTCCTCGAGATGCCGGAAACAGTCCATGATGCGCGCTCTCCGTGAACGAGCCGGTGGTCGCCGGGGACAGGTTGCCGTGCGCGCCGAAGTTGCGGACTGCCCGCGTGGAGTTGGCCCATGTTTCGAGGTTCGCCGCGAGGTACTTGGCGTTCCGTGCGAGGAACCGGATCGAGAGCTCCTGAACGCGCGCGATGGAGGGCACTTGTCGCTGAAGGTCAGCTGTCAGCTTCGGCTCGTGCGGCGCGATCAGCCTACGGCCGTGGACCTGACGGAGCTGATCGTGACCCGACCAGGAGTCCGCAGCGGAAAGCCTTGCTTCATCGGGACGCGCATCGCTGTCTACGAGGTCCTGACTATCTGGCTTCGGGAATGACGACCGAGGAGATCGTCGCCAACTTTCCCGAACTCTCCGAGCGTCACGTCCGCGCGGCGATCGAGTTCGCCGCGCTGCGTGAGCGCCGGCTTGCCACCCCTGCGTGAGGCTCCTCTTCGATCAGAACCTTGTCGCGGCGTCTGGTCAGGATGCTCTCTGTCGCACATCCGGACAGCAAGCTCGCGGTCCCCAAGCGCGACGGGGGCGGGCGTCGAGACGCTGGCAAACGGAGCGGACGTGCGGGGCGGTCGTCAGGCGCCGAAGCGGAAGCTGGAGGCGGTGATCCCTCCGTACCAGTTCGGGTCGTGGTAGGAGCGCACCGCTGGCTCGTCCTCGGCGGCGCCGACGGCGACCATCAGCGGGATGAGGTGGTCCTCGCGCGGGTGGGCGACGCGGGCGCTCGGCGCCGTGCTCCAGCGCAGCAGCCGGGCCGTCCGCTCGGCGGGGGTGGAGTCGATCAACGTCGCCCCGAGCCAGGCGTCGAACGCGGCGGCCGGGGCGACACCGTCGGCGCCGAGCATCCGCAGGTTGTGGTAGCTGAGCCCGCTGCCGAGGATCAGGATCCCCTCGTCGCGTAGCGGGGCGAGCGCTCGCCCGAGGGCGAGGTGCTCACCGGGATCGAGCGTCTGCTTGATCGACAGCTGGGCCACCGGGACGTTCGCATCGGGCCAGGCGGGGAACAGCGGGCTGTACATCCCGTGGTCGAACCCGCGTTGGCCGTCGGTGCCGACCGGGATACCGGCCGTGCCCAGCAACTCGACGACGCGCCGGGCGAGCTCGGGGGAGCCGGGGGCCGGATAGTGGATGTGGTACGTGTGCTCGGGGAACCCGCCGTAGTCGTAGATCATCGGCGGGCGGACAGTCGTCTGCACGGTGAACCCTGGCGCTTCCCAGTGCCCGGAGACCATCAGGATCGCGACCGGTGGCTGGGGGAGCTCGCCCGGGAGGCGTCGCAACGACTGCTCCAGCTTGCGGTGCGTCTCGCGCATCGGCCCACTGAGCCAGGGCCACGGGCCGCCGCCATGGGAGAGGAAGTAGGTCGGCATCCGCCGTGCGCTGTCGGTGGTGGTCATCGGCCCAAGCCTTGCACGCCGACGACCCGGTCGCCGTCGCCGTCGCCGGCGTCCCATTCCGGCTCCGGAGTCGCCCGACGCGCCTGCGGTGCTTGTGACCTTGTGCTCTGGTGCGTTCGGGAGCGCCGATCGATCGTTGGTCGAACCGAGCGCCGTGGAGGTGCACCATGAGTCAGGTCGCCGCCGACCATCCCAGTTCCTACCTGGTGGTCGACTCTCCCTACGAGATCGCCCGCTGGCGGCCGCTGGTGCAGTGGGTGCTCGTCATCCCCCACGCGGTGATCAACTCCGCGCTGCAGGCCCTGGCGCGAGCGGTGTTCCTCGTCTACTGGGTGATGATGCTGTTCACCGGCAAGCTCCACCCGGGCCTGTACGGGGTGATGGCGATGTACGAGCGATACGGGGCGCGGATGAGCAGCTTCTTCCTCGGCTACAGCGAGGCGTACCCACCGTTCGATTTCGACACCGGAGCGAGTGACGGCGGCGCTTATCCGCCGGTGACCTTGAACCTGCCCGCGGTCCCCGGCGATGTCCCCCGGTCGGCGTGGTTGAACGTGTTCAAGGCGATCCCACACTACATCGTGCTGATGGTCTTCGGCATCGGTGGCGGCGTCGTCGCGATCATCGCCTGGTTCGCCGTGTTGTTCACCGGCGCGTGGCCGAAGGGGATGCGCGACTTCCTCGTCCGGCTGAGCAACTACTACTACCGCGTGTGGGCCTACACCGTGATGGTCGACAACACCTACCCGCAGTTCGGCCTGCCGAGCGCGGATCAGGGTCGCTGACACCGCGAGCAGCTCACGCCTCCCGGGATCCGGCTCTGTTGCCGGCGTGTGATAGACCGCTGCGGTCTGACCGTCAGACTGAGCGAACATCCACGACCGGGGGGTCCTGTGAAATCGAGATCGTCAGCCGCGCGCCCGTCACGACACGCACGCCGTCGTGCCGGTATCGGAGCGGTGCTCGCCGGCGCCGCGCTCGCCGCGTGCCTCGTGCCGGGGGCGTCTCCCGCCTCGGCGGGCAAGGGCGGCAAGGGTGACAGGGGCGGCAAGTGGCGGCTGGCCCCGGCCTCCGTCGAGGGGATGCGTGTCCTGATCACAAACGACGACGGTGTCCAGCCCGGGGCGGGGAGCCAGGGCCTGTACGAGTTGCGCAAGGCGTTGTGTGCGGCCGGGGCCGACGTGGCCGTGGTCGGGCCGTGGGCCGATCGGAGCGGGGCTTCCGCATCGATCACCTACGGCTCGTCCTCGACGCGCTTCACGCTGACCACGCCAGCGATCGACGCGACGTACGAGGACGACTGCTTGTCTGCCCCGTCGGCCGGTGTCGTGTGGGGCGCGTGCCTGACCTCTGCCGCGTCCCCGCCACCGTGCACGGCGGCGTCGACGACGCTGACACCGGCCGACGCGGTGACGCTCGGGGCGACCGCCGCGGTCGAGGAGCTCATCGGCTGGGCCGACGGACCGGACGTGGTGATCAGCGGGATCAACCGTGGCGGCAACGACGGCTTGAACGTGAACATCTCCGGCACCCTCGGTGCGGCGACGGTCGCGTCGAGCCTCGGCTTCCCCTCGATCGCGATCAGCGCATCGTCGAGTGGTGTGTGGGCGGCGAACGCGCAGGCCGCGGCCGCGTGGTCCGTCGGCTTCATCGGGTTGCTCGGGGCCAACGCGCTGCTGCCGAGCGACTACCTGCTCAACGTCAACTACCCGCGCACGGACAAGGCACCGATCACCGCCGCCGCGTGGACGACCGTCGCCCAGATGTCGCCGTTCGCCACCGGTTTCGTGCGCGACGGGCTCGACTTCGCCTCGACCTTCGCGATGTGCACGCCCGGTCCGCGCTGCGGCCCGGCGGAGGCGGGCTCCGACTCCGCGGTGTACTCGGCGGGGACGATCTCGATCAGCCCCGTGGCGGTCGATCGCACCGTCGGGGCGCGGGCGCACACCGCCCGGGTCCGGGCGATCGTCAAGGCGGGGCTGGTCAACCCGACGCGGCTGGTGGCACGCAGCGAACCGGCCGTGCTCGACGAGGTGACCGACGAGGTCGCCGTCGATTGATCGGGTGACGCGCTCGGGGACCGGCACCGCCTCGCCGCGGTGCCGGTCCCCGGTCGATCTCGTCAGTCGAGCGTTGCTGCGGCGATGAGGTCTTCGCAGCGGCGGGTGTCGTTCCAGGAGAGCTGGAGCTGCTTGGCTCGGCGGAAGTAGAGCTGGATCTCGTAGTCGAGGGTGAACCCGACACCGCCGAAGATCTGTTGGGCGGTCGCGGTCACGTTGCGGTACGTGTTCCCGGCGAACAGCTTGGCCATCGGCGCGAGGCGGTCGAGGCCTTCGCCTCGCCCGTGAGCCCAGGCTGCTTCGTAGGTGAGCACCTTCGCCCCGTCGACGCTCGTCTTCGCGTCGGCCATGTAGTGCGACAGGGCCTGGAACGCGGCGAGCGGCTTGTCGAACTGGAAGCGGTCCTTGGAGTACTCGACGGTGATCCCCAGTGCGTGTTCCGCGCCGCCGACGGCTTGGGCCGCGGCGAGGATCATCGCGTCGTTCATCACCTTCGACCACGTCGTCCAGCCGCTGCCGGCCGCGCCGATCCGGTCGGCCTCCGTGACGCGCACCGTGTCGAGGTCGACGCGGTACTGGGTGTCGGAGCTGATCGACATCTGCTGGGTGAGCGACACTCCGGGCGCGTCGGCGGGGACGAGGAAGAGGTCGATGTCGGTCGGTCCGTCGCCGCTGCGGGCGAGGACGAGGAACGCCGCTGCGCGGGAGGCGAACTGGACGTGCCGCTTGATCCCGCTGATCGTCCATCCGTCACCGTCGGGTGTGGCGCGTACCTGGACACCGGTGGGACCGAAGCTGTTCTCCGGTTCCAACCATGCCGGGGTGAGGATCGCCTCCCCGGAGATGATCTTCGGCAGCCAGGCGGTCTGTTGCGCGGTGGAACCGGCGGCGACGAGCGCCCCCGCGCTGAGCACGCAGCTGACGAGGTGGGGGACCGGTGCCAGGGAACGGCCGAGCTCTTCGTAGACGATCACGCCTTCGAGCATCGACATGCCCGAGCCGCCGTGCTCCTCGGGCAAGAGCAGGCCGAGTAGGTCGAGTTCGGCGAACTGCTGCCACAGCTCGGCGGGGTACCCGACGGGGTCGTCCTCCAGGGCGCGCACGGTCTCTTGCGGGCAGTGCTGGGTGATCACCCCGCGCACCATCTCCCGCAGCATCTCCTGTTCATTGGTGAAGTCGAGATCGAGTGCCACGTCACGGCCTCCAGTCGTCCCCGCGGCGGCGCCACGGATTGTCGTCGTCGGTGACGGGCACGGCGACCCGCACCGCGCACGTCGTCGCCACCTGCCCTCCGGCGGTCAGGCTCACGTCCAGGTCGACCCAGCCGCAACCCGCCGCGTCGGTCCCCACCCCGGTCACCGTCGCGGAGAACACCATCCGGTGCCCGGGGAACACCGAGGTCTTCATCCGGAACGTCATCTTCCCCAACCGGCCCTTCGGCCCGGTCCAATCGGTGACGTACCGCTCGAACCACGCCGCCTGGTTCGGCGTGTTCAAGAAGATGTCCTGCACCCCGTTGCGTTCGGTGGCGAACTTGTAGTCGTGGTGCATCGGCCGCCAGTCACGGCTGGCCAACGCGCCGAGCACGACCGTCGTCGGGGTCACGTCGACGGCCAGCTCGCCAAGAGCGTCGCCCACCTTCACCTGATCGAGCACGACACCCATCACGCAGCCTCCCCCGCACGGCGATATCCGAACCCGGTGATCGTCTCCACCCCGACCAACTCGCCACGCTGGTTGGTGTACTCGACGTCGATCACCCAGAACCGGCCGGTGCCCAGCTTCGTCGTCTTCGGCGGGCTCACGGAGCGGAGTAGTTGCCGGCAGGAGATCCGGTCGCCGATCCGCACCGGTTCGTGGAACACGAGCGTGTCGTCGGTCATCACCGCCTCGGGCAAACCGAACATCTCCTTCAGATCGAAGTGCGCCGTGAGAGCGACCTGCTCCCCGGCCGCTCCCGGCTCCCAGTAGTGCGGCCGCATCCACAGCGACAACGTCGTCGACGGCATGATCAACCCGCCGGTCAGCTCCTCGGCGACCGCATCGTCCCAGAAGATCGGATTGCCGTTCTGCGTCGCCGCGCACGTGTTGTAGGCGTAGCTCCGCTCCACGTCGAAGTTCGCCGTCTGCTCGTACTGCGGCACCCCGATCAACGCGGCCACCTCCGCAGGAAGCTCCGCTGCCTCGCTCTCGCTCCCCATGTCCCTCCTCGTCTCGGGGCGCACGCTGCAGCGTGCGCCGGTGATGTTACGACGCGGCCTAGGCGACGGCCCCGCTGTCGATCAACGCGTCGATGTCGGCCGCTGCGTAGCCCGCCTCGGCGAGCAACTCGGCGGTGTCGGTCAGCTGCGGGTCGCGGATCCGGTACGGACCGTCGGGCGGAACCGTGCCCGCCCAGATCGGGGCGACCTGGCGGAACGGCGTGCCGTCCGGCGCGACCGCGTCGGCGACCAGGCCACGGGCGAGGTACTGCTCGTCGGTCAACGCCTCGGCCACGGTGTTCACCGGGGCGACGCACGTGTCCGCCGGGGCGAGCAGGTCGACCCATTCGTCGCGGGCGCGGGTGGCGAACACGGCAGCCAGCGCGGCGCGGATCTCGTCTTGGGCCGCGTCGTCGGTCTGCAGCGCGCCGTACTCCTCGAGGCCGACGAGGCGGCACAGGTTCGCCCAGAACTGCGGCTCGATCGCTCCCACGGCGAGGTGCCGCCCGTCGGCGCAGGTGTAAATCTCGTAGCACGCGTAGCGGCCGGTGAGGACGTAGTGACCGGGGCCCGGCTCGACTCCCGTGGCCAGGTACTCGTCCGCGTAGAGGGACATCATCGCCAACGCGCCGTCGGCGATCGACACGTCGAGGTGTTCGCCGTGCCCGGTGCGGCCCCGGCGGAGCAGGGCGGCCATCACGGCCATCGCCGCCTGCATCCCCCCGGCGGCGATGTCGGCCACGGTTGCTCCGGGCAGCGGGGGTCGCCCGTCGGCGCGCCGGCCGGTGCAGTCGAGGAAACCGGACAGGGCGAGGTAGTCGATGTCGTGACCGGCCCACGACCGCCGCGGGCCGCTGCCCCCGAACCCGCTCGTCGAGCAGTAGATGATCCCCGCGTTGCGTGACCGGACCTGATCGAAACCGATCCCCAAGCGATCGGTGACACCGGGCCGGAAGCTCTCGATGATCACATCGGCGCGTGCCGCGAGGGCCAAGAACGCGTCCCGGCCCCCATCGGAGCGCAGGTCGAACAAGGCCCGGGTCATCCCCCTGTTGCCGGAGTAGGCGTAGTACGGGGGGATGATCTGGACCGCGCCGGCGCGGGGGACCGCACCGACCTTGGTCACCGCCGCGCCGTAGTCGGCCAAGATGCGCGAGGCGCGCGCCCCCGGCCCGACGGAGGCCAGGTCGAGGACCCGCACCCCGTCGAGCGCCGGCGGTGTGTCGGGCGCCGCTGCGGCGTCCGCGGGCATCAGAAGTTCTTCGGTAGGCCCAGCCCGCGGCGGGCGATGATGTTCTTCTGGATCTCCGAGGCGCCGCCGCCGATCGTGTCGATCACGGTGTAGCGGTAGGTCGACTCCGAACGTCCTTCCATCGGCGCGTCGGTGGTCTTCACCCGGAGTTGCGATCCGGGCCCGGCGATGTCCATCGACACGTTGGCCAGCCGCTTGGACAGTTCGGTGGCGAACAGCTTGTACTCCGAGGCGATCACCGTCGGCGGCTGGAACTCCTTGCCCTCCCGTGCCGCCCGTTCGACCTTGACCGCCTCGGCGACGAACTTGAGGCCCATCACCCGGGCGACCTCGGCTTCGGTGTGCAGGTTGGCCAGCCGCGAACGTATCTGGGGGTCGTCGCGCAGCGGTTCACCGTCGCGGGTCGTGGTGCGCACGTAGTCGGTGAGCAGATCGAGGCGCTGCTTGATCGGGGAGAACGTGAACATCGTGAAGCGCTCCAGGTCGAGCGCCTGGCTGATGTACACGAAGCCGCGGTTGACGTCGCCGACGACGTACTCGTCGGGGACGAAGACGTTGTCCAGCCAGACCTCGTTGGTCCGCTCGTCGCCCATCGTCCAGATCCCGTTGATCGTGATCCCCGGGTCGTCCATCGGGATCAGCATCAAGGTGATCCCCATGTGCTTGTTGTTCGGGTCGGTGCGGACCCCGCACCAGTACCAGTCGGCGAAGTGGGCGGACGTCGTCCACGTCTTTTGCCCGTTGAGCACCCAGCCGGACACGCCCTGCGCGTTGACCGTGCGCTCACCCTTGAGGCGCATCGAGGCCGCGTCGGACCCTGCGTTCGGCTCGGAGTAGCCGACG
>CAZQEJ010000060.1:0-9076 GCA_964592165.1 uncultured Ilumatobacteraceae bacterium | reverse complement strand
GAGCTCTTCGTTGATGTTGTGCTCGTAGACGCCGTCGCCGCCTGAGCCGCCTTGCTCCGTCGGCCAGGTGATCCCCAGCCAGCCCTGGTGGCCGATCTGCTTCATGAACGCCCGCCGTTTGGGGGTGTCGACGATCTGGGCCATGTTCTCCCGGGTCACGTCGAAGATGTCGATGTCGTCGTGCTCGTCGCAGAACTGCTTGACCTTCGCGGCGAACGCCTTCTGCTCGTCGGAGAACTCGAAGTCCACGTCCACGCCCCCTTGTCGGCGGTGCTCGGTGGCCGGATAGTACCGGACGCGTCCGATCAGCTCCCGGTGGGGGGCTCGGGCTGGGCGCGGGTCGAGATCGCGAACCGGTTCCAGACGTTGATCGTGGCGATGGCGAGGATCAACGCGGCGGTCTGCTTGTCGTCGAAGTTCGCCTGGACGTCGGCCCACACCTCGTCGGGGACGCCATCGACGGAGATCAGGGTGACCGCCTCGGTCAGGGCCAGCGCGGCGCGCTCGGCGTCGGTGTACAGCCCGTCGACCTCCCGCCAGGCGCGCAGCACGTCGAGGCGCTGCTGCGATTCGCCCGCGGCTCGGGCGTCGCGGTTGTGCATGTTCAGGCAGAACGCGCAGCCGTTGATCTGCGAGGCGCGGATCTTGACGAGCTCGATCAACGACTCGTCGAGCACGCCGGTGTGGCAGGCCTGCTCCATGCCGATCACGGCCTTGTACGCCTCGGGGAACACCGCGGCCATGTCCATCCGTTGCTTGCTCATCGATCTGCCTCCTGTCGCCCGGCCGGTTTCCCGGCACGCCGGAGCGTCCCCGGGTGGTCCTCCGGTCGGTCGCTCCGCTTCTGGTCTACCGTCGATCGCTCCGAGAGCGCACCACGCGGGCTCAGCCGGTCACGGCGGCGGAGTGAACGCGGCGAGGATCGCGTCGGCGATCGTCGGAGGATCCTGGAGTGGGGCGAAGTGCCCGAGCAGCGGATAGCGGGCGAGGACCGCGTTGGGCATCGCCTCGACGACGTGGGCGGCGAAGCTGGCCGGTTCGTACTCGCTCGCCGCGTGGCCGACGCCGACGGTGACGGGGATCGTCAGCGCGCCGACGTCGTCGGTCGTGATCACGCCTGCCCCGTCGAACGTCGCCGCCTCGTCCTCGGCCCGACAGGAGATGCGGACGGTGCCGTCGGGCAGGTTGTCGAAGCCGTGTTCGACGTAGGCGTACAGCGAGTCGGCGCGCATCTCCCCCAGCGGTGGGCGGGACGCGTAGCGGTACAGGGCGGCGGCCTTGGAGGGGAAGACCTCTCGGCGCCGGCGAGCCGTCGCGGCCATCGGGTTGGCCCCATGGTGCCCGCGACCGGCAGGGATCACGATCGGCTCGAACACGTAGGCAGCGCGGACGGTTCCCGGCCGTCGCAACTCGGCGGCGAGGGCAACGGCGCCGCCCATCGAATGGCCGACGACGGGCAGTGGCTCGCCGCCGAGTGCGTCGGCCACGGCGAGCAGATCGTCGACCATCGCCGCCCAGGCGAAGCGGCGGTTGTCCGGAGCGGGTGTCGCCCCGTGACCGCGGTAGTCGAGCGCGTGGACCTCGTAGTGCTCGGCGAGCAAGGCGGCGAGCGGGAGATAGGCGCGCCCGTGCAGCCCGGTCGCGTGGGAGATGAGCAGCTTGGGACCGCGGCCGCCGAGGAGGTGGACGGCGACACGGACGCCGTCGGAGGAATCGACGTTCACCGCAGCGTCCTACCATCCGCACCCGGTCGCCGGGCAAGCGGGGCGGTGGGCGGGATCAGGTGGTGGTCCGCCGGCGACGGTCAGCGGTGGGCCGGGCGGCGGCGACGGACCGCAGCGAGGAGCACCGAGCCGATCAGCAAGAAGCCGGCGCCGGCACCGATCAGCGGAGCGCTGTCCGCGCCGGTCGCGGGGAGTGTGTTCGACGCGGCCTTGACCGTCGTCGTGGTCACCGTCGTCTGCCCGCCGGCCGACGGGGGAGCGGCGGCGAGCGTGGTCGTCGTCGCGATGGTCGTCGGCGCCGCGCTCGCGGTCGTCGGCGCCGGCGCGGTCGTCGGCGCCGGCGCGGTCGTCGGCGCGGTCGTCGCTGCCGGCGCGGTCGTTGCTGCCGGCGCGGTGCTCGGCGGAGCCTGGGTCGTCGGCACCTCGCACGCGCCGGTGATCGGGGTCTGCTTGTGGTGCGATGGATCATGCTCCGGGCCGAAGGTGCCGGCGCCGTTCGTCTCGTACACGTCGACGGTCATCGTCCCGGCGGGCAGGCCGGTGAAGTCGTCGCTCATCGAGAAGTTGGGCGGCACGGTCCCGGAGGGGACGGGCGTGAAGGTGTGGATGCGCGTCGCGAACGGCTCTCCGTTGACCTTGACCACGACTTCCACCTTCGAGGTGAAGTTGGCGACGGTGATGTTCACTTGCGCTGTGTCGCACGAAGTGGTGATGGTCATCTGAACGGTCATCGGGGGAATCTCGCCTTTCGGGCTTGATCAGTGCTTCACGTTCGCTCGGCGGTGCCCATCGTCGGCATCGACGACCGACGGTGGGAACGGGGCCTTACCTTACTCACGACTCCGGCGCCGGAGTGACTAGATCGTTCAGCCCTGTTCATCGCTCGCGCGTTCCGTGAAGCATCGGTGGACTGGTGGGGTCGGGGGTTGAGGTGCGCGGAGCGCGCCGAACGTGGTCGCTCCCGGACGGTTCGCTACGATCCGCCACTGTTCCGACGCCCAGCTCGTCGGAGAGTCGCGCCCGGGAACGGGACGGGGGAGTGCCGATGGGAACCTACGAGACGATCACAGTCGAGCGGGTCGGGCACGTCGTGCGGGTCATGCTCGACCGCCCGGACGTGCTCAACGCGTTCAATGCGACGATGCAGGCCGAGCTGCGCAGCGTGTGGCGCGAGCTGCGCAGCGACGACGAGGCGCGCGTCGTCGTCCTCGGCGCGGCCGGCGATCGGGCGTTCTGCGTGGGCATCGACCGCGAGCAACCGATGTCCGCGGCGGACGCCGCAGACGATGCCCCGCACCGATTGTTCGGCACGTCGAACGGGTTCATGTTCGACGACCCGGGACTCGACCTCGGGCCGAAGGCGTGCGATCTGTGGAAGCCGGTCGTCTGCGCGGTCAACGGGATGGCCTGCGGCGGGGCGTTCTACCTGCTGTCCGAGGTCGACGTGATCATCGCTGCGGAGCACGCGACGTTCTTCGACCCCCACGTCACCTACGGCATGGCCGCGGTCTACGAGCCGATGAAGATGCTCCAGCGAATGCCCCTCGGGGAAGTGTTGCGGATGTCCCTGCTCGGCGCCCACGAGCGTCTCAGCGCGGCCACTGCCGAGCGGATCGGGCTGGTCAGCGAAGTCGTCCCCGCCGCCGAGCTCGACGCCGCGGCGATGCGCGTCGCCGAGGCGATCGCCTCCCAGCCGCCGCTCGCCGTGCAGGCGACGTTGCGCGCCGTGTGGGCGGCGAACGACCTGTCCCGCGAGCAGGCATTGTCGATCGCCCCGGCGATCCTCGCCACCGGGACGTCGCCCGCCGCGTTGCGCGAAGGGCAGGAGGTGTTCAGTGGGGGCCAGCGGGTCCGGCCGCGGGTACGCTGAGGCTAGAACCCGCTTCTAGGCCGCAGAGAGACGGTGGTGCTCCGCCGCACCACCGTGCGCGACGGGTGAATCAGAGCAAGGGGAATGCACAGGTGAGCGAGCACTACACGATCATCTCCTCGGACTGCCACGCGGGGGGCAACCACCAGCAGTACCGGGAGTATCTCGATCCGGCCTGGCGTGACGAGTTCGACGCCTGGCGGGGCAAATACGCGAACCCGTTCCGCGACCTGCAAGACGACGGCCGCAGCCGGAACTGGGACGACGCCCGCCGCTTCGGTGACCTCCACGCCGATGGCACCGTGTGCGAGATCATCTTCCCCAACACGGTCCCCCCGTTCTTCCCCACCGGGGTCGTCATCGCTCCGGCCCCGTCCAACGACGAACTGCCCCGCCGACTGGCCGGGATCCGGGCCCACAACCGCTGGCTCGCCGACTTCGTCTCCGTCGCTCCGACCCAGCGCTACGGCCAAGGGCAGATCTTCCTCAACGACGTCGACGAGGCGATCGCCGACGTCCGCTGGTGCAAGGAGCACGGGATCCGCGGCATCCTCCTCCCCGGCGTGTCGCCCGACACCCCGTGGATCGAGCCGCTGTTCTCCCCGGTGTACGACCCGCTGTGGGCGGTGTGCGAGGAGTTGGGGATGCCGCTCACCCACCACGGTGGGGGCAGCGGTCTGCCGAACTACGGCAAGCATCCCTGGTCGACGGCGATCTTCGTCATGGAGGCGGCGTTCTTCGCCAACCGCGCCCTGTGGCACATGACCCTGGGCGGCGTCTTCGATCGCTTCCCCGCGCTCAAGCTGATCCTCACCGAGCAAGGGACGAGTTGGCTTCCCGAGACGCTCGAGCGGATGGACACGATGCACGCCCAGATGCTCGCCGGGCGGATCGGGGAGATCGGCGGCAAGGAAGGGGCGACGCCGCGCAAGCCGAGTGAGTACTTCCACGACAACGTGTGGATCGGGGCGAGCTTCCCCGCCCCCTCCGACGTGCTCACCTGGGACGCGATCGGGATCGACAAGTTCATGTGGGGCAACGACTACCCGCATCACGAAGCGACCTGGCCGTACTCGCGCGAGAGCCTGCGCCGTTCGTTCCCCGGGTGGGAGCCGGCCAAGCTGCGCAAGGTCCTGTCGGAGAACGCGGCCGCGGTGTACGGCATCGACCTCGCCCCGCTCGCATCCCTCGCCGAGCAATTCGGCCCGACCGTAGAAGAACTCGCCGAACCGCTCGCCGCGGTCCCGGCCGGGGCGTCGAGCCCCGCGTTCTTCCGCGACTGACGCGAGCCGCGCCGTCCGCGCTCGGGCGGACGGGTCGTGCTGCAGGGGCGCCCGCGTGCGACGCTGTCAGCGCGGCGCGGCGGGCCGCCGCCGGCGGGCGCCGAGCAGGGCGAGCGACCCGGCGACGAGGAACCCGAGACCGGTGCCGATCAGCGGGGCGCTGTCCACGCCGGTCACCGGAAGGGTGTTCGCGCTCTGCCGGGCGGTCGTCGTCGTGTGTCGCACAGCGGTGGTCGGCACGCCGGCCGCGGCGGTGGTCGCCGTCGGCCCGGAGGTGGTCGGTACGGCCGTCGTCGGGCCCGCCGTCGCCGTCGTCGGTGCCGGAGTGCTCGTCGCCGGCGCGGCGGTGTCCGTCGTCGGCGGGGCGAGGGTCGTTGCCGTCTCGCTCGTCGGCGGCGCGGTCGTCGTCTCCACCTCGCAGCGCTTGACGGTGCCCAGCGCGACGTGGGAGGAGTCCGCACCCGGCCCGCTGACGACACCGTTCGCCGCCGTCTCGGTGACCTCGACGCGGATCTGGCCCGGGGGAAGCCCCGTGAAGGTCAACTGCCCGGGAAACATGTCCTCGATCACGAAGCGGACCGCCGGGTCACCGTTGGGCAGCGGGACGGTGTCGAAGGCGCGCGCCGCGATCACCGTGCCGCTCTCGCCGCGGATGTCGACGTGGACGAAGTCGACGAAGTTGGCCACGTCCACGTGGACCTTCGCGGTCTCGCAGCCGGTGACGTCGACCGACACGTGTGCCGTCATGATGGAACCGCCTTTCGAGGAGAGCGACCGCCAACCGGTGACACGGTCACGGAGGGTGGAAGTCGGCTCCCGCGCTCATCTGCAGGGATGAGCCGAAGATACAGATCGCCCCAGCTCACAGGGGTGCAATGTCACTCAGATCATCGCGTTGGCACGCGCGCTGCGTGGTTGAGTGATCGCTTTCGATCGGTCGGACCGGGTCGGTCGGGGAGTACACCGAGGCGCTCTTGAGGCGCACCGTTCACACGGTGACCCGGTCGTTACGGGAAGTGCTCGCCGACGAGTGCCTCGGACATCTCCCACAGTCGTGCCGCAGCGTGCTCGTCTCCCGCGTGGGGAGCGGGTTCGGCCGCCGCGCAGTCGGCGAGGTAGGCGCCGCCGAGCCGGTCGAGCTGGGGAGTGACACAGGCCCACACCGTGGTCGCCGCGCCCTCGCCGACGGTGCGCCGGGCCGGGAGGCCGCCGCTCGAGCTCGCCGCCGTGCGCTGCAGCAGGGCACGCAACGCCTCCCGGGTCATGTACCGGGCGAGCTCGGTGTCCACCCGCCCGGGATGGACCGAACACGCGCGCACAGCGGGACCGTAGCGTCGGTCGAGCTCTGCGGCGAAGAGGATGTTTGCCGTCTTCGACTGGCCGTAGGCGACCCACGGGTCGTAGCCGCCGCCGGCGAACTGCGGGTCGTCGAAGCGGATCGGGCTCGCCGTGTGCCCGGCCGAGGAGACGCACACGACCCGGCTCGGCGCGCCGGCCGACAACAGGGGGAGCAGACGGGCGGTGAGCAGGAAGTGCCCGAGGTGGTTCGTGCCGAACTGGGACTCGAAGCCGTCGATGGTGCGTGCCTCGGGGACGGCCATGATCCCCGCGTTGTTGACGAGCAATCCGAGCCGGTCGGTGCGTGCCGCGACCCAGGTGGCGAAGGCCCGCACGCTGTCGAGCACGTCGAGGCGGAGCACCCCGGTGACGATCGCCGCGCCGGGCGCGGCGCCGAGCAGCGAGGCGCTGGTGCGCGCCGCCTTGTCCTCGTCGCGGGCCGTGGCGATCACCGTCGCACCGGCCGCGGCCAGAGCGCGGGCGGTCTCCCAGCCGAGTCCCGTTGATGCACCAGTGACCACTGCGGTCGTCCCGTTCAGGTCGACGCCGGCGAGGACGTCGGCCGTCGTCGTCATCGCCGGTCCCTACAACCGGTCGACGGTGTCGGTGAAGATCGCCATCGAGAAGTACTGCGCGTTGCCGCCGTACGCCTGCCCGAGGGAGACCTTGGCCCCGTCGATCTGGTGCTCACCGGCTTCGCCGCGGACCTGGTTGGCCGCTTCGGCCATGCGCAGCATCCCGCTCGCCCCGATCGGGTTGGAGGAGAGCACACCACCGGAGGGGTTGACCGGGAACGCACCGGTCATCTCCGTCTCGCCGGACTCGACCATCCGCCATCCCTCCCCGGGTCCGGCGATCTCGTGGCCTTCCAGCCACATCGGTTCGTACCAGGAGAACGGGACGTAGATCTCGGCGACGTCGATCTGCTGGCGCGGGTCGGTGATCCCGGCCTCGGCGTACACCGCGCGAGCGCAGTCCACCCCGGCCTGCGGCTTGGTCCCGTCCCGGCCGGGGAACATGCCCAACTCGGAGCGCATCGCCGTCGCCCGGACCCAGGCCGGGCGGCGGGGTGCCGCCTTCGCCGCATCCTCGTCGCCGATGACCACCGCGCAGGCCCCGTCGGAGGAGGGGCAGGACTCCAAGAACCGCAGCGGATCCCACAACATCGGCGACTCCTTGACCTTCTCGATCGAGATGTCCGGGATGCGCAGGTGGGCGTAAGGGTTCTTCAGCGCGTTGAGCCGATCCTTGACCGCGACCATCCAGCCGATGTATTCGGGGGCCCCGGTGCGCTTGATGTAGGCGTGGATGAACGGGGCGAACGCGCCGCCCGCGCCGATCCCCCCGGATCGTCCCCCGGCCAGCCCCCACTGGGCGTTGCCCTCGGACTGCTTCTCCCAGGCGACGGCGAGAACCCGGCGGTGGCGCCCGGAGGAGACCTGGTGGGCGGCGGCGAGCGTCGTCGAACCACCGACGGACCCCGCGGTGTGGACGCGCAGCATCGGCTTGCCGACCGCTCCCAACGCTTCGGCGAGGAACAGTTCGGGCTGCATCACCCCCTCGAACGCGTCGGGCGCTTTGCCGATCACGAGCGAATCGATGTCGCTCCAGTCGACGTCTGCGTCGGCCAGGGCGCGTTCGGCAGCCTCGCGCACCAGTCCGGGCATCGACAGCTCGGCACGGGCCTTGGAGTGCTTGGTCTGGCCGACGCCGATGATCGCGCAGGGGACATGGGTCATCGGTCGGCCTCCAGGATCGTGACGAGGTTGTGTTGCAGCCCCTGGCCGTTGGTCGCGTGGGCGAGGGCGCGCTGCGCCGATCCGTCGGCGACACGGCTCGCCGCTTCGATGATCCGGATCAAACCGGTGACCATCATCGGGTTGCCGGCCAGCGCGCCACCAGAGGGGTTGACGGCGACGCCGTCACCGAGCCCGAGGGACTGGCGCAAGATGATCTCCTGCGGGCTGAAGCTGGCCGACAGCTCGGCGACCTGGACGGGTGCGTCGCCCAATCCCGCGTGGCGCGCCGCGAGAGCGGTCGATACCGAGGTGGTCAGGTCGCGGTGCCCGGGTTGATGCGCTTCGATGCGGTCGTCGATGCCGGCGATGAACACCGGATTGGCGCTCAGCCGGCGAGCCGTGCCGGCCCGGGCGAGGACGACGGCGGCGGCCCCGTCGGAGATCGGCGGCAGATCGTGACGGCGCAGCGGGTCCGACCAGTACGGCGCGGCGAGGAGCTCCTCCACGCTCTGGTCCCGGGCGACCTGCGCGTTCGGGTTGCCCAGCGCGTTGCGCCGTGAGCGGGCGACGACCTCGGCGAAGTCCCGTTCGGTCGCCTTGCCCGACTCGAGCAGGGCCCGCGCCTGCAATCCGGCATAGGACACGGGGTCGAGGCCGAGCGGTTCGAGGAAGTACGGATCGAGCTGCTGGGGGTAGAGCTGCGCCGGGTCCGAGGGCGAGGACTTGCCCGAGCTGAACACCAAGGCGACGTCGATGTCCCCCTGGTGGAGACGGACCCACGCCTCGTACAGCGCCCATGCACCGTCCATCTCCACGTGGGACTCGGCAATCGGCGGCCACGCGCCTGCTGCTTCGAGGTTGGAGACGAAGGCGAACGGCCCCCCGGTGAGGTAGTCACAACTCCCCGAACAGGTGAACCCGATCTCCTCGCGGCGGATGCCGGCCGCCTGGACTGCCCCGACGATCGCGTCGAGGCACAGCTGGGTCTCGGTCGCGTCCGTGCGCCGCACGGCGGGGGTCTGTGCCCAGCCGACGAGGGCGATGGCGTCGTCGGTGCTCATCGGACCACGTGCTCCTCGTACTCGGAGGGGTCGGCGTCGGGTTCACCGGTCCATTCGAAGC
>CAZQEJ010000059.1:9705-17593 GCA_964592165.1 uncultured Ilumatobacteraceae bacterium | reverse complement strand
CGCCTGATCGGGGAGCGGCGCGTCCTCGTCGGGGGTGCGATCGCCGACAAGCCCGCCCGGCTCGTCGGTCCGGCCGAGGCGGTGCACATCAGCGGGCCGCCCGCCCGTTTCGTCAGCCGCGGTGGGGAGAAGCTCGCAGCCGCTCTCGACGCGTTCGCCCTCGACGTGCGTTCGGCACGGGCTCTCGACGCGGGTGCCTCGACCGGTGGGTTCACCGACTGCTTGCTCCAGGCCGGCGCGGCGCACGTCGTCGCCCTCGACGTCGGGCACGGGCAGCTCCACGCCAGACTGCGCGCCGACGAGCGAGTCACGGTGATCGAGAGGTTCAACGTTCGCCATCTGACTCCCGAGGCGATCGGCGGGACGGTCGATGTCGTCGTCGCCGACCTGTCGTTCATCTCCTTGGTCACGGTCCTGCCGGCCTTGCTCGGCGCCCTGCGCCCCTCGGGCGATCTCGTCACCTTGGTCAAGCCGCAGTTCGAAGCCGGCCGTGCCGAGGCCTCCCGCGCTCGTGGGGTGATCACCGATCCGGCGGTCCACGCCCGGGTCTGCGCCGCGATCGACGGCGAACTGCGTAACCTCCAGGCCGCCGTGCTCGGCTGGATCACCTCGCCACTGCGCGGCGCCGACGGAAACGTCGAGTTCCTCGTCCACGCTCGTAGATCGGGAGATCCGCTGTGACGGCTGTAATGATCGCCGCTCACCACGAACGACGCGACGCTGCGATCTTGGCCCTGACCGCAGCCGGTTGGCTGCGCGACGCGGGTCACGAAGCGTTCCTCCCGGTCGAAGACGCCCAAGCGCTCGGTCTCACGGGCCACGAACTGCTCGCCGCGCATCGATCCCCGCAGGAGGCCGGCCTTGTTCTCAGCCTCGGCGGGGACGGGACGATGCTGCGCACCGTCCACCTCCTCGACGGGGCCGAGGTGCCGATCATCGGGGTCAATGTCGGGTTGCTCGGATATCTCGCGGAGGTCGAACCGGCGTTGATGACGACCGCGCTGCAGCGCTTCTTCTCCGGTGACTACACGCTCGAACGGCGGATGATGCTGGCCACGCGCGTCGAGCGGGCCGACGGTGGCGGAGGGTGCTGGCGGGCGCTGAACGAGGCCGTGCTGGAGCGGCACGAGGCGGGTCACACGGTGCGCCTGCTGGTCTCGATCGACGGTGCGCCGTTCACTTCCTACGCCGCCGACGGCCTGATCGTCGCCACGCCCACGGGATCGACGGCGTACTCGCTGTCGGTGCGCGGTCCGGTGGTCTCGCCGGCGCACCGGGCGATGCTGCTCACCCCGGTCTCCCCGCACATGCTCTTCGACCGGTGCCTCGTGCTCGATCCCGACGAGGAGGTGCGCATCGAGGTGATGGGCCACCGGCCGGTCGAGTTGTCGATCGACGGGAGGCGGATCGTCCCCCTCGGTGAAGGGGACGTCGTGGTGTGCACCCCGGCCGCAGAGTCGGCGGTGTTCGTCCGTTTCGGGCGGCGGCGCTTCCACCAGATCCTGAAGGCGAAGTTCGGGCTGAGCGACCGCTGATGCTGGCCGAGTTGCACATCGAGGACCTCGGCCTGATCGAGCGTCTCGATCTCGTGCTCGGTCGCGGCCTGACCGCGCTGACCGGGGAGACCGGTGCCGGCAAGACGATGCTCCTGGAAGCGATCGAGCTCCTCGTCGGCGGGCGCGCCGACCCGATCGTGGTCCGTGCCGGCGCACGTGAAGCACGCGTCGAGGGTCGTTTCGTCGATGGCGACGAGGAGTGGATCGTCGTCCGCGTCGTGCCCGTCAACGGGCGTTCCCGGGCATACATCGACGGGCGCCTGGCGACGGTCGCCAACCTCGCCGAGCTCGGTGCGCGGAGTGTCGACCTGCACGGCCAGCACACCCACCAGAGCCTGCTCGCGACGCCGGTGCAGCGTGCCGCGTTGGATCGCTTCGGCGGCATCGACCTCGGCCCGCTCCTCGAGGCACGCGCCGAGCTGCAGGAGATCGAGGCGGCCCTCGCTGCGCTGGGCGGCGATGCACGCGCACGTACCCGGGAGATCGAACTGCTCCGCTTCCAGCTCGCCGAGATCGGCGGGGCGGCGCTCGACGACCCTGCGGAGGACGAGCGCCTGGACGCCGAGGAGTCCCTCCTCGCCGACGCGGTCGCCCACCGTGAGGCAGCCCAGGCGGCTCTCGGTGCTCTCGGCGACGAGGGGGGCGCGGCGGAGGCGGTGCGCACCGCGCTCGGCGCGCTCACGTCTCGTTCGCCGTTCAGCGATCTCGGCGAACGGCTCCAGGGGCTCGCCTACGAGCTCGACGACCTCATCGCCGAGTTGCGCCGGGCCGAGGAGCGGATCGAGGAGGACCCCCAGCGTCTCGGTGCGATCCGCGAGCGGCGGCAGCTGCTCCGGGAGCTCCGCCGTAAGTACGGCGAGACGCTCACCGACGTACGCGCCTTCGCCTCCGAGGCCGCCGACAGGCTGGGCGAGCTGGAGGGTCACGAACAGCGCGCCGTGGCGTTCGATGAGCGGCGTGAGGTGGTGCGCGCGACGATCACCTCGGCCGCCGCGGCGGTCGGCGCGGCGCGCCGTGCCGCAGCGCCTCGTCTGGCGCAGCTCGTCACCGCCCGGCTCTCCGTGCTGGCCATGCCCTCGGCGACGGTCGTCGTCGATGTCGGCCCGGCGGACCCCGGTGACGCGGTGGAGATGCTCCTCGCGGCCAACCCGGGGACACCGCCTCTTGCGTTGGCTCGGGTCGCCTCCGGGGGCGAGCTGGCGCGGACGATGCTCGCTCTGCGCCTCGTGCTCAGTGAGGCGCCGGACACACTCGTGTTCGATGAAGTGGACGCCGGGATCGGGGGAGGGGCGGCACTCGCCGTCGCCGACGCGCTGGCCGAACTCGGGCGCCGCCACCAGGTGCTGATGGTCACCCACCTGGCCCAGGTCGCGGCCGCGGCGGACACCCAGATCGTCGTCGCCAAGGCCGACCGGGACGGCCAGACATCGGTCACCGTGCGCCTCGTCGAGGGCGACGAGCGAGTCGAGGAGATCGCCCGCATGCTGTCCGGCAAGCGCGACAGCGAGACGGCTCGCCGTCACGCCGCCGAGTTGCTCAGCGGGCGAGCGGCGGGCGCGACCGGCGTCCAGCGAGCCACAGCAACGCGCCGAACGTCGCGCTGACCACCGCCACGATCAGCCAACCGGCGATGTCGCTCCCCGTCGTCGGTAGCCGCCCGCCGCCGCTCGGGGGCGCGACCGGACTGGTCGGCGGCGACGGCTCGGGACCGGCGACAGCGACGGTCGTCGACGTCGGCGGGGTCGTCGTCGTCGTCGACGTGCTCGGCACGGTCGTCGGGGGCGCCGCGGTCGTCGAGCTCGTCGGGGGCAGCGGTACGGGATCGGGCAGGGGACGGACCGACGGTGGCGGCCCGACGGCGCCGGGGACGGTCGCCGTCGGCGCGGTGGAAGCCGGGGGAGGTGGCGTCGTCGTCTCCGCGGTCATCGGTGGCGGCAACTCGGTGCCCATCGTCGGTGGTGGCACCGACGTGGTCGTCGTCTGCTCCGCAGTCGCCGGATTCGTCGTCGCCGGATTCGTCGTCGCCGGATTCGTCGTCGCCGGATTCGTCGTCGGCGCCTCGTCGGGTGCCCGGCAGTAGGTGACGGTCAGGCTGAACGATTGGGGACGGACCGAGTTGGCGCTCTCCGTGTAGCCGTACTGCGAGCCATGGACGATGACGATCGGGCCGGGAGTCACCGTCCCCGTGCCGAGCGAGCCGGTCACCTCACCGCTGTACCACGGGGTCGGTGCACCTTCGGCGACGGAGTCGGGAAGATCGTCGGTCAGCACGCCGAAGTCCGCGCCGCCGATCCGCAGCCGCCACCGCTCGTTGCGCTGCGCGTCGTCCTCCCGGGTGGGGTAGGTGTCGTCGGCGTGACGGTCGGCGCTGCGGTACGAGGAGGCGCTGATCACGACGGTCTCTGCCGCGTCGCCGGGGGCGACGGCAAGACCCGTGTCGTAGGTCGGGTAGTGCCACGGCGTCATGTACAAGCTGCTCGAGGACGGAGTCGACCAGGACACCGTCGTCGTCCGGCAGACCTGCTCGGCGGATGCGGTTGCGGCAAAGACCACCGTCGCCCACCCCACAAGCGTCAGACCGCCGAATCCGACGAGCTTGCGCGCACGTCCAGACATGTTCAGTTGGCCTCCTCAACGGTCACGGTAAGCGAGGAGCAGGACGTGGACTGTGACATGTCCGTGAAATAGGTCAGAGGTCCCCCACACCCAACAGGGGTGGTCGGGCATCCCGGTCCACCGCAGCGGACCTGCTCCGCGGTACGATGATCTCCCGTCATCCATCCGACTGACGGGAGGCCTCACCGCCGTGCCGAAGCACATCTTCGTGACCGGGGGAGTGACCAGCTCACTCGGCAAAGGCCTCACCGCATCCTCGCTCGGACGGCTGCTCAAGCTGCGCGGCTTCCGGGTGACGATGCAGAAGCTCGATCCGTACATCAACGTCGACCCGGGAACGATGAACCCGTTCGAGCATGGCGAGGTGTTCGTCACCGACGACGGCGCCGAGACCGATCTCGATCTCGGTCATTACGAGCGCTTCATCGACGAGAACCTGACCCGCGACTCGAACGCGACGACCGGCTCGATCTACCAAGCCGTGCTCGCCGCGGAGCGCCGCGGCGACTATCTCGGGCGGACGGTGCAGGTCATCCCCCACATCACCGACGAGATCAGGCGCCGGATCACGCGCGTCGCGACCGACGACGTCGACGTCGTCATCACCGAGATCGGGGGCACGGTGGGGGACATCGAGATCCTCCCCTTCCTCGAGGCGATCCGCCAGTTCCGCAAGGAGGCCGGCCGGGACAACGTCTGCTACCTGCACGTCACGCTCGTCCCCTTCGTCGGACCGTCGCGCGAACAGAAGACCAAGCCGACGCAGCACTCCGTCACGGAGTTGCGCAGCCGGGGGATCCAGCCCGACGTGATCGTCTGCCGTTCGGCGGGGCCGATCGAGGACAACGTGCGGCGCAAGATCTCCAACCTGTGTGACGTCGACGAGCGAGCCGTGATCAACGCGGCCGACGTGGGCAACCTCTACGAACTCCCCCTGATCCTCCATCGGGAGGGACTGGACACGGTCGTCTGCGACGTGCTCCGCCTCGCCGCGGAGATCGACCTGCGCCCGCTGGAGGAACTCGTCGCGCGCATCGACGCGGCAATCCTGCCGGTGCGGATCGGCCTGATCGGCAAGTACGTCGACCTCCCCGACGCGTACCTGTCGGTCGTCGAGAGCCTCAAGCACGCCGGGTTCCACCACGGGGCCAAGGTCGAGGTGGACTGGGTCCAAGCCGAGGAGGTCGAAGGGCTGCTCGCCGCCGGGAGGCTCGCCCATCTCGACGGGATGGTCATCCCCGGAGGGTTCGGGGCGCGTGGCATCGAGGGCAAGATCGCCGCCGCTGGGCATGCCCGTGAAGCGGGGATCCCCTGCCTCGGGTTGTGCCTGGGGATGCAGGTGATGACGATCGAGTTCGCCCGCAACGTGGCCGGCCTGGCCGGGGCGAACTCGACGGAGATGGACCCGGACACCGCTCACCCGGTCATCGACCTGATGCACGACCAGCGCGACGTCGCCGACATGGGCGGCACGATGCGCCTCGGGGCCTACTACGCGGTGCTCACCCAGGGGTCGAAGGTTCACGACGCATACGGGGAACCCGTCGTCAGCGAACGTCATCGGCACCGCTACGAGTTCAACAACGCGTACCGCACCCGACTCGAGGCGGCGGGCTTGCTCTGTTCGGGGATGTCTCCCGACCGGCGGTTGGTCGAGTTCGTCGAGCTCGTCGACCATCCGTTCTGGGTCGGCACCCAAGCGCATCCGGAGTTCAAGAGCCGTCCGGACCGGCCCCACCCGCTGTTCCGTGATCTGCTCGAGGCGGCGATCGCCCGGCGCGCCGGGCACGTCCCGCCGCTCGTCACGATCGAAGAGGATCCGTCGGGGGAGATCGCCGTGCCCAGCGCAGCCGGCCACTTCGGGTGACGGCTGCGGTGGGCGACGGACTCCCCAGGTTCCGCCGGATCGGCGAGCGTGACGTCCACCACGGGTACGTGTGGAAGGTGGTCGTCGCCGAGTTCGAGGCACCTGACGGCACGGTCTTCGAACGTGACATCGTCCGTTCCCCAGGTGCGGTGTCCGTCGTCCCGCTCGAATTCGAGGCGGACGGCACGGCGATGGTCACCCTCGTACGCCAGTGGCGGCCGCCCTACGAGACCGAGTTGTGGGAGATCCCAGCGGGCATCCGCGACGTCGCCGGTGAACCTCCCCAACGGACCGCGGAGCGCGAGTTGGCCGAGGAGATCGGACGGCGAGCGGCGCACTACGAGCTGCTCACCCGGATCGCCCCGTCGGCCGCGATGACCGACTCGATCACCTGGATCTACCTCGGCACCGGTCTGTCCGAGGTGCCACGCGACGTGCACGGACCGGAAGAGGAGCACATGAGCATCGTTCGGATGACCCTCGACGACGCGGTGCGCCGACTGGTCGCGGGCGAGATCACCGATGCGAAGACCGTCGTCGGGTTGCTCCTCGCCGACCGCAAGGTACGCGAGGGGACGGTTCCCGCCCGAAGATGAGCGCGTTGCCGATCGAGGCCGAGGAATACCTTGCCTGGCTGGTCAGCGAACGGGGCCGAGCGCTGAACACCGTGCATGCTTACCGGCGGGATCTCGAGGCCTACGTCACCTGGCTGAACGCGCACGGCACGGGGCTGGGCACGGTCGGCGTTGCTGATCTCGATCGTTACGCAGCGGAACTGGGCGCGTTGGGACGGGCGCCGGCGACGGTTGCCCGAGCCGTGAGCTCGGTCCGCCGGCTGCACGAATTCCTCGCCGCGGAGGGTCTGCGGGATGACGATCCGGCCGCGGACCTGGAGGCACCACGGGTCCCCGCCGGGCTGCCCAAGCCGTTGTCCGTCGAGGAGGTCGCGATCCTCCTCGACTCCGTCGGCGGTGACGGTCCGGTCGACCGACGTGACCGAGCGCTGCTCGAGTTGCTCTACGCGACGGGGATGCGTGTCTCGGAGCTGTGCGGGCTATCCCTCGCCGACATCGATCCGGCCGAGCAGCTCGTGCGCGTCTTCGGCAAGGGCTCCAAAGAGCGCATCGTGCCCTACGGTGGCGCGGCCGCCGTGGCGCTCGATCGTTGGCTGGATCCGCAGGGACGAGGCCGCCTGGTGTCCCCCAGCGGAGCGCGCCGCGACGACGCTGAGGCGGTCTTCCTCGGTCGGAGAGGTCGTCGGCTCAGCCGCCAACACGTGTGGTTGGTGCTGCGCGACCGGGCCGAACCGCTCGGTCTGGGGAACCGGCTCTCCCCCCACGTACTGCGCCATTCCTGCGCCACGCACCTTCTCGATGGGGGGGCCGACTTGCGCGTCGTGCAAGAGTTGCTCGGACACGCGTCGATCTCGACGACGCAGGTGTACACCCTCGTCTCCCAGGCGCACGTGTTCCGCGCCTATCGTGCCGCCCATCCGCGTGCTCGGCGCGCAGCCGAGCGATGAGCAACGTCGCGCACCTCGTCCATCTCGCCCGCCGCTTCACCGGGTCGCTGTCCCGCGAACCGTTGAGCACGGCCGAGATCGCCATCGCCGAACACTGCTTGCTGCCCGCCGAGCTCGAGATGTGGTGGCGGATGCCGCTCGCCGACCGCCGTCACTCGTTGCGCGTCGCCGAGGCGATGATCGCCCGCCTGCCCGCGCCCCCGCCCCGAGCTGCCGTCGCGGCAGCGTTGCTCCACGACGTCGGCAAGCTCGATGCCGGACTGGGTACCACGGGCCGGGTCGCCGCCACGTTGTGGGGGATGGCGCGCCGCGGGAGGCGCACGCAGG
>CAZQEJ010000059.1:0-9695 GCA_964592165.1 uncultured Ilumatobacteraceae bacterium | reverse complement strand
ACACGATATTCGCCGACTTTCCGCCGAGCTCGAGCACGCAGGGCACGAGCCGCTTCGCCCGTTACCACCGTCACGAACCGACCGGTGCACAGTGGCTCGCCGCGGAGGGAAGCGACCCGATGACCGTGGCCCTCGTCGGCCGGACGGCCGACGCGCCCGGCGAGCTGCTCGCCGCGCTGGTCGATGCGGACGATGCGTCCTAGCCCGTCGTAGCCCATACGGCTCAAGATCGAGTCACGGAGCGCGGCTACCCGGCCAGCATTGGTGGTCGGCCCCTAGGATTCCGCCGGTGGCGGGTAATCCGGAGGTTGGGCAGGGGCGCGCCGGGAGACTGGTTGGGCTGTCGACCCCGCTGCGTGACGCGCGCGGAGTTCTCGCCGTGCGAGCCGGGCTGTGGCTGGTCGCAGCCGGGATCCTGGCCACCGGTGTTCTTCCCCTCGCCGAGCACGGTCGTCTCGCCTCGGCGGGGCTCGTCGTTCTGGCGGGGATCAGTGGGGCAGCGTGGCTGCTCCACCAGCGCCTCGGCAGCATCGCCCGGCTGACGGCGACGGTCGACGTCGTCGCTCCCCTCGGGCTGGCCGTCCTCGACCGGCAGTTGTGGGCTCCGGCTGCCCTGTACGCGGCGGCGGGGCTGTGCGAGGCGAGCCTGCTCGTCGGTCGCCGGGGCGTCGTTCGTCTCGCGGTCGTCGCCGTCGGTGGCTTCGCCATCAGCGGGGTGCTCGCCGAGGGTTGGCGGGATGCCGCGGTCGTCGTCGTCGGTCTCGTCCTCGTCGCGACCACGGTCGTCCCCTTGCTCTACCGGACGGTCCAGCACAACCGTCGGGAGCGCGTCCGCCTGCACAACCTGCTCGACGGGGTGGAAGCCATCGTCTGGGAGTTGGATCGCGCCAGCGGCCAGTTCACCTACGTGTCGGGGTATGCGCTGAACTACGGGGTCGACGCACAGCGGTGGCTGACGGACCCGCAGGCCTGGGTCGCCCAGGTCCACCCCGACGATCGCCACCTGGTCGGGGTGCCGTCGCTGATCGACCGGGCGGAGCACGGCTTTTCGATCGAGGTGCGCGCCGGCGGGGCCCCCGACTACCCGCGGGTCTACCGGGTGAACACCTCCGTCGTCGATCTCGGACATCCGAGCGAGCGGCGGATCCGGGGAGTGGTCGTGGACATCTCCGATCTCCGCCGCAGCGAAGGCCTGATCCGCCACCAGGCTCGCCACGACGCCCTGACCAATCTGGCCAACCGTGGCGCGATCGTCACCCAACTGGCCCAGGAACTGGCGGTGCGCCAGCCGCGTGTCGCTCTCCTGCTGCTCGACCTCGATCGTTTCAAGGAGGTCAACGACGCGCTCGGGCACCATCGCGGTGACATCCTCTTGCAGGAGGTCGCCGCCCGGCTGAGAGCGACGATCCCACCTGACGCGTGCGTCGGGCGGCTCGGCGGCGACGAGTTCGCCGTCGTCGTCCCGCTCGGCGACCGGCCCGACGACTACGCCGAGGAGTGCGCCGAGGCGATCGTCGACGCTCTCGGCATGCCGGTGATCAGCGACGGGCTGACGATGCAGATCGGGGTCTCGATCGGGATCGCGGTCGCCCCAACCCATGGCGAGGACCAGGACCTCCTGTTCCGCCGGGCGGACATGACGATGTACGTCGCCAAGCGAGGCGGCGGGGGGTGGCAGCGCTGGGCCCCGGAGTTCGAGGCCGAGACAGCGCGCAGCTTCCACCTCGCCGGGGCACTGCGCGAGGCGTTGGACGCCGGTGAGGTCGGCGTCGTGTACCAGCCGAGGGTGTCGATCCGCAGCGGCCAGGTGCTCGGCTTCGAGGCCCTCGCCCGCTGGACCGATCCGGCGCTGGGTGAAGTCGGCCCGGCAGAGTTCGTCGCCGCGGCCCAGGTCGCCGGGGTGGGGATGCGCCTGGTCAGCGCGATCGTGCGCACCGCTGTCGCTGACCTGACCCGCCTGCGGGCTCTCGACCCGCGGTTGACGATGGCGATCAACGTGACGACGACCGACCTCGTGATGCACGGGTTCGAGGAGATGCTCGACGCGACGATCGACGCGTTCGGGATCCCTGCCGAATCGTTGATCCTCGAGCTCTCCGAACCCGAGGCGCTGCAGAACGCGAAGCTCCTCTCCCAAGTGCTCGGGCGGCTCGCTCGGCGCGGCATCCGTCTGTCGATCGACGACTTCGGTCAGGGATACGCGTCGATGGATCGGCTCCGCTCCCTGCCGCTGAACGAGATCAAGATCGACGACGCGTTCGTCTCCCGGATGCGCAGCGATCCGACCGACCGGGCGATCGTTGCTTCGATCATCCAACTCGGGCAGAACCTGGCTCTCGAGGTCGTCGCCGAAGGCGTCGAGGACCGGATCACCCTCGACGTGCTGCGCGATCTCGGATGTGGCGCATTCCAGGGTCGGGTGTTCGCCGCTCCGATGCCGATCGGTGACGCCCTGTCAGCCCTCCACCGGCAGCAATCCGATGTGCCGCGTCACCCGCTCGAGCGTCGTGGAGGCGACTTCTCGGGCCTTGCCGCTCCCCATCCGTAGCAGGCGCTGGAGCTCGCCACGGTCGGCGAGCAGTTCGTGGTAGCGCTCCCGGATGGGGGTCAGAGCAGCGATGACCGCCTCCCCCGTGTCCTTCTTCAGCGGCCCGTACTGGGTGTAGGACGCGGCTAGCGTCTCGGCGTCACCACCGGTGACCGCGGCGAGGATCTCGAGCAGGTTGGACACGCCCGGCTTGGTGGCACGGTCGACGCGGATCTCGTTGTCCGAATCGGTCACGGCGCGCTTGAACTTGCGGGCGATCGACGCGGGGTCCTCCATCACCAGGATCAGACCCGCGTCCGACGCCGCCGACTTGGACATCTTCGACGTCGGGTCCTGGAGGTCCATCACCCGCGCTCCGGACCGGGGGGTGACGGCGGTGGGCACGACGAACGTCTCCCCATAGCGGTGGTTGAAGCGGATGGCGATGTCCCGGGTGATCTCGATGTGCTGGCGCTGGTCCTCCCCGACGGGGACCTGGTCGGGGTCGTAGAGGAGGATGTCGGCGGCTTGCAACGCCGGATAGGTGAACAACCCGGCAGGGATGAAGTCCCCCTCCCGCTTGGCCACCTTGTCCTTGAACTGGGTCATCCGGGAGAGCTCGCCGAAGCTGACGTTGCACTCCATGATCCAGGCCAGCTGGCTGTGCTCGGGGACGTGGGACTGGACGAAGACGGTGGCTACGTCCGGGTCGAGGCCGATGGCGAACAGCGTCGCGGCCAGCTCCAGGGTCATCTTCCCGAGCACGCCCGGACGCTCGACGCTGGTCAGCGCGTGGAGGTCGACGATCCCGTGGAACACCTCGCCGTCGTGTTGGCCACGCACCCAGTTGACCAGCGCGCCGAGGTAGTTGCCGAGATGGACGTCGCCCGAGGGCTGGATGCAGGACAGGACGCGGGGCATGGCCGATCAGGCTACCGAGCGGCCTGGCCATGATCCGGGCCGATCCGGGGCCGGCCGGGTGGGGTGCCGCTAGCGTGGCGACGATGGCCGTCGACGTCAGCACCCCGGTGTTCGAAGGCCCCTTCGATCTCCTCCTCCACCTCATCTTGAAGGATCAGGTGGACATCTACGAGGTCAACCTGTCGACGATCGTCGACGCCTATCTCGCTGAGTTGGGCCGGATGGAGTCCCTCGACCTGGAGCTGGCGACGGAGTTCTTGCTCATCGCCGCGACGCTCGTCGAGCTCAAGGCCCGCCGCCTCCTCCCCGGCCGGGAGGACGTCGACCTCGACGAGGAGCTTGCGCTGTGGGAAGAGCGCGACCTGCTCCTCGCCCGGCTGCTCGAGTGCAAGACGTTCAAGGACGTGGCGACCGTCTTCGGCTCCCTGGCCGATGCCGCCGACCGCTGCTTCCCCCGGCTGGCCGGGCTCGACGAACGCTTCGCCGGCCTCGCCCCCGACCCGTTGGAGGGGATGACGGGGGAGCGCTTGCGACGCGCCTACCTGCGCGCCGTGACGCCCAAGGCGTTGCCCCGGATCGACCTGTTCCACGTCGCCCCGATCCGCATCTCCGTCGCCGACTGCGTCGCCGAACTGCTCGACGAACTGCCACGGGTGGGGCGGATCGGCTTCCGCCACCTGACCGAGGAGTTCGCCGAACGGATCGAGATCGTCGTCCGCTTCCTCGCCGTGCTGGAGATGTACAAGCAGGGCTGGATCGAGCTCGAGCAGGCCGACCGGCTCGGTGAGATCGACATCGTCTGGATCGGTGACGACGCCGACGAGCTCGTCGCTGCCGGCGTCTCGTCGTTCGCCGTCGACGACTACGAGGGATGAGCATGACCGATCTCGACCCCGCCGCGGGTGCGCCGCTCGACCCGATCCTCGTACGGGCCATCGAAGCGATCATCCTCGTCGCCACCGAGCCGGTCGAACCGGCGCTCATCGCCACGGTGATCGACCAGCCGGTGGCCGTCGTCGAGCAGCTCTGCGCGCGTCTTGCCGCGGTGTACGACGAGGCCGGGCACGGCTTCCAGCTCGTGCGTGTGGCGGGCGGGTACCGCTACCAGACGCATCCCGACCTCGCTGCCTATGTCGAGCGCTTCGTCCTCGACGGCCAACGGGCCCGCCTCAGCGGAGCGGCGTTGGAGACGTTGGCGATCGTCGCCTACAAGCAACCGATCTCCCGGGCCCAGATCGCCTCGATCCGCGGCGTCGACCCCGACGGCGTGCTGCGCACCCTGCAGGCCAGGGGTTACGTCGACCAGGTCGGGCGCGACCCGGGTCCGGGGCAGGCGGTGCTGTGGGGGACGACCCCTCTGTTCCTCGAGAAGCTGGGGATCGACTCGGTCAGCGGACTGCCCCCGCTCGCCGGCTTCGTCCCCGGGGTGGACGTGGTCGAGGCGCTCGAGCACGGCTTGCGCATCCCCTCCGCGCCACCGGCGGCAACGCCACCCGCCGATGGCTGAGCTCGAACCGCCGCTATGGGAGCAGGACCGCGCCGCGGCCTCGCTGCCGAGCGGTGATCGGTTGCAGAAGGTGCTCGCCCAACGCGGCTACGGCTCACGCCGGGCCTGTGAGGAGCTGATCGCTGCAGGGCGGGTGACCGTCAACGGGGAGGTCGCCGTGCTCGGGCGGCGCGTCGACCCCGACCGTGACGCGGTCGAGATCGACGGCCGGCACGTCGGCATCCGCCCCGGGCTCGTCCACTACCTGCTGAACAAGCCGGCCGGGGTGGTGACCACGGCGAGCGACCCGCAGGGGAGGCGGACCGTGATCGACCTCGTCCCTGCCGAGCCGAGGGTGTTCCCCGTCGGCCGGCTCGACTACGACAGCGAGGGCCTCCTGCTCCTGACCAACGACGGCGAACTGGCCAACCGCCTGACCCATCCCCGCTACGGCGTGGACAAGGAATACCTCGCCGAGGTCGACGGCATCGTCACCGCGGCGGGGGTGCGTGCCCTGCGTGAAGGCGTCGAGCTCGACGACGGGCGGACCGCGCCGGCGCGGGTCAGCCAACCGGACCGGGGCGTGCTGCGGATCACGATCCACGAAGGCCGAAACCGCCAGGTACGGCGGATGTGCGAGGCGATCGGGCATCCCGTGCGGCGGTTGGTGCGGGTCAGGATCGGTCCGCTTGCCGACCGGTCGCTGCCCCCCGGACAGTGGCGCGAGCTGACCGCCGGCGAACTCCGGGCCCTCGAACATGCCGCAGGGCGCAGCGACGCTCGGTAGCGTCGTGGGACGTGGACAGTGAGGGATCGGCGGGCCGCCGGCGGGCGAACGTCGTCGGGCTGGGCCTGATCGGCGGCTCGATCGCTGCTGCGCTGAGCGAACGCGGATGGGTCGTTGCCGGCGGCGACGCCGACCCGGAGCGGGAGAAGGCGGCGCTGGAGCGGGGGATCGTCGCCGGGATCGGTCTCGACGCGCAGGCCGAGATCACGTTCATCGCCGCCCCCGTGCTCGCCGTGCCCGAATTGGCCACCCAGGCGCTGGCCATCACCTCCGGGGTGGTCACCGACGTCGGCTCGACGAAGAGTTCGATCGTCACCGCGGTCGACGACGCCCGCTTCGTCGGGGGCCATCCGATGGCAGGGTCGGAGCTGGACGGGCTCGACGGTGCCGACGCGGCGATGTTTCAGGGTGCGGTGTGGGTGCTGACCCCGACGCCGGCGACGGACAACGCCACGTTCACCACTGTCGCCCAGGTGATCGGCGAGCTCGGCGCGGAGGTCGTCGCCCTCGCCGCGGAGCGCCATGACGAGGTCGTCGCGGTGATCTCCCACGTCCCCCACCTGACGGCCGCGACACTGATGGGCCTCGCCGCCGAGCGGGCCGAGGAGCACGCCGCGCTGCTCCGCCTGGCAGCCGGAGGGTTCCGCGACATGACCCGCATCGCCGCGGGAAGCCCGGCGATGTGGCTCGACGTCTGCAGCGACAACCGGCGGGCGATCGTCGCCGCGCTCGACGGGCTCGTCGGGCGGCTGTCGACGATGCGTGAGATCGTCGCCGCGGAGGACCGCGACCGCCTCGAGGCGACGCTGCGCCAGGCCCGTGAGGCGCGCACGAACCTCCCCGTGCGCGGGGCGCGGCCCGACGAACTCGCCGAGTTGCGCATCCCCATCCCCGACCGGCCCGGGGCGGCGGCAGAGGTGTTCACCCTCGCCGCCGAACTCGGCGTGAACATCGCCAGCTTCGAGGTCGTCCACTCTGTGGAGGGCGATCGAGGCATCGCCGTCGTCCTCGTCGACGCGGTGAGCACCGACCTGTTCCGCGGTGGCCTGCTCGCCCGCGGCTACCGGCCTGCCGTCTCGCGGCTCGGATGAGCTCCGCGCGATGGTGGGTCCGGTGAGCTCCCGGGTACGGGTGATCGCGCAGGCCGGTGGACGGCTCGATGTCACGTTGGACGATGTCCCGGGGTCGAAGAGCATCGCCAACCGGGCCCTCGTCTGCGCCACCCTGGCCGATGGGGCGAGCACGTTGCGCCGCGTCCCTCCTGGCGACGACACCGCCGGTCTGCTCGATGCCGTCAGGACGTTCGGCGCACACGTCGAGCGCCACGGGGACGTGGCCGTGATCGGCGGGACCGGTGGTGAGCTGCGCCCCGGTCCGGCGACGATCGACACTCGCCTGGCGGGGACGACCTCGCGCTTCGTGACCGCCCTCGGCGCGCTCGGCGCCGGGCCATACCTGATCGACGGGGCGCCCCCGTTGCGCGCCCGGCCGATGGCTGCCCTCCATCGCGCCCTGGCCGAACTAGGGGCCGAGCTCACCCACCACGACGCACCCGGAGCGTTGCCGGTGACGATCCGCGGCGGCACGCGGCGCGGCAGGACGATCGAGCTCCCTGGCGACGTCACCAGCCAGTTCGTCACCGCCTTGATGCTCATCGCCCCGTACTTCACCGGGGGGCTGGCGATCGAACTGACGACGCCGCTCGTCTCCCGCCCGTACCTTGAGCTCACCGCGACGGTGATGGCCGCGTTCGGGCACGACGACGTCCGTATCGGGGAGCGGCGGATCGACGTCGGTGCCGGTCGCTACCGGGCCACCGATGTGGCGATCGAGCCCGACGCGTCGTCCGCCAGCTACCCGTTGGCTGCGGCGGCGATCGCCGGTGGTCGGGTGCGCGTCGGGGGATTGGGCACGTCCAGCGCGCAGGGCGACGCGCGTTTCGCCGACGTGCTCGCGGCGATGGGATGCGCCGTGGAACGCTCCGAGCACTGGACCGAGGTACGCCGCCGAGGAACGTTGCGCGGGATCGACATCGGCATGGCGGACATCTCCGACACCGTCCCCACGTTGGCGGTCGTGGCCGCGTTCGCCTCGACACCGACGCGCATCGAGGGCATCGGCTTCATCCGCCGCAAGGAGAGCGATCGCGTCGGGGCGGTCGTGGCCAACCTGGTGCGTCTGGGTGTCGATGCTCGCGAGGAAGCCGACGGGATGCTGATCGTCCCTCCCGCCGGTGGTGTGCCCGCCCTCCGCGGAGCACGGATCCCCACGTTCCACGATCACCGCCAGGCGATGGCCTTCGCCCTCGCCGGCCTCGTCGTCGCCGGGGTGGAGATCGAGGACCCCGGGGTGGTCGCCAAGAGTTGGCCCGGCTACTGGGAGATGATCGGCAAGCTCTCCTCAGCGGATGGGTAGCCGTTAGCGTCCCGACCGCCCATGCAGCCCCCCTCTTCGACACCCCCGACCGTCGTCGCCGCGTTCGACGTCGATGGCACGCTGACGACGCGCGACTGCGTCGTCCCCTTCTTGCGTGACGTCGCCGGTACCGCGGCGCTGGCCGGGGTCGTCGCCCGCCGGGCCCCGAGCGTCGGCCGGGCCGCTGCCCGCCGCGACCGCGATCTGCTCAAGGAGTTGGCGATCGGCGTGCTCGCCGGGCGCGAGGCGCGAGAAGTCGCCGAGGCGGGCCGGCACTTCGCCCGTCAGCGAATAGCTCACTGGTTGCGCGGCGACACTCTCGCCCGGCTGGAGTGGCACCGCGCCGAAGGCCACCGCGTCGTCCTCGTCTCCGCCTCGTTGGGCAGCTACCTCGTTCCCCTCGGGGAGCACCTCGGTGTCGACGCGGTGCTCTGCACCGACGTCGAGGTCGGTGCCGGCGGGCGGCTGACCGGGCGCCTCGCCGGGGCGAACTGCCGCGGTCCGGAGAAGGTCGCCCGCCTGCAGACGTGGTTCGCCGAATCCGGTCTCGAGCGCCCCACCGTCGAGTTGTGGGCGTACGGGGATTCCGCCGGTGACCGTGAGCTGCTCGCCGCCGCCGACCGGCCGTTGCTCGTCGCCGGTGTGACGGTCACCCGCCGTCCGGACGGCCGGCCGTGATCCGCGCTGCGCTGCGCGAGGCTCGCCCGCGCCAGTGGGTGAAGAACGTCGTCGTGTTCGCCGCGCCGGGCGCCGCTGGGGTTCTCGACGAGCGCCACGAGTTGAGCGTCGCCCTGCTCACCTTCGTCGCCTTCTGCCTCGTCTCCAGTGGCACCTACTACTGGAACGACCTGTTCGACGTCGAGGCCGACCGTCAGCATCCGACCAAGCGCCGCCGGCCGATCGCCTCCGGCGCGCTTCCGGCCGGGGTGGCACGGGTGATCGGGACCGTTCTCCTGGCCGGGGGGATCGCCTTCGGGTGGACCACGGGACGGTGGCAGACCCCGGTCGTCCTCGCTGTCTACGTGGTGACCACGCTCGCCTACTCGAGGGTCTTCAAGCACGTCCCGGTCGTCGATCTCGTCCTCGTCGCCAGCGGGTTCGTGCTGCGCGCCGTCGCCGGCGCGGTCGGTTCCGACGTGCCGATGTCGAAGTGGTTCGTCCTCGTCACCGTGTTCGCCTCGCTGTTCATCGTCACCGGCAAGCGCTACGCGGAACTGCGCGAGATGGGGGAGGAAGCAGCGAGCACACGGGCCACGCTGCAGGCCTACTCGATCGTCTACCTCCGCCAGGTGCTGTCCGTCTCCGTCGGTGCGGCACTCGTCTCGTACTGCCTGTGGGCCTTCGAGACGGCCGAGGCGCATCCTTCCCGGTTCCACTTCTACGAGTTGACGATCGTCCCCATGCTGATCGCCTTGCTCCGCTACCTGTTGATCCTCGAGCAGGGTCAAGGCGGGGCACCGGAAGAGGTGTTCCTCGCCGATCGCACACTGCAGGCCGTCGGCGTGCTGTGGCTGGTCGTGTTCGCCCTCGGCGTCTACGCCTGACGGCCACGTCCCGGC
>CAZQEJ010000058.1:0-17666 GCA_964592165.1 uncultured Ilumatobacteraceae bacterium | reverse complement strand
TGCCCGGCCGGTACCGTCCGCGTCATGGCCGTGACGATCACCCCTTGGCAGCACCCGGGCGACCTCTGGCGGGCGGGGTGCTACGCGGCGACGGGCTTGGTCGTCGGCGTCGTCGCCTTCAGCGTCACGGTGACCTTGCTCTCCACCGCCGCCGGGCTGCTCGTCACCTTCCCCCTCGCGGTCCCCGTCATCTGGCTGCTGTTCGTCGCCGGACGCGGCGTCGCTCACATCGAACGCGCCCGCACCGCGGCGCTCACCGGACGGGCGATCGCCGACCCCGTCGGCCCACTGAGCGCACCGCGCTGGTTCGGGCGGACGATCGAGCGGGTCCGCAGTGGCCGGAGATGGGCGGAGCTCGGGTACAGCATGCTCACCTTGCTGACCTCGACGATCGGCTTCTGCCTGGTGAGCGGGCTGTGGTCAGGATCACTGGCGATGGCCAGCCTCCCTCTCTACCTCTCCCGCCTCCCAGGACGCACCGCCCACTTCTGGCTCTTCGACATCGGACAAGGTGCCGGCTCGTGGGCGATCGGTGCGGCCGGGATCGCCGGACTCCTCCTCCTCGCCCCGTGGACCACCGTCGGGGTCGCCCGCGCCCAGGCCGCGATCGCTGCCGCCTGCCTCGGACCACGGCCCGGGACGGAGATGTCGGCGAGAGTCGCCCGGCTGGAGACCAGCCGGGCCGCGGCACTCGATTCGGCGGAGGCCGAGCGGCGGCGGATCGAACGTGACCTGCACGACGGCGCCCAGCAGCGCCTCGTCGCCCTCGCCGCGACGCTCGGCGCAGCGCGCGAGAAGCTCGACGCGGAGCCCGACGTGGCCCGGGCGATGGTCGACGATGCCCACGACGAAGCGAAGCAGACCCTGCGTGAGATCCGTGACCTGGTGCGTGGGATCCACCCGGTGATCCTTGAAGACCGCGGCCTGGACGCCGCTCTGTCGGCGGTCGTCGCTCGCTCCCCGATCCCCGTCGAGCTGAAGGTCTCCGTCGATCGGCGCCCTCCGGCCGCGGTGGAGAGCACCGCCTACTTCGTCGTCACCGAGGCCCTGACCAACGTCGCCCGCCACGCGCACGCCGAGCACGCCACGGTGGAGATCACCCGCGGCGGTGACCGCCTGGTGATCGAGGTGCGTGACGACGGCGTGGGAGGGGCCGATCCGGCGACGGGTAGCGGCCTGGCCGGCCTGCGCGACCGAGTCGCCGCCCATGGTGGGTCGATGCACGTGATCAGCCCGCCCGGCGGCCCGACGACGGTCTCCGTGGAGCTCCCATGCGGATCGTGATCGCCGAGGACAGCGTCTTGCTGCGCGCCGGACTGACACGGATCCTCGCCGACGCCGGGCACGACGTCGTCGCGACCGTCGGCGACGCCCGTGAGTTGCTCGTCGCCGCCGAACGCCACCGCCCCGACCTGGCCCTGATCGACGTGCGCATGCCCCCCACGCACACCGACGACGGCCTGCGCGCTGCGCTGGAGATCCGCCACCGCTGGCCGGAGCTGGGGATCCTCGTCCTGTCCCAGTACGTCGAGGAGCGTTACGCCGGCGAGCTCCTCGCCGAGGGCAGCGATGCGGTCGGCTACCTGCTCAAGGATCGCATCGCCGACGTCGCCGACTTCCTCGGTGCCGTGGAGCGCGTCGGACGGGGTGGCACCGCCCTCGACGCAGAGGTCGTCGCCCAGCTCCTCGCCCGCAGCCGCCGGCGCGACCCGCTGGCCACGCTCTCGCCGCGCGAACGCGACGTCCTCGGGTTGATGGCCGAGGGGCGGACCAACCCGGCGATCGCCCGCCACCTCGTGATCAGTGACAAGGCAGTGGAGAAGCACGTGTCGAACATCTTCCTCAAACTCGATCTGCCACCCGCGGAGGCGGACCACCGGCGAGTGCTCGCCGTGCTCCGCTGGCTGTCCAGCGACGGTGCGCCGTGAGCGGCCGGGCTGCCTGGACCGTGGCGGGGTCGGTGATCCTCGCCCCATCGATCCTCCTCGGGGCGTACAACGTCGCCGCGCTCGTCGCTCATGGCACGAGCGACGTGACGCGCCGCTTCCCCGCGGCCGCCGTCGAACGAGTCGAGGTCGACGGGGGTGCCGGGAACGTGACGATCACCGGCTCCGACGTGGACACGATCGGCGTCACCGTCCACGTCGAGACCGGACTGCGTCCCACCGGCCACAGCGAGGGCCTCGACGGTGGCGTTCTTCGTCTCCGCTCGACATGCCCGAGCATCGGCAGCAACTTCTGTCGCACCGACTACACGGTCAGCGTGCCGCGCTCCGTCGCTCTCGACGTGCGCAACAACGGAGCGGTGACGATCGAGGGGATCGACGGCCCGCTCGACGCGTCGGTCTCCGGCGGCTCGCTGACCGTCAGCGACGCGACCCACGTCGTCTCCCTCACGGCACACGGCGGTTCGATCCGGGCGACAGCGATCAGCGGTCCGGACCTCTCGCTTGCCGCGCGGGACGGGTCGATCACCGCCGCGCTGACCCGAGTGCCCGATACGTTCGCCCTCTCTGCTACCGGCGGCGATGTGACCGTGGAGATCCCCCCGACGCCGCCGATGTCATTGTCCCTCGCCGTGCACGGCGGTTCCTCGGACGTCTCCGTGGCCAACGACCCGGCGAGCGGCAGGTCGCTCAGTGCCGTGGTTCGCGATGGGGACCTCGTGATCCGCCCGGCGCGATGAGGCGCGAGACGCCCTTCGGCTAGGCCGTGCGGGAGTAGTAGCCGTCGAGATCGGCGACGACGTCGCTGCCGTTGGACACGTAGAGGCAGACCTTGCCAGTCTCGTTCACCCGCACCGGCGTCAGGTTGGCTCGATCGACACCGCGCATGAAGTTGAGGAACGAGGCCACCGGATGCGGACCACCGCAGGGGAAGGCAGTGACGTAGCCCGGGCCATCGGCGCCGGTGATCGTCACGTTGAGCATCACCGCGGCCGCGTCGGCAGGCACGCTCGACCAGCTGCGCACGTCGAGTTGGACCACGTCGCCGCGGCGCGCCGGGTGCGTTCCGACGATCCCGGTACCGTCACGGGTGTCGAGGACTCTGGTCGGAGTGATCCCGGTGAACACGGCTGCCGGCGCCGAGGCGAAGTACCCCTGGACGTCGACGATCAGCTGAGTCCCCACCGAACCGAAGAAGCAGACCTGACCTGTCGACGAGAGTCGGACGGTCGCGAGGTTGGCGACCGTCGAGTTGGCCGGATCGAAGTTGACGTTGGAGACCTCCGGCCGGGGGCGATCACAGGGGAAGACCGTCAGGTATCCGGGCGCCGAGGCCTGGTCGACGGTCACGTTGAGGGTCACCGCGCGTGCCCCATCCGCGGGTACACCCGCCACTCCGGGGAACGTGAAGGGCAGGATCTCGCCGGCCGCGAGCGGCCCAGCAGGACGTTCGCCCGTGCCCAGAGCGACGCGGGTGTCGATCACCCGGGTCGGGTCGAGATCGTGGTAGAAGACCCCGGGGACGGTGACAACACCGTCGGCGTACCATCCGGAGACGTCGGCGACGAGTTCGCTGTGGCGCGAGGCGTATAGGCAGACCCGGCCTCCGGCACCGAGTTTGGCGGTGACCTGGTTGGCGACGTCGACACCCTTGGTGAAGTTCACGTTGGAGGCCAGCGGGAGCGGCTCACCGCACGGGTACACGGTGACGTACCCCGGCCCGGGCGCTGCCGTGACCGTGATGTTGAGGACCACCGCGCCGACGCCGGTGTCCGGCACGCCGCCGACCCCGGCAGCGGCCAACTCGGTCACCTCACCGACGCCGGCCGACCCCGGGTGGGTCGCTGCGACGCCCAGGCCGCTGCGCGTGTCGAGGATCCGAGCCGGGTCGACCGGCGTGTACGTGCCGCGTGCGACGCCGGCGGCCGACGCGGGTGATGCGGTGGCAAGTACGCCGCTCGTGGCGACGATTGCGCAGAGCGCTGCGACCTCGCTGAGGCGCCGGCGCGCCTCCCGGGAGATTGAGTGCATCGGGTTGATCCTTTCGGTCGTCCACCTCCCGCTGAGGTGACGTTGCGAGATCATCCGGTCACGTGTTGTGAAATCCCTAAGGAGAACGGCGGATCGGCCGATCAGACGGCCAGACCGTCTCGCCCGATTCAGGCGGCGGAGTGCGGTCAGCCGCGGCGCGACCGGCCCCGACCGGCGACCGCTTGGAGGACGAGGAGGAGCAACGTCGCCCCGAGGGCGGCGACGAGGACGGAGCGGAGGCTGAAGTCGTCGACGTCCCGCTTGTCCGCGGCGGACATCAGCGCCCCGCCGATCAGCGCCCCGAGCACGCCGACGACGAGGGTGTACAGGCACCCCGACCGGTCGTCACGCACGATCCAACGGGCGAGCGACCCTGCGACCAGTCCGACGATGATCCAGGCCAGGAGGTTCACCCCGGCGACGCTAACCGTCGGTCCGGGGGTTCAGCTCCTCCCGGCTCCGGCGTCACCGACGGCCACGACCACCCGCACTCCGACGACTGCCGGCACCCCGCGTTCCGGGTTACAGAAACCCCCGATATGCGGGGGTTCGGGCAACCCGGAACGAACGGCGAACAATCAGGCGAGGGCGGAGGTGCGGCCGTTGGCGACGAACTCGGCGGCGAGCGCCTCCCGGTCGGCGTCGGTCATCGGCCGCAAGGGCTGGCCCGTGGTCGGTCGCCACCACACGCCCTCACCGTGCCAGCGTTGGTGGCGCAGCGGCTTCTTGTCGATCTTGTTCGTCCCCGTCAAGGGCATCGAGGGGACGACGCGCACGAAGCGCGGCGACCACTTCGTACCCAGGTCCGGTTGGGCGGCGAGGAACTCGTCGAAGGCGACCGGATCGAACGTGGCCCCGGGGTCGAACTCCATGGCGACCATCACCTGGTCGCCGGTGCGGCTGTCCGGCACCGGGTAGGCGCCGTTGATCAGCACGCCGGGGAAGCGCCCGATGATCCGCTCGATCGGCGCCGCAGCGAAGTTCTCGCTGTCGACACGCAGCCAGTCGCTTCCCCGCCCGGCGAAGTAGAAGTACCCGTCCTCGTCCCGGTAGCCGAGGTCGCCGCTCCAGTACCAACCGTCGCGCAGCCGCTCGGCGGTCGCCTCCGGATTGTTGTAGTACCCCTCGAACCCCTCGCCGGGGTTGCGCCGGACGAGCTCGCCGATCGCCTCGTGGTTGAGCAGCCCACCCGCCGGCCCGAACCGGGCCCGGGGGCACTCCTGCTCCGTGCCCGGGTCGAGGACGACGATGTCGTAGCCGGGCCGCTCCTTGCCCAGCGATCCAGGCGGCGTGTTCGCGTCGCGGGCGATGACCAGCAGGCCTTCGCTCGACCCGTAGCTCTCGATGAAGTTGCAGTCGAAGCGGCGGCGGAACTCGGCCATGTCCCGCTCCGAGGCCTCCGTGCCGAACGCCCAGCGCAGCGGGTTGTCACCGTCATCGGGTTGCTCCGGGGTGGCCAGCACGTAGGCGAGCGCACGACCGACGTAGTTGATGAACGTCGCCCCGAAGCGGCGCACGTCGGGGAGGAACCCGGACGCGGAGAACGAGCGGCGGATCGCCCACGGCAGGCCGAGGCCGATCGCCGGCGCCCAGGACGCCATCAGCGCGTTCCCGTGGAACATCGGCATCGCGCTGTACAGCACGTCGCCCGGGCCGAGCCCGAAGTTCGTCCGCCCGTTGTCGATGATCGCGGCGAACCGACCCTGGGAGCAGACGACCGCCTTCGGTGCACCGGTCGAACCGGAGGTGAACAACAGCAACAGGATGTCCGACGGTTGGACCTCGGCGGCGAGCGCCGCCGGGCCAGCCGCGGGTTGCCCGGCGAGAGCCGCGGCGTAGGACTCGTCGTCGATCGACAGCACGTCGGCCGGCGCGACACCCGTGTCCAGTCCCTCGAGCAACGGCGCGTGCTTGGCCGAGGTGACGATCATCTGGCAGTCGGTGTGGGCGATGTCGTGGGCCAGCTCGGCGCCACGGCGCGTCGGGTTGATCCCGACGATCGCGGCGCGGCTGAACGCCGCGGCAACGATCCAGAACACGTACTCCGGTTCGTTGTCGAGGAGCACCCCGATGTGGAACGGCCCCGGACGGCGGCGGGCGAGCGCGAGCTGGGCGCGCTTGAGCCCCTCGGCGACGACCTCTGCCCAGGAGTACACGCTGTCCTCGAACAGCAGCCCCGGGTTCGGGTTGTCCGCCAGCTCGACGAAGCAGTCCGCGGTCGTTGCCATCTCTCCCCCTCCGCCTCAGCGGTCGACGCCGACGATCAACCCGCTGGTCGGCACACCCGTTCCGCCCGTGACGAGCACGTGCTCGACGTTCGGGACCTGGTTCACCGCGGTACCCCGCACTTGGCGCACCGCCTCGGCGATCCCGTTCATCCCGTGCAGGTAGGCCTCCCCCAGCTGGCCGCCGTGGGTGTTGATCGGCAGGCCCCCGCCGAGCTCGATGTTCCCATCACGGATGAAGTCCTTGGCCTCCCCCCGGGCGCAGAACCCGAGCTCTTCGAGCTGAGGGAGCACGTAAGGGGTGAAGTGGTCGTAGAGCACCGCGGTCTGGATGTCGGCCGGGGTCAGGCCGGACTGTTCCCAGAGCTGCTCGCCAACGAAGCCCATCTCCGGCAAGCCCGTCGTGGTCGGCCCGTAGTAGCTGGTCATCATCTGCGTCGTGCCCACCGCGCCCTGGGCGACGCCGCGCAGCACGGCCGGGGCCTGGGCCAGGTCGCGGGCCCGCTCCGTGGTCGTGACGACGAGTGCTTGCCCACCATCGGTCTCCTGGCAGCAGTCGAGCAGGTGCAACGGCTCGACGATCCACCGGCTGTTCTGGTGATCCTCGAGCGTGATCGGCTGCTCGTAGAACCACGCTTTCGGGTTCGTCGCCGCATGCTTGCGATCGGCGACGGCAACCCGTCCGAAGTCTTCGCTGGTCGCCCCGTACTCGTGCATGTAGCGCCGCGCGTTCATCGCCACCCACTGCGCCGGGGTGAGCAGGCCGTAGGGCGCGTACCAGGCGTAGTGGGCGGCTTCGGCGGTCGCCGCGACCGGGTTGTCCTGCACCCCGGCGCCGAACCGCCGCCCGGAACGCTCGTTGAACGCCCGGTAGCAGACGACGACGTCGGCCATCCCGCTGGCGACGGCCATCACCGCCTGATGGACAACCGCACCGGGCGCTCCGCCGCCGTAGTGGACCCGGCTGAACAGCTTCAGGTCGCCGAGGCCGACGTTGCGCGCCACCTCGATCTCCGGGTTGGTCTCCATCGTGTAGGTGACCAACCCGTCGACGTCGGAGGGCTGCAACCCGGCGTCGGTGATCGCCGCGAGCACCGCCTCACAGGCCAGCTGCAGGTCGCTGCGCCCGGAGGCCTTGGAGAACTCGGTGGCACCGATCCCGGCGATCGCGGCCACACCGTTGATCGTCCCGCTCACGAGCGGACCTCCTTCGGCCAGACGATGACGACGTTGCCCGAGACGTGCGTTCCGAGTGAGTCGTCGCCCTTGATCGCGACCGTGACCCTGTCCCCGTCGACGGCGGTGACCTCGCCGGCGAAGTTCAACGTGTCCCCTGCGTAGCAGGGGACCCCCAGGCGGATGGAGATCGACGCCAGGTGGGAGGCGGGACCGGCCCACTCCGTGACGAACCGGCTGACCAGCCCGTTGGATGTGAGGATGTTGATGAAGATGTCCTTTGAGCCCTTCTGCTGGGCGAGCTCGTGGTCGTGGTGCACGTCCTGGTAGTCGCGCGTCGCGATCGCCGCGGCGACGACGAAGGTGCGCGTCACCGCGACGGACATCGCCGGGAGTTGATCGCCGACCGCCGGGAGCGGACGGGCGGTGGCGGTGGTCATTCGACGATCTCCTGTCTCGTTCGGATGCCGGCGGCGAGGTTGTCCCCGATCTCGGCGAGGAGTGCGGCGGCGCCACCGAGGTCGTGCTCGATCTGCGTTCCCCACAAGAAGAAGCGGTGGATCGGGTAGTCGACGTCGGCGCCCAGACCACCGTGGAGGTGCTGGACGGCGGTCACCACCCGCGGCGTGGCGTCGGCCGCCCACCACGCGGCGACGGTCGCCGCGCTCGCCGCGGCCGCTGGGTCGAGACCCTCGTCCAGGAGCGACGCGGCCTGCCACAACGTATGGCGGATCGCCTCCACGTCGATGTACGCGTCGGCGGCCTTGTGCGCCGTGCTCTGGAAGCTGGACAGCGGCTTGCCGAACTGGAACCGCTCCGAGGTGTACGCCGCGGCGCGGCGCAGCGCCTCCGCACCGACGCCGACGGCAACCGCGGTGAGGATGATCCGCTGGACGGCGGCGAAGGAGGTGACCGGGTCGCCGGCTCCGGCGTCGAGGATCGATGCCGGAGCCGCGTGCAGGGTGACGTGAGCGCGGGCCATCCGGTCGGTCGCCTGCACGGCCTCCGATGTGACGCCCGGACCACCGAGCTCGGCGAGGAACAGTCCCCGACCACCGTCGCCGACGAGCGCGGGAAGGATCAACGCGTCCGCCGTGGCGGCAAGAGCGACGTTGGGGATGACGCCGTCCAGCCGCCACCGGCCGCCTTCGGCGCGGGCGCGCGGCGGCGTGGCCCCGACGGTGGCCAACGGCATGCCCACCGACCAGGCGAGGCTGGCCTCGCCGGTGGCGAGGCGGCCGAGCCACCGCTGCCGGAGATCCGCGTCGCCGAGGGTGGCGAGGAGCAGCCCGCCGCCGATCGTCGCCGCCAAGGGGAGCTGGGCGAGGTGGCGACCCTGCTGCTCGATCACGCAGGCCGCTTCGATCACCCCACCGCCGCTGCCTCCGTACGCTTCGGGGATCGCCATCGCGAGCAGCCCGGTGCTCGCCAGCGTGGCCCACAGCTCGCGGTCGAACGTGTCGGCGGTGCTCTCCACCCGCTTGACCCGCTCATCATCGACCTCGCCGGAGAACACGGTGGTGGCGAGCTCGATCACCGCCTGCTGGGTCTCGTCGAAGGAGAGGTCCATCAGCCGCCGCTCCTCGCCGGGGCGAACTGGGGCAGGACGAGCCCGCCGCCGGCATCGAGCCAGCGCAGCTCGACGGGCATCCCGATCGTCACCTCCGCCGGGTCGACGTCGACCAGGTTGGAGACGAGGCGCGTCCCCTCCTCCAGCTCGATCAGGGCGACGAGCAGCGGGTACTCGAATGCCGGGACCTGCGGGTAGTGGTTGACGACGAAGCTGTACACCGTCCCCTTGCCGGACGCCTCGACCGTGTCCCAGTCGAGGGCATGGCACGACGGGCACATCGGCCCCGGTGGGTGGCGCAGCTCGCCGCACGACGAGCAGCGTTGGATGAGAAGGCGGTGCTCGGCGGCCGCGTCGAAGAAGAACTGGTTGTCCCGGTTCGTCGACGGACGCGGTCGCGGTGGCCGCTTCGGTGCCTGTGGGTGGGGGGCGAAGCGCAGGATCCGCCAGTCCTGCGTGCCGACGACCTCGCCGTCCGCGTCGGTGAAGGTCATCCGGCTGGTGATGAAGTGACCGCGCCCGAGCCCGGTGTTCTTCTCCGCGGAGACGTCGGTGATCACCTCGTGGACGGTGATCAGGTCGCCGGGGCGCAGCTCGCGCATGTAGGTCTGCTCGCAGTTCGTGGCCACTACGGAGGTGAAGCCGCGCTGTTCGAGGAGGGCGAACAGCCGGGCGCGTGCGGAGTCCGGCGCGGCGGGCTTCCCGTGGGCGCGCAGGCCGTGCATCGTCCACACCTGGAGCATCGCCGACGGGGCGACGACCCCCTCCCGCCCGTTGGCCCGGGCCGCATCGTCGTCGACGTGGATCGGGTTGTCGTCGCCGATCGCTTCCACCCAGTGGCGGATCATCGCCTGGTTCACCGGGTCGGCCGCGGTGAACGGCGGGGCGACCTCTTGTCCCTCCAGAGCCTTCAGCGCGGCGAGGTACTCCGCCGGGTCGGTTGGTGCGTCGGTCTCGGCCATCGGTTCCTCCTCAGCGTCCGACCCGGGTCATCCCCAGCCCGGCATAGGCGACGATGTCCCGTTGGACGTCGTTCACGCCGCCTCCGAACGTGTTGATCTGCGCGGCGCGGGCCCCGCGCTCGGCTTCCCCGTGGAGCACCGCTCCAGGCGATCCGCTGCGCACCGCGCCGTGGGGGCCAAGCACTCGCTGCAGGCTGCGGTACACCTCCACCTGGCACTCGGTGCCGTACACCTTGGCCGCCGAGGAGTCCGCCGGGGCGAGCTCGCCGGTGGCGATCGCTGCGGCCATCTTCCAGTTGAGGACCTTCATCGCCTCCAGCCGGGCGTGGCAGCGAGCGAGCTCGAGGCGCACCCAGGGAACGTCGGCGACCATCCCCTGACCATCACCGGTGGGGGTTGCCCGAGCCCAGGCGAGCACATCGTCGAAGAGCTGCTCGTTGCGCCCCCCCAGAGCCGCGAGTCCGACCCGCTCGTGGTTGAGCTGATTGGTGATCAGCCGCCACCCGCCGTTGACCTCCCCGACGACGTTGTCCCGGGGGACACTCACCTCGGAGTAGTACGAGGCGGTCGTCGTCACGCTGCCCACGGTGCGGATCGGGGTCGTGGAGAACCCGGGGGACGACGTCGGCACGATGAGGATCGAGATCCCCCGGTGCTTGGGCGCGTCGGGGTCGGTGCGGCAGGCGAGCCAGATGTAGTCGGCGTTGTCCGCCCCGCTGGTGAACACCTTGGCCCCGTCGACGATCCAGTGATCGCCGTCGAGCACGGCCCGGGTGCGCAGCGCGGCGAGGTCGGTCCCCGCCTCCGGCTCGGTGTAGCCGATGGCGAAGTTGATCTCCCCGGCGAGGATCCCCGGGAGGAACTCGGCGCGCTGGGCGTCGCTCCCGTAACGCATCAACGTCGGCCCGACCGTGTTCACGGTGACGAAGGGGAACGGTGCGCTGGCGCGCTGGACCTCGTCGAAGAAGACGAACTGCTCGACGGCGGACAAGCCGCGCCCGCCGTACTCCACGGGCCACCCGACACCGAGCCACCCGTCGGACCCGAGGCGACGGAACACCTTCCGGCTGAGCGGGCCCGCCTCTCCCTCACGCTCCAGGCCGGCGCGCAGCTCCTCGGTCATCAGCGCGGCGAAGTACGCGCGCAGCTCGGAACGCAACGCCTGTTGTGCCTCGGTGTAGCGGTAACGCATCGAACCCCCTCCGGCCGTCGCGCACGGTAGGCGGGTCGCCGGTGGCTGTCCAACTGTCGCGTGCCCACCCGACCCGACGGCTCCGGCCGAGCAGGGCGGTGCGAGACTTGCAGCGATGCGCGTCATGTTCGCCACCGCCGAATACGCACCCGTCGCCCGCGTCGGTGGCCTGGCGGCGGCCTCGACCGGGCTGGTGCGCGCCCTGCGCGCCGGCGGCACCGAGGTCGACGTCGTCCTGCCCGACTACGGCGGTCATCCCCTCGACGTCGAGCAGCTCGTCGAGCTCGACGTCCCCGCCTGGGCCGGGCCGGCCGTCGCCCGCCGCGGCATGCTCACCGGGGTCGGGCCGGTGACCCTCGTCGACGCCAATGGGCTGCGCCGCGGCCACCCCTACCTCAATCCCGACGGTACGGGCTTCGGGGACAACGATGTCCGCTTCTTCTCCTTCTCCGCAGCGGTCGCCGCGCTGGTCCGGCGCCGGCGACCCGACGTCCTGCACCTCAACGACTGGCATACCGCAGTCACCCCGGCGTATCTCGCCACTCCTCGCCCGCCGATGGTGCTCACCATTCACACCCTCGGCTACCAGGGATGGAGCAACCCAGGATGGCTGATCGGGTTCCCCTACGACGGCAGTGCCTACGAGCACGAAGGGGCGTGCAACCCGCTCGCCGGCGGGATCCGCCTCGCCGACCGGATCGTCACCGTGTCCCCCACGTTCGCCCGTGAAGCCCTCACCGTGGACGGCGGCTTCGGGGTCGACGGCCTGCTCGCCGCCCGCGGCGGTGCGTTCAGCGGGATCCTCAACGGGATCGACGTCAGCGAGTGGGACCCGGCGCACGACTCACGGCTGCCCCACGCGTACTCGGCGAGCTCAGCGCCGTCGGTGATCGACGCGGCAAAGGCGGCTGCCCGCGCCGAACTGCGCGCCGAGTTCGGCCTCGATCCCACATCGGCTGACCCTTTGGCCGTCGTCGTCACCCGTCTCGCCGCGCAGAAGGGGATCGACCTGCTCCTCGCCGCGCTGCGCTTCGCCGCGACGCTACCGATCCAGTTCGCCGTGCTCGGCAGCGGCGAACAGCACTGCGCCGACGACCTGCGCTCCGCCGCCACGGCCCTCCCGGGGCGGGTCGCCTTCCACGACGGATACGACGAGGGTCTGGCGCACCTGATGTTCGCCGCTGGGGACCTCTTCGTCATGCCCAGTCGCTTCGAGCCCTGCGGATTGGCTCAGATGCAGGCGATGCGCTACGGAACGATCCCCGTCGTCACCGATGTCGGCGGGCTGCACGACACCGTCGTGGACGCCGACGCACACCCCACGACCGGCACCGGAATCGTCGCCGGTGAGCTCAGCGAACTGGGTCTGCTCGACGCGCTGCACCGCGCCGCACGCGTCGCTCGCGATGCGCCGCGGCGCGATGCGGTCCGCGCCCGGGGGATGTCCGCGGACTGGTCGTGGGACGTCCCCGCGAGGGAGTACCTCGCTCTCTACGCGCAGATCACCGCGGGCCACGCCGCCGAGGACTGATCCACCGCGGGCGAACGCTCCGGCCGGCATCGCTACAGTGCCGCGATGGCTGCCGCGCCGAACGTGTTGGTCGTGATCCTCGCCGGCGGGGAAGGACGCCGCCTCGCCCCGTTGACCGCCGACCGGGCCAAGCCCGCGGTCCCCTTCGGGGGGTCGTACCGGATCATCGACTTCGTCCTGTCCAACTTCGCCAACTCCGGGTTCCGCAAGATCGTCGTCCTCACCCAGTACAAGAGCCACAGCCTCGACGTGCACATCAGCCGCACCTGGCGGTTCTCCACCCTGCTCGGCAACTACGTGACCCCCGTCCCCGCGCAGATGCGGCGCGGCCCGCAGTGGTTCTCCGGTTCGGCCGACGCGATCTACCAGAACCTCAACCTGATCTCCGACGAGCAGCCGGACGTGGTCTGCGTGTTCGGTGCCGATCACATCTACCACATGGACACCCAGCAGATGGTCGAGCATCACCGGGCCACCGGGGCCGGGGTGACGGTCGCGGCGATCCCCGTCCCGATCGGTGAGGCGTCCTCGTTCGGGATCATCGAGGCCGACGCGCGGGGCAAGATCCTCAGGTTCCACGAGAAGCCGGCTATCCCCCCGGCGATGCCTGGGGACCCGACGCGGGCTCTGGCCTCGATGGGCAACTACGTGTTCAGCACCGACGTGCTCGTCGACATCGTCACTCCCACGGGCACCAAGGGTCCGTCCGACATCGGCGGCGACGTGATCCCTGCACTGACCGCCGAGGGCGAGGCGCATCTCTACGACTTCTCCACGAACGAGATCCCGGGGCAGGGCTCCGGCGAGCGGGGCTACTGGCGCGACGTCGGCTCGCTCGACGCGTACTACGAGGCGAACATGGACCTCCTCGCTGCGGTGCCCCGGTTCAACCTGTACAACCGGCTGTGGCCGGTGTACAGCCTGCAGCTCCCCCTCCCACCGGCGAAGCTCGCCTTCGGTTCGAGCGGTCAGCAGGCGCGGGTCTCGAACAGCTTGATGAGCCAGGGCTCGATCGTCTCCGGTGCGCACGTCGACGGCTCGATCCTCGGACCGCAGGTGTTCATCGACAGCGACGCCGACGTCGCCCAGACGATCCTCTTCCCCAACGTGCGCGTCGGCGCCGGCGCCCAGTTGCGGCGCTGTGTGATCGACAAGAACGTCGTCGTCCCACCCGGCTACCGGATCGGCCACGACGCCGAGGAGGACCGCGCCCGCGGCTTCACGATCTCCGAGCACGGTGTCGTCGTCATCGAGAAGGACCGGGTGCTCTGAGCGCGAACACACTGAGCGCGCCGAACACGTCAGGAAAGGAAGTCGTCGATCAACCGGGCGAGCTCGACCGGGGTGTCGCCCTGCACGCTGTGCCCCGCCTCGGCGAGGTGCTCGACGCGCGCCGCGGGTAGGCGGCGACGGAGCTCGGCCTCGTCCGCGTCGTCGACGACCGACTGGGGACGCATGCCGCGCACGAGCATCACCGGGACGCGCACGTTGCCCAGCGCGTCCCACAGGGCCCCGAAGTCGGGCGGGGAGCCGTCGGTGCGGCGCTCCCCGGCGATCCCCTCGAAGCGACGGTAGCGCCACATCCAGCTCCCGTCGTCGAGCTGGACGGCGTTGTGCAGGATCCCCCGGCGCAGCGAGGCTTCGCTGCGCGTCGGGTTGTGCTCGATCGTCCGAGCGAGGATCTCGGCGAAGCTGGGAAACGTCTTCGGCCCGTCGACGAAGGCGATGATCGCCTTCGCCTTGGCCCCGTCGACCCCGGGAGTGATGTCGACGAGCGTCAAGCTGCGGACCAACTCCGGGGCGAGGGCGGCGACCCCGATCGCGGTGATCCCCCCGAGGGACATCCCGACCACGCCCCGGGCCCGGGGGGCGAGGGCACGGATCGTGCTGGCGACGTCACCGGCGAGGACCGCTGGTCCGGGCCCCGGCTCGGGCGAGGGCCCGTCGCTGTGGCCGTGCCCCGGCAGATCGATGGCTACGAGCGGACGGCCCAGGGCGAGGGCGACGGTGTCCCAGGTGTGCGCGTTCTGCGCACCGCCGTGGAGGAAGACGAGCTCCGGCTCGCCGTCGCCCCACACGAGCGCACTCATCCGGCGCCCGTCGCCGAGCGAGACGAACCGCCGCTCGACCGTCGGCGGCCCGTCGTAGGCAAGGCCGTACTCGCTCGCGTTGTCGGCGAAGTAGGCGAACTCGTCGTAGTCGACCCGCTCGGCCATCTGCTCCCCCTCCCGGCGCCGGGCCTGGTCGCGGTGGTGCTGCCGGCGCTGCGCCGATCATGGTCGGGCCGAGGCCTCAGCCGCGAGTCGTCGCTTGCTTCACCCCGCTCGACGGTGCCGCCCCGAACGCGGGAGACCAGGCGACGACCTCGTAGCCGTAGGTCGTCCGGGGGGAGACGTCGCGGTCGGTGTAGCTGCGCCGGACGGAGTCGATCGAGGCGATCAGCTGCCCGTCACGGTAGATCTTGAGCAGGACGGTGCCGGGCGGGGCGACGAACGACAAGCGGACCATCCCTCGTGCGCCGAGCACCCCGGCCAAGCGCGCTGGACCGGGGCCCTGCGGCGTGGACCCCGACGGATCGGCCGGCGGTACGGACGTTCCCGGACCGGCGAGTGCGTCGAGCGCGGCGAGCGGATCGACCAGTCCCTCCCCCGTGCACATGTCCCGGCCGGCCTCGCCCACGTCGAACGCCGTGGCGACGAGCACGTCACGCACCGCGGCGGCGCTCAGTCCGGGGTGGGCGCCGCGGACGATCGCCGCCGCGGCACTGGCGTACGGCGTGGCCATCGACGTCCCCGAGGCGTAGGCGTAGCTGCTCGCCGTCGAGGTGCTGTAGTACGTGGAGAGGATGCTCCGTCCCGGCGCGCCGAGGGCGACGTAGCCGGCCCGGGTGGTGAATGACGAGCACCCGAGATCGCTGTCCACCGAGCCGACAGCGACGGCGTAGGTGGATGCCGCTGGATAGTTCGTGGAGCATCCCGCGTCGATCCCGACCGTGCAGCCATCGTTGCCCGCGGCAGCGAGAACGACCACGCCGTGGCTCTCCGCGTAGGCGATCGCGGCGTCGAGGGGAGCGAAGGCGCTCGGGCCCCCGAGGGACAGGTTGATCACCCCGGCACCGTGGTCGACCGCGTAGACGATCCCGGCGACGATGTCGGAGTAGCGGCCGGCGCCGGTTGCGTCGAGCACCTCGACGGGCAGGATCGCCGCCCCCGGCGCGCCGCCTGCGATGCCGATCCCGTTGCCAGCCAAGGCGGCGACGATCCCCGCGACGTGGGTCCCGTGGAAGTTGCCCGGGTGGGGGGTGGCGAACCCGGGCCCGGATCCCGTGGCGAGGAAGTGGTACGCGGGGAGCAACTGCCCGGCGAGGTCAGGGTGGGCCGTGTCGATCGCGGTGTCGATCACGGCGACGGTCACGGCCGTCCCCCGGCTCTCCCCCCAGGCTCCCTCGAACGGGACGCGATCGAGCGCCCATTGCAGCTCGCGGTACGCATCCGCGGCTTGAGCGGTGACGTCCCCGACGGCCTCGACCGGGTCGTCGACGACGACCAGTCGGTCGACACCGACGGCGACGACGCTCGTCCCTTCCGAGGTGAGCTCGGAGGCCAACGCGTCGACACCTGCGGAGTCGCTCACCGCACGGCGCTCGATCTCCAAGGAGCCGTCGCCCGCTTGGACGAGCGCGACGATCGGAACGGACTCCGCGACAGATCCCGTTCCGGAGTGGGGGGCCGCCTCGGTCCGCGCCGCAGGTTCGCTGCCCAGTCCCCCACTCGCCGGGTCGCCGCCCGTGGTGGCCACCGCCTCCTCGATCGCACCGTCGATCACGACGGCGACCTCCTCGGCGCTCGTCGCGACGGCGGGGAGCAGCGAAGAGCTCCCTACGGCATCCGTCTCGACGCCGCGTGCTGGCGCGACCCCGGCAAAGCCGAGCCGGTCACTCGCCGAGATGTCCGGGGGCCGCGGCGGGACGGAGGGGGGCGTCGACGCCGGGGTCGCCGTCCCGACGGCGAGGACCACCGTCACCAGCACCGCGGTACCGGCAGCGCCCTGGCCGGCCCGGCGCCACGCGGGGCGGGGAAGACGACGAATGAACATCTCTGCTGTTGAATCGGCCGCCGATGGGCCGATGCAAGGACCTGGATGCACTCCCGATTCCACCGCCCCGCTCGCCGCATCGGCGTCGTCGCCGCGCTTGTCCTCGGCGCCGGGCTGTTGCGGGCGGCGACGCCCGCCCCGGAACACGCCGCGGCAGTGTTCGACCCGGTCACCCACGAGCGGCTCGGCGAGTTGACCTACGGGATGACCCCGGGCCGCTACCTCGACACCCGCCCGGGAGCACCGACGGTCGATGGGCGCTTCGCCGGCAACGGTCCGCTGACCCCCGGTTCCCCACTGGTCGTGTCCCTTCGCGGTCGCCCGGCGATCCCCGACGCGGCGACCGGTGTGATGCTCAACGTGACGGTCACCGGCGCCGCAGGCGACGGCTACCTCACCGTCTGGCCGGAGGGTTCGGCCCCGGTGACGTCGACGCTCAACTTCACCCGGGGTCAGACCGTGGCCAACTTCGCCTTCAGCGCGCTGGGCAGCGACGGGGCGATCCGCATCTCGGTCACCGGCGGGGCCGCGCACGTCCTCGTCGACGTGATCGCGTTCACCTCCGATCTGCCTTCGCTCTGACGCTGGGTGGTCTCACCCGACCTCGGCGAGGGCCCTGTCATCGTCGGGAGCAGCGGTCCTACGGTCGTACAGGCGGCGAGAGATCTGCCAGGACGCGGCGAGAAGAGTGACCGCGACGATCCCGTCGGCCACCCAGTGGTTGGCCGTCACGGTGACGACGAACACGGTCAGCGCGGCATGGGCGACGGCGAGCCAGCGCCACCTGCTCGGCGAGACCCTCCAGGCGAACCAGCCGATCAGTACGGCCCAGGCGACGTGCACCGAGGGCATCGCCGAGAGCTGGTCGAAGGACTCGGCGGAAATCGTCGGGGAGTACACCGACTGCCCGTAGAAGTGCCCGGTGTCGACGAAGCCGA
>CAZQEJ010000057.1:0-17700 GCA_964592165.1 uncultured Ilumatobacteraceae bacterium | reverse complement strand
AACGGGCAGTGGTCACCGGCCGCGCTCGTGTCGAACGCGTGGGCCGAGGTGGTCGTGGTCATCTGTCAGCTCCTCACGGCCGAGACCATCGTCCCGATCCCGGCATCGGTGAACACCTCGAGCAGCAACACGTGGGGGATCCGCCCGTCGAGGATGTGCGCCCGGCGGACGCCGTTGCGCACCGCGTGGATGCAGCTGTCCACCTTGGGGATCATCCCCCCGGCGATCTGTCCACCGGCGATCAGCGCGTCGAGCTCGTCGGCCGTCGTCTGGCGGATCAGGCTCGCCGGGTCGTCGACGTCGCCGCGCAGGCCCTCGATGTCGGTCAGGTAGACGAGCTTCTCCGCGCCGAGCGCCTCGGCGATCGCTCCGGCGACGGTGTCGGCGTTGATGTTGTACGCCTGACCGTTGCCGTCGGTGCCGATGGTGGCGATCACCGGGATCAGGTCCTCGTTGAGCAGCCGTTGGACGATCGTCGGGTTGATCGCGGTCACGTCGCCGACGAACCCGAGGCTCGGATCACGCGGCGCGGCGATGATCAGGCCGGCGTCGGCCCCACTGACCCCGACGGCGAGCGGGCCGTGCACGTTGATGCTCGCCACGAGCTGCGGGTTGACCTGCCCGACGAGGACCATCCGGGCGATCTCCACCGTCTCCGCGTCGGTCACCCGCAGGCCGTTGCGGAACTCGGCCTGCTTGCCGAGGCGGCTCATCAGCTCGCTGATCTGCGGACCGCCGCCGTGGACGACGACGGGACGCATCCCCACCGCGTGCATCAACACGATGTCCTGGGCGAACAAGGCCAACGCGTCGCTGTCGCTGGCTCCGGCGAGCGCGTTGCCCCCGTACTTGACGACGACGATCTTGTCGTCGAAGCGGCGGATGTAGGGCAACGCCTCGACGAGCACCGCGGCCTTCGCCGCGGCGCCGTCGCGCTCGGTCGCCCCGGTCGTCGGGGCGCTCACGGGTACAGCCCGGCCGCGGTCAGCCCGGCGGTCTCCGGGAGCCCGAGGGCGACGTTCGTCGCCTGCACCGCCCCACCGGAGGCGCCCTTGGTCAGGTTGTCGATCGCGCAGAGGACGAGCACGTACCCGGTGCGCTCGTCGTAGCGGATCGTCAGGTGAGCGGCGTTCGACCCGAGCGTCGCCTTCGTCGACGGCGGATCGGAGGAGACCGAGACGAACGGTTCCCCGGCGTAGAACTCGGCGAGCTCGGCGAGCAACGACTCGCTCGTCGGTGAGGTGCCCGCCGCCGGGCGGGCGTAGCAGGAGGCGAGGATCCCCCGGTTCATCGGGGCGAGGTGGGGGGTGAACAGCACCTGGGCCCCGGTCACCTGTTCGATCTCCGGGGTGTGGCGGTGGTCGAGCAACCCGTAAGCGGTGAAGTCCTCGTCGACCGTGCAGAACAACGAGCCGTGCTTGAGCGAGCGACCCGCACCGGAGACCCCGGACGCGGCGTCGATGATCACCCCGTCCGGTTCGATCAGGCCGCGGCGCACCAGAGGGGCGATCGCCAGGCTCGAGGCCGTCACGTAACAGCCGGGGGTGGCGATCAGCGATGCTCCGGGGAGATCGTCGCGGAACAGTTCGGGCAGGCCGTAGACGGCGTCACCGAGCAGCTCGGGATGATCGTGGGCGAAGCCGTACCAGCGCGGGTACAGGGTGTGGTCCTTCAGGCGGAACGCGGCGGAGAGGTCGACGATGCAGCCGACCTTGCCCTGCAGTTCGGCGGCGATCGTCAGCGAGGCCTGGTGGGGCAACCCGAGGAAGACGGCATCGAGCCCCGCGGCGCGCGCCGCGTCGTACGGCTCGAAGACGAGATCGGGGTAGGCGACGGCCAGGCTCGGGTACAGCTGCCGGGCGGGTACACCCGCCTGACTGTCCCCCGTCGCGTAGGCGAGCTCGAAGTGCGGATGAGCAGCGATCAGGCGGAGCAGTTCCGCTCCCGTGTAGCCCGACGCCCCGACGATCCCAACGGCGACCATATACGCAAGATCATACAGACGCGCGCATGTTCATACAGGTCGAGGCGAGGACTATTCGTTCGCCCGCGCCGGCGGTGGGGTCACGTAGACGACGGTCACCTTCTCGAAGCCGAGCCCGCCAAGGAGGCCCTCGAGCAGCTTGGTCGTGTTCTCCTCGGCCTGTTCGAGGAGGTTCGTCGCCCGGGCGGCGTCGGCCATCTTCGCCGAGGCGGCGACGTACAACTCCTGCTCCGAGGCACTGTCCCCGGAGAACAGGTCGCCGATCCGGTCGAACAACCCCTTGTCGCTGGCGACGACCCGGCTCTGGGCCGGATCGAGCGCCGGGTCGGCGAGCCGTGGTTCGGGAACGGCGACGACGACCGCCGTGCCGTCGTCGACGATCCGCACCGCCGACGCGTCGAGCGTGGAGAAGTCGACGTAAGCATCGACGGTGCCCACGCCGGCGAACACGACGCGCTTGCCGGCGATCACCTTGGGGAGGTACTTGACGTCCTTCTCCAGGTCGACGAGGACCTCGAAGTTGCCCCGCGCGGCACGGAACTCGGCGATGCTCTGGATGCTCGTCAACACCGGTGGCGGGCTGCGGTCGATCGTCTTCGTCTCGAACGGGTCGCGGAACAGCTTCCACCCGACGGCGACGGCGGCAACGACGAGTGCACCGACGACGACGGTCGTGCGCAACAGCGAGCCGATCGTCGACCGGGGGTGCGATGTGCTCATCGATCGGGATCCTCTCACGGGGCAGCGTGGACCGGCCCAACGCCGGGGAAGGTAACAATGTTCCGATGGCGACCGGTTCGGCACAGGGCAGGCTGCTCGTGGCGATGCCCGCGCTGTCCGATCCGAACTTCGACCGGACGATCGTCTACGTGGTCGAGCACCGGCCGGACGGCGCTCTCGGGCTGGTCGTCAACCGTCCGAGCGAGGAGGAGCTCGACGAGCCGTTGGCGTCCTGGGCGCCACTGCTCAACGAGCCTTCGCTCGTGTTCACCGGCGGCCCGGTGCAGAGCGACGTCCTCGTCGCCCTCGGGGCGTTGCGCGCCCCGGACGACATCGCCTACCCCGACGACGAGCGTTGGACGGCGATCGGCAACGGCCTGGCCACCGTCGACCTGTCGAGCTCGCCGGAGGGCATCGAGGGGGCGCTGAGCGCGCTGCGCGTGTTTCGCGGCTACGCCGGCTGGGGCCCAGGTCAGCTCGACGGCGAACTGGCGATGGACGCCTGGCGCATCGTCAGCGGCGGCGCCGCCGACGTGTTCAGCGCCGACCCGGACGAGCTGTGGCGCGACGTACTCCGCCGCCAGCGCGGCCGCCTCGGCTGGCTCGCCGAGTTCCCCGACGATCCGACACTGAACTGACCGCTGCCGGCCGGCGTGCCCGCTCGCGTCTCGCGCTCCGGTTCGATCCACCGTGCATCCGACGCTGCTCGGGGTGTCGACGTCGCGCGACGACCCGACCGCCTGGACGCGCGCGTGGGTCGTTCAGCCGCGCAACGTCGCCCCGAGCTTCGCCGCGGCGTCGATGCACCGGCTGCGCACCGCGGCGATCTCGGTGTCGGTCAGCGTGCGGTCCGTGGCCTGCAGGCGGAGGTGGAAGGCCAAGCTACGCGCACCCTCGGGGACCCCCCGGCCGCGGTACACGTCGAACAGCGAGGCCTCGGCGAGGAGCTTCCCCGCGGCCTGGCGCAACGCCTTGTCCAACCTTTCGGCGGGCACGTCGTCGGCGAGGTTGAAGGCGAGGTCGATGTCGCTGGAGGGGAAGCGGCTGACCGGCTTGGCCTGGGCAACGGTCGGGGTGTGGCCGAGCACCCGGCCGAGGTCGAGCTCGAGCCAGGCGACGCGTTCATCGACACCGAACGCCTCGGCAGCCGCGGGGTGGATCTCCCCGACGATGCCGACGACGACCGGGCCGAGGGTCAACGAGGCGGACCGACCGGGGTGCATCCCCGGCGGGACACGGCCCTGGTCGAGGCGCGCTCCGAAGCCGAGCGTGGCGGAGATCTCCCGCCACACGGCGACGGCCGCGGGGGCCTCCGCGCCGGCGAGGATCACCCCCAACGATTCGTACTCCGCGGGGAGTTGCTCGCCCGACGGCGGGTAGACGTGGCCGATCTCGAACAGCGCGGCCCCGGTGCGCCGGTGCGATTCATTGTAGGCGACCGTCTGGAGCAAACCCGGGCGCAGAGACGTGCGCAGCACGCTCTCCTCGGCGACGAGCGGGTTGGCGATGCGCAGCGCGACGTCGTCGAGGCCCGCCGCGGCGAGGTCGCCGGGGGCGAGGAACGGGTTGGGCATCGCCTCGCTGATCCCCAAGCCGTAGAGCACATCGCGCAGCAGCCGACGGCGGATCTGCACGGCGGAGAGACGCCCGTGGACGGTCGAGCGAGGAAGGGTCTTGCCCAGCTTCTCGTATCCGTGATGGCGGGCGACCTCCTCGATCACGTCGATCTCGGAGGTCGAGTCCGGACGCCAGGAGGGGAGCACGACGTCGAGCACCCCGGCCTCGGCGGGCGTCGCGTTGTACCCGATCGGGTCGAGGACGGCGGCGATCCCCGCCGTGTCGAGCTTCGTCCCGAGGATCCGGTTGACCTGGGCGACGCGCACCGCTTGGCGGCGCTCGGCCGGCGGCAGGCACTCCCCGCGGGCGTCGACCGCGCCGGGATGGACGACGAGGTCGGGGCAGCTGCGGCGGAGGAGATCGACGAACCGGGCCTGGGCCCGCTCGATCCCGTACGGATCGACACCGCGCTCGAAGCGGGCGGAGGCCTCCGAACGCACCCCGAGGCGGACGACGCTGGCGGCGATCCCCTCCGGCTCGAACCATGCCGCCTCGAAGGCGACCGTCGTCGTCGCCTCGGTGATCTCGGTGTCCAGGCCGCCCATGATCCCGGCGATCCCGATCGGCACATCGGTCGCATCGCAGATCAGCAGGTCCTCGGCGGTCAGAGTCCGTTCGACACCGTCGAGGGTGACCATCGTCTCGCCGTGCCGGGCGAGTCGGACGCGGATCCCTCCCCCGCCGAGGGTGTCCAGGTCGTAGGCGTGGGTCGGTTGCCCGAGCTCGAGCATCACCAGGTTGCTCGCGTCGACCACGTTGTTGATCGCCCGCATCCCCGCTGCGGCGAGCCGCCGGACGACGGTCGGATCGCTGTCGGTGACCGTGATCCCGGAGATGACGACGGTCGTGAACCGCCCGCAACGGTCGCCGGCGACGATCGTCACCGGCGCCTCGCGCCGCTCTCCGTGGAGGGCGATCTCCGTCGCCGGCGGGGTGAACGCGCTACCGAACTTGGCCGCGAGGTCGCGAGCGATGCCGAGAAGCCCCCAACAGTCCGGGCGGTTGCGGGTCAGGTCGGCGTCGTAGACGACGTCGGGGGTGATCCCTTGGGCAGCCATCACCGGTTGGCCGAGCGGCACGTCGGGCGGGAGGAGGACGATGCCGCTGTGGTCGTCGCCGAGGCCGAGCTCGCGCGCCGAGCAGAGCATCCCCTCGGATTCGATGCCGAGGATCCCCCGGCGTTCGATGCGCCGCCCGTCGGGCATCGTCGTACCCAGTGTCGCCAGGGGGACGACGTCCCCGGGGGACATGTTGAACGCGCCACACCACACGTGCCGTTCGCTGCCGTCCCCGGCGTCGACGTACACCCGCTGAACCTTCGCCGCGTCGGGGTGCTGCTCGGTACGCACGACCCGGGCGGTGATGATCCCGGGAACATCCCCGCCGATGTGGGCGATGTCCTCGACCTGCATGCCGAGCCCGGTCATCGCCTCGGCGACCTCGCCCGGGTCGGCGGGCAGCTCGACCAGCTCACGCAGCCAGGAATCGACGATCTTCATCAGAACTGCTCCACGAAGCGCAGGTCGTTGGTGTACATCTCGCGCAGGTCGTCGATCCCGTGACGTTCCTTGGCCATCCGGTCGATGCCGAAGCCGAAGGCGAATCCGCTCCACTGCTCGGGATCCAACCCACCATGGCGGAGCACGTTGGGGTGGACCATCCCGCACCCGCCGAGCTCGATCCACGTCCCGTCCGGCCGGCGGATGTCGAACTCGGCCGACGGTTCGGTGAAGGGGAAGTAGCTCGGACGCAGGCGGGAGGTGAACTCACGACCGAAGAACGCCTTGGTGAACGCCTCGATCGTCCCCGCCAGGTCGGCGAACGTGATCGCCCGGTCGACGACGAGGCCCTCGATCTGGTGGAACACCGGCATGTGCGTCGCGTCGGGTGTGTCCCGGCGGAACACGCGCCCGGGCATCACCGCGTAGATCGGCGGCTCCCAGGTCTGCATCACCCGGATCTGGACCGGGGAGGTGTGCGTGCGCAGGACCGTCGAGCCGGGCGCCCCGGAGTCGACGAAGATCGTGTCCCACATGCTGCGCGCCGGGTGTGAGGGGGGCATGTTCAGCGCTTCGAAGTTGTGGAAGTCGGTCTCCACCTCCGGGCCTTCGGCGACCTGGAAGCCGAGCCCGACGAACACGTCCTCCAGGCGCTCCCAGGCCTGGGTGACGAGATGGGCGTGACCGCGCTGCGCCTTGCCGGTGATCTCGGTCAGATCGAGGCGTTCAGCGACGAGGCGCTCCTCGCGCTCGGCGGCCCCGAGAGCGCTGCGCTTCGCCTCGATCGCCGCGCTCAGCGCCGCGCTCGTCTCGTTGAGGACACGCCCGACTTCGCGCTTGGCCTCGACGGTCGGCAGGGACCCCAGCCGGGTCTTGATCGTCGCCAGTGGTCCGCGCTTGGAGAGCACGTCGAGCTCGACGACGCGCAGCTCGTCGAGTGTGGTGACGGCTTCCAGGGCAGTGGTCGCCGCGGCGGCTGCGGCAGCGATCTCGTCGAGCAGCGCGGCGTGGTCGGTCTCGACCGTGGACACGGTGGGTTTCCTTTCGGGAGGTCGGATCGGGCGGTGGTCAGTCCCCCGGTGCGAGCTCCGTGAGGGCTCCGCTCGCCGCTAGCCGGCGTGCCGGAAACCCCGGAGCAGGCCCCGGGGGCGACGAAATCGGCGGCCGACGACGGTGTGCATCGTCGTCACCCTACCGACAGCGCGCCTCTCGGCGGTGCTCCACCCGGCCCGTCACGGGACACCCACCCTGCCCAGATCCCCGACGACTGCCGCATCGTCGGGGACAAGGGCCCCGACGAGCGGATCTGGGCAGGGAAACGGACCGGGAGCAGCCGGCGCCGCCGAGCGCTTGCCGTCCGTCGCAGTCGACGGATCAGTTCGCGTCCCAGCGGAACAGCTTGGCCGCGAGCGCGCTGACGACCACGGCGAAGACGATAAGCACGGCGAGCGGGGGGAGGATCGCCCCCGGGGACTTGCCGCGCACCATCACGTCGAGCATCCCGACGTTCAGCCAGCGCAGGGGGAAGATCTTGGACAGCCCCTGGAGCCAGGCCGGTGCGCCGTCGAGGGAGAAGAACGACCCGGAGAGGAACGCCATCGGCAAGACGATGAAGTTGGCCATCGCCACCGAGCCCTCGACGCTCTTGGCCACCGAACCGACGAGCAACCCGATCGCCATGAAGCACAACGTGCCGGCGATCAGCAGGGGAACGGCGACCGGCCACGCCCCGCTCAGGCGCAATCCGAACAGGGCGACGCCGACCCCGACGAAGATCAGCATCTGCCCGAGGGCGACGGCGACGGTGACCACCACCCGGGCCGCCACGAGCGTGCCGGTCGAGACCGGGGCGAGGCGCAACCGGCGAAGCAGCTTCGTCGTCCTCCACCCGTTGAGCGTGGTCGCCGCACCGAACGTCGCGCTCATCGCCACTGCCCAGCCGAGGAGGCCGGGGGTGACGAACTGGATCGTCTTCAACGACTCGTCCTCGACCTGCTGCGAGCCGAACCGGTAGGTCGGCGGTTGTCCCGTGGCGGCGAGGTTTGCCGCATCGACCAGCGACCCGAGCACCCCTTGGGTGGTGCCCGCCTTGACCTTGTCGGTGATCGTGTAGCTCGCCTGGAGGGTGGTGCCTTCCATCCGCACGACCGCATCCGCGTCGCCGGAGCGGACCTTGTCCAACGCCGCGGCGAGGTCGGTCGTCGAGGTCACCTTGAACGTCGCGTCGAACACCGCTTGCGCCTCGGGGGGCAGCGACTCGAGAAGCGGCACCGGACCGACCTCGATCAGCCGGATCCGTGGCTGGCTCGGGTCGTTGAACAACCCGCCGAACAACACGAGGAACATCATCGGGAACACGACGGAGAAGAACACCGACATCCGGTCGCGCAGGAAGCCGCGCAGGATCGCCATCGACAGGGCACGGAACGCGGAGCGATGCCTCATGCCCGGTACTCCCGTCCGGTGAGCTGCAAGAAGACGTCCTCCAAGGTTCCGGTGTGGACCTGCAGCCCGTCGAGGCGTGTCCGCTCGGCGAGGGCGACGAGCACGCTCGCTGGATCGCGGGTCACGAGCAGCATCCCGTCGGTGGACTCCTCGACGCTCGTCACCCCGGCGATCACCCGCGCTTCTTCGGGGCGCACCTGGCCGCCGCTGATCCCGATCCGGACCGGGGCGTCGAGGTCACGGATCAGCTGAGCCGGAGAGCCGAGCTCGAGCAGGCGCCCGGAATCGACGATCGCCACCCGGTCGCAGAGAACCTCCGCCTCGTCCATGTAGTGGGTCGTGAGCACGACGGTACGGCCTCGGTCGTTCAGCCCCCCGAGGAGCTCCCACAGGTTCCGCCGGGCCTGCGGGTCGAGTCCCGCGGTCGGTTCGTCGAGGAACACGATCTCCGGGTCGTGGACCAGCGCGCAGGCGATCGACAAGCGCTGCGCCTGGCCACCGGAGAGGTTCTCTACCCGGCTCGCCGCCTTCTCGGCGAGCCCGACACGCTCCAACCACTCATCGGCGCGGGCGCGAGCGACGCCGTACAGAGCAGCAAACGTGTGGATCTGCTCACGCGCCGTGAGGCGCTCGAAGAAGGCCGACGACTGGAGCTGAACGCCGATGCGCGACGCGAGTTGCCGGTTGCGTGGCCAGGCGGGCATCCCCAGCACGGTCACCGACCCACCGTCGGGTTCGCGCAGGCCCTCGATCATCTCCAGGGTCGTCGTCTTGCCCGCTCCGTTCGGTCCGAGCACCCCGAAGAACTCACCGCTAGCGACCTCGAACGACAGTCCGTCGACGGCGACCAGGTCGCCGTAGGCCTTGCGGAGCTCGACGACCTCGATCGCTGCCACGTCCGCCGAATGTAACGCCGTGCACGGCGAGTCCGCGTCGCGTCAGCCCCCTCGGCGCCGCTGGCGAGCGACCTCGAAGCAGACAATGGTTGTGGCCATCGCCACGTTGAGGCTCTCCGCCGATCCCATGTGGGGGATGCGCACCCACTCCTCGACCGGTGCGTCGGGGGCCAGGCCGGGGGCTTCGTTGCCGACGATGATCACGCACGGCCGGGTGTAGTCCGCCTCGTCGTACACGGTGCCGTGATGGGAGGACGTCCCATACCGCCACAGGCCGCGTCCGGCGAACTCCTTCAGACCCACTCCTTCGACGATCGGGACGTGGAACGTCGCCCCGGCAGCAGCCCGTACCACCTTCGGGTTGAACGGGTCGACGGCCCCCATGGTGAACACGACCGCGTCGGCGCCAGCGGCCTCTGCGGAGCGGAGGATCGTCCCTGCGTTGCCCGGGTCGGCGAGACGGTCGGCGACGACGAGGAACGTCGGTGTGCCGAGCGCGTCGAGCATCGTCGTCCGGCGCCGGGCGACGGCGAGCAACGGGCGGGGGGTCTCGGTCGTCGCCACCCGTTCGACGACGCCGGCGGCGAGCTCGTGCACCGGGCCCGCGCCGGGAACCGGTGAAGCATCCGGGCCGATGTACTGACCCTCGATCTCCCACCCGGCGGCGACCGCCTCGGCGACGAGGGCGGCACCCTCGATGACGAACGCGCCCTCGCCGAGACGCGCACTGCGGCGCCCGAGGAGGCGCCGCAGTCGCTGGACTCGTGGATTGGTGTAGGTGAGCGGACCGCTCAGCCGAGCGCTGCCTTGGCTGCATCGACGATCTTGCCGAAGGCGTCGAGGTCGGTCACCGCGAGATCGGCGAGGATCTTGCGGTCGACCTCGATCCCCGCAGCGCGCAAGCCGGCGACGAAGCGCGAGTAGCTGATCTCGTGGATCCGGCATGCGGCGTTGATCCGCTGGATCCACAACCGGCGGAACTCGCCCTTCTTCGCCCGGCGGTCGCGGAACGCGTACTGCCCCGAGCGCATCACCTGCTCGTTGGCGGCCCGCACCGAGCGGGACTTGTTCCCGTAATAACCCTTCGCCTTGGCCAGCGTGGCCTTGCGGTGCTTGCGCGCCCCGACGGCGCGTTTGACCCGTGCCATGACTTCCTCCTCGTTCTGTTGCTACGCGCTCAGCGCTCGGCGAGCAGGCGCTTGATCTTGCGCGCGTCGCCGGGATGGACGTCGACCATCCCGTCGAGCCGGCGCGTGCGGGTGGACGGCTTCTTCTCGAACAGGTGCTGGCGGTTCTGCTGCAGGCGGCGGAGCTTGCCGCTGCCGGTCTTGGAGAACCGCTTGGCGGTCGTCTTCGAGGTCTTCATCTTGGGCATAGGGGGTTCACCATTCTTCGTGCGGCAAGCGGCCGCGGGCGACGACGGGACGGTTGCCCGTCCTCACCTGCGGCCTCGTGTCCCGGCGGCAGCGAGCCTCCGGGACCGTCAGCTCGCTGCGCTCGTGCCGTCCCCGGAGGGCGGCGGGACGTGATTGTGCTGATCTTTGTGCTTGGGCACCGGCTTGCGGTCCGGCGCGAGAACCATCGTCATGTTCCGCCCGTCTTGGCGGGGGTGGGCCTCGATCTTGCCGACATCGGCGATGAGGGCGGCAACGTTGTTGAGGACCTTCGCCCCGAGCTCCGGATGGGCCATCTCCCGGCCCCGGAACTGGAGGGTGACCTTCACCTTGTGCCCGTCGTCGAGGAAGTCGACGATGTGGCGGACCTTGGTGTCGAAGTCGCCCTGCCCGATCTTCGGTCGGAACTTGACCTCCTTGATGGAGATGTGGGTGGCCTTCTTCCGTGACTCCTTGGCCTTCTGCGACTCTTCGTAGCGGAACTTGCCGTAGTCCATGATCCGGCAGACCGGCGGATTGGCCAGGGGCGCGACCTCGACCAGATCGAGGTCGAGCTCCCGGGCCAGCGACAGCGCGTCGGGAAGCGACTTGATCCCCAGCTGTGACCCTTCCGGACCGATCACCCGCACTTCGCGGGCCCGGATCCGTTCGTTGTACCGCGGCTCGTTGACCTGAGGCGCAGCTATGGCCGATCACTCCTGTGCAATGGGCTCCTCCCATATCTGAACGATGGTTCGGGTCGAAGCCGGACACCACCGAACGGACCGCGAGCGGCCCGAAAGAGGATGCACCTACCCGGGCGCACTCGATCGTGGCCGGGTGGGGGCTGCCCGACGGCGGCCCCACTTCGCCTGAGTTGTCCCCGCTAGCGTAGCGCGGGTGAGCAGCCTGTGGACACCCGATGGTGCAGGTGAGGAGCGACACGGGCCGGGGAGCGGTGCCTCAGCCGGGACGGCAGCGGGCGACGACGAGTTCGCCGAGGCGAGCGAGATGTTCGCCGAAACCCGGCGCCGGCTGGCGGAGACGCCCGCCGAGGTCGTCGTCGCCAACCACGCGATGGGTCTGTACGAGCTGGGGGCGATCCACCTCTCCGCCGACCCGCCGAACCTCAGCGGGGCGAGACTGGCGATCGACGCCTTCACCGCCTTGGTGGACACCCTGGGCGACCGTCTGGGCCCCGATGCGGGCACGTTGCGCGAGGCCTTGCAGCAGATCAGGATGGCCTTCGTCGAGATCCAGGGGAGGACGTCGGGCCGGTGACGGGCGCGCTCGGGCGCGCCGCCGCGGAGAAGCGCCCGGCAGCCGCGGCGACGACGCGTCTGCCGACCACGGTCACGCCCTCGGCGCGCAGGCACGCCGCCTGTTCGGCTTCCTTGCCCGGAGCGAGCCGCCCGACCGAGTTGACCACCCGCCACCACGGCAGATCCTCGTCGGTGGTCGCCAACGTGTGGCCGACGGCCCGGGCCCGTCCGTGGAACCCGGCGTCGTCGGCGATGTCGCCGTAGCTGACGACCTCTCCGGGGACGAGCAGGCGGATGATCTCCACGAATCGCGCGGCCATCGGGCTCGCCGGGCGCGCCGGCTCCGCCGACGTCACCCCCGGGGACGGAACGCGGGCCATCTCAGGCGGCAGCGATCTGCCCGGCCTCGAAGCGGCCGAGCCGGGGGATGAGCACGAAGCGCACCAATGCACCGACATCGATCAGACGTGTCCCGTCGGCGATCTGCGTGCAGTGGAACGGGTACACGGTCCCATCGGCGGCGGTGATCTCCCCTAACCCCCGACCCGCGTCGAACGTGCTCACCCGCCCGTTCACGAGACGATCTTGGAGATCGGCAACTCGAGCAGGTCGGTCGCTCCGGCGTCCTTCAACGCGGGGATGAGGACGTTGATCGACCGCTTCTCGACGACCGTCTCGACGGCGAAACCGCCGCCCGCGAGTTGGGAGATCGTCGGCGACTTGGCCGCGGGGAGGATCTCGAGGACGGCCGGGAGCCGCTCGTCGGCGACGTTCAGCTTGACGAGGACCTTGCCCCGCGCGTCGAGCGCTCCACTGAGCAAGATCATCAACTGCTCCATCGCGTGACGCTTGTCCGGATCGGCGTAGGCGGCGCGGTTGGCGACGACCTCCGTGTAGGAGAACAGGATCGTCTCCATGATCCGCAGGCCTGCGGCGTGCAGGGCGCGGCCAGTCTCGGTGATCTCGACGACCGCGTCGGCGATCTCCGGGATCTTCGCCTCCGTCGCCCCATGGGAGAGACGAACGTTGGCATCGATCCCCCGCGAGGCGAAGAAGCGCTTCGTCAGCCCGGGGTACTCGGTGGAGACGCGCACGCCGGCGGCGAGGTCCTCGATCACCCGCGCCGGGTCGTCCTCGGCGACGGCGACGACGACCTTGATCGGGTTGCTGGTCGCCTTCGAGTAGCGCAGCTCGCCGAGGCTGACGACGTCGCTCGCCGTCTCCTCGACCCAGTCACGCCCGGTGATCCCCAGGTCGAACAACCCCTCGGCGACGTACACCGGGATCTCCTGCGGACGCAAGATGCGCACGTCGACGACACGCGGGTCGTCGATCGAGGCCTTGTAGTCGACCGCGGAGGAGCGGGTCACGGGTAGGTCGGCAGCCTCGAACAACTCGAGTGTGGCCCGTTCGAGGGAGCCCTTGGGAAGGACGAGGCGGAGCACGGCGGGCGAGTCTACGAACCGGTGGCTGCAGCCCGACCATCGACTCCGACCACTACCCGGTAGGCCTAGTGTCGCCTGTCATGGGACAGCTCGACGAACTCGACCTGTCGCTCCGCCTGGACAGGGCGGACTACGAGAAGCGGCTCGCCGCCGGCCAGGAGCGCCTGCTCGGGCTGCGCCTGCGGCTCGGAGGTCAACTCGGCGGTGGGATCGGGCCCGGGTTGCTCGTCGTGTTCGAAGGCTCCGATGCTGGCGGCAAGGGCGGGGCGATCAAGCGCGTCGTCGAACCGCTCGACCCCCGCCACTACCGGGTCTCCGCATTCGCCAAGCCGACACCGGACGAGAAGCGGCACCACTTCCTCTACCGCTTCTACCGGGAGATCCCCGGCCTCGGGGGGATGTGCGTGTTCGACCGCAGCTGGTACGGGCGGGTGCTCGTCGAGCGCGTCGAGGGGTTCGCCAGTGACGAGCAGTGGAGCCGGGCGTACGACGAGATCGTCTCCTTCGAGCGGACCCTCGTGCTCGAAGGGGTGATCGTCGTCAAGTTCTGGCTGCAGATCTCCTCCGACGAGCAACTTCGCCGGTTCGAGAGCCGGCGCGACGACCCGTTGCGGGCCTGGAAGCTGACCGAGGAGGACTGGCGCAACCGGAACAAGGCCGCCGAGTACGCCGAGGCCGCCGAGGACATGCTCCGCCTCACCGACCACGACCTCGCGCCGTGGGACCTGATCGAAGCCGAGCAGAAGCGCTACGCCCGGGTGAAGGTGATCGAGACACTGATCGCCCGGATCGAACACGGTATCGAGCGCTGGGAGCACGTCGCCGCCGACCGCTGAACCCCGATCCCCAGCGCCTCGTCCCTGACGACCTGACGGGCTCACAAGCGGACCACAGGATCAGACTGCAGAGTGTCGTCGATGACTGCCCCCCCAAGCGAGCGAGAGCGGATCGCCCACGTCGTCCGGCGATTGTCCATGGGACCGCACCCGGACCGGCTCGATCGTCTCGGATCCGTCGACGAGGCGATCGGCGCCGCGTTCAGCACCGGGGATCCGTCGCCCATGGCGCCCGTCCCCGATCCGCCGGCGGACGCGAAGTCGGGACGTGACCCCCAGGTGATCGGATCGGCGATCACCTGGTGGTTCGAACGGATGATCACCCCCAGCCGGCCGATCGAGGAGAGACTGATCTGGTTCTGGCACGACCACTTCGCGACGAGCTTGGCCAAGGTCAAGGTCCCCTACCTGATGGTCCGCCAACACCACACGATCCGGGCCCTGGCTACGGGCAGCTTCGCCGACCTGCTCGGAGCGATCGCCACCGACCCGGCGATGTTGATCTACCTCGACGGGGCAAAGAGCTCCGTCAAGCAGCGCAACGAGAACTTCGGGCGGGAATGCCTCGAGTTGTTCACCATGGGCCGCACGGGCGGCTACACCCAAGATGACGTCGTCGCCGCGTCGCGGGCCTTCACCGGTTGGGTGATCGACGTACCCGGGACGAAGTGGAGCGGGATCGCCGCCGCACCGTGGCAGTCGGCGTTTGTCCCTCGCCGGCACGACGACGCCGAGGTGACGCTGTTCGGGCGCAGCGCAGCGTTCGACCTCCCCGGAGCACTGGAGGTGATCCTCGAACAGCCGGCGACTCCCCGCTTCATCGCCGCCAAGCTGTTTCGCGAACTCGTCGGGCTCGAACCCGACGGGACGACCCTCGACGCACTGGCCGCGGGGTTCGCCGCCGACTGGCAGATCCTCGCCCTGGCCAAGGCGATCACAGCGACGCCGGCGTTCCGCTCCGACGCCGCGGTGCGGGCCAAGTTCCGCTCACCCGTCGAGCGCACCGTGGCCATCGCCCAGGCCGCCGGGGCATCGACGGTCGCTCTCGGCCGGGTGGCCAGGAGGGCCAAGGCCGGCTCGCTCGCCGGTGCGCTGCAGGCGATGAGCGCACTGCCCTTCGTCCCGCCGAACGTTGCCGGGTTCCCCAAGGGCCCGCGGTTGGCAGGACCCGGCGAGCTCACCCGTCACGTCGAACTGCTCGGTGCGCTCCCCTCCGCACCACCGGTCCCAGCTGGCGACGACGCTCTCCTCGCCCGCTTCGGCCTGTTCGACGTCAGCACCGAGACCCGCGCCGCGCTCGCCGCCGAACGTGACCCGGCGCGTCGCTTCGCCCTGGTCGCCACCTGCCCGGAGTTCGCCCTCGCGTGAGCACCACCACACCCACCCGGCAACCGTTCCCCTGTCCGGCTCCCGACCGGAGCGGAGACCGGCGATGACCCGCATCTCCCGCCGCCGCTTCCTCAACGGGCTCGGCATCGGCGCCGGCGCGCTGGCCGCCGGGGGGTACTCGATGACGGTCTGGCGCCACGGCTCACCGACCGCCGGCACCCCCGGCGCGTCGCCGCCGGCTCCGGCGACCTCCGTGGCGACCGCCCCCACCACCTCCCCCACCATGGCGGCCCCCGCCGCTGCCGCCGGCCGGACCCTCGTCGTCGTCGAACTCGGCGGTGGGAACGACTCGCTGAACACCGTCGTCCCCTATGCCGATCCGGCGTACCGCACGCTGCGCCCTTCTCTCGGCGTCGGCGATCCGATCGTCCTCGACGACTCGATCGGCCTCGCGCCCCAGTTGGAAGAGGTCGCTTCCCTGTACCGGCGCGGCCAGGTGGCGATCGTCGAAGGGCTCGGTTTCCCGGACCCTGATCTGTCGCACTTCGCCTCCCTCGCCCGCTGGTGGACGGCCACGACCGACGGCGGCGACGGCACCGGATGGATCGGCCGCTACCTCGACCGCGCCGTCGGAGAGGCGAATCCCTTGGCGGGGATCACGATCGGCTCCTCCCTGTCACCGGCGATGGTCGGCAGGGCGTCGAGCGCGATCTCGATCGTCGATCAGGGGGGCCTCCAGCCTCGCCCGCCGCGCTGGGTGGGCGAGCCCGACGCGTACGTCGAGGCGTGGGCTCGGCTCAGCCCCCGATCCCCCGATCCGAGCACGGCGACGGGGAGGCTGCAGGCTTCGATCGGCGACGCCCTCACCGCCCGCCAACGGCTCGCCGCCGACCTCGCCGGGTTCGATGGCGAGACCCCTGGGGAGCTCACCGACGATCCTCCAGCCAGTTCGGCAACGGTCGCCTCGATGCGGCTTGCCGCCCAGTTGATCGCCTCCGCCGACCCGCCGCAGGTGATCGTCGTCTCCGGCAACGGGGACTACGACACCCACGAAGGGCTCGCCGAACGTCACCCCCCGTTGCTCGCCGCGCTCGATGCCGGGATAGGCGCTCTCTTCGACACGCTCGAGCGCGCCGGCGCCGGGGAGCGCGCCGTGGTGATGACCACATCCGAGTTCGGGCGCCGGGCTGCGGAGAACGGCACCGGCACAGACCACGGCACGGCCGCCGCGCACTTCGTGATCGGTCCGGCGGTGCGCGGCGGCCGCTATGGCGCCCCGCCGTCACTCGGTGCGCTCGATGATCACGGCAACCTCGTCGCCACCACCGATCCCCGCCGGCTGTACGCGGCCGTCCTCGGCACGTGGCTCACCTCCGATCCCGTCCCCATCGTGGGGTCGGCCTTCGACCCACTCCCCCTCTTCTGATCGAGCCCGCGTCCTTTGTCCTGACGGGGGAGGCGCAGCGAGATCAGTGGTCCGTCGGCTCGGCGTGAAGCAGGGCGAGCGCGTGGGGCAACACGTCGAGGATCGCCCCGAGTTGTTCGACGCAGCCCTTCGGTGAGCCGGGGGTGTTGCAGATGATCGCTCCGCCGCGGATCCCGGCGATGCCGCGGGACAGCCGGCCGAGCGGGTTGACCAGGCGCATCGCCTCGGCCAGGCCCGGGGCCTCGCGCTCGATCACCGCCCGGGTCCCCTCCGGAGTCTGGTCCCGCGGCGCGAACCCGGTGCCGCCGGTGGTCACGATCACCCCGGCGAAGCCGGCGGCCATCACCGTCAGCGCGGCGGCGACCTCGTTGCTCCCATCCGGGCTGACCCGGTGCTCGGCCACGGTGAACCCCGCGCTGGAGAGTTGTTCGACGAGCGCTTGACCCGAGCGATCCTCCCGTGCCCCGTGGGCGACGCCGTCGGAGACGGTGAGCACCTTGGCCTGCAACGCTCGTCGTTGGTCGGTCACCACTCGCACCGTAGCCCGCAGCGACGCCCCTCACCCCGGGCGGCGCAGGCGGATGATCGTCATCCCGTCGCTGCCGGCGTCCTGAGGCAACAACCGCGCTCCCCGACCGTATGGCCGCCACGGCGGTCCGGGCGGTTCCAGGGTCGGCCAGTCAGGGAAGCGGAGCGCGATCGACTCCGCCGCGGTGAGTGTGCACACGCTGTACACGAACCGTCCGCCAGGTCGCAGGAGACCGGCGGTGGCGTCGATCAACTCCTGCTGCACGGCCGCCAGATGCTCCGCGTCGGCCGGGGTGATCCGCCACCGGGCGTCGGGCCGGCGACGGAGCACGCCCAGCCC
>CAZQEJ010000056.1:10398-17730 GCA_964592165.1 uncultured Ilumatobacteraceae bacterium | reverse complement strand
CCTCCTCGGGGGCACGTTCAGCCGCGGAGGGAGCCTCGGCGGGGGACCGGCGAGGGTTGCCAGGACGCTTCGCCGCTCCCCCCGCAGGCTTGCGCTGGTCGCCCTTGCGCGTCGGACGCAGCGGCTTGGGCGGCTGCCCTCCGGGCGTGGGGGTGATCCCGAACAGAGCGGCGATCTGGGGGATCAGCGCGGCGAGGCGGGTCACGGTCGAGCGCAGCTCGTCGGTCGTCTGATCGGCGGGAGCGGGGGGTGTGACTGCGGCCCGGATCGGGGAGAAGGCAACCGCTTCGAGCACGGCCGACCAGCGCTCGGCCGTCGCCTCGACGGTCAGCGAGGCGGTGGCCGCCCCGGCGAGTTGGGCGCCGAGCTCGGGAGGGAAGCGGACTCCCGCCTTGGGCGGCTCGGCAGACAGCTTCAGGGCGCGGATCACCCGTCCGACCCCGAGAGCGGCACCGATGTCCTCCAGCCATTCGCTCGTCGCCGTCTCCTGCTTGGAGGCCAACGCCGCCTTCAGTTCGGCGGCGAGCTCCCGGGTGGATTCGTCACGGGCGACGACGGGGTCCTCCCCGGCGGCGACGACGGAGCGCAGGTCGCGCAGGTCCAGTTCGGTGAGATCGGCCTTGGCCGCGTCGGCCCGGTCGAGCCATTCGGCGACGCGCAGGCGGGGAAGGAGCTCCTCGGCCATCTTCAACAGACCGGCTGCGGGGACCTCGGTCTTCCCCTCGGCGCGCAGCGCGGCGTTCTGCTCGTTGACGGCCTGACGCACCGCGGGGATCCCTCCGGCAAGTGCCTTCTCGGCGATCGGGCGTTGCTCTTCGGGCAGTGCGGCGAGCACCGCGTTGCGGTGCGCCTTGCCCGGCTTGAGCCGCTTCGGGCGGGGCCGCTGGGGCAGCTCGGGCGGCGGGTCGAAGCGGGGCCGCGACGGCCGGTTGCGGCCCGGGCCGCGATCGCCGGAGCGGGCTCCGTCGGGGCGTGGGCCACGATCGGCGCCGGGCCCATCCCGGCGCGGGCGGTCCTCACCGCGCCCCCGGGGACGATCCCGATCGCGGTCGCGGCGCGGGCGGTCGCTGCGTTCGCGGCGGGCGAGCGTCTGGGTGACCGGCTCGAAGGGACGGTCCGAGCCGAGCAGCTCGATCCGCTCCGCGTCACGCCGGGCCCGGGCCGGCAGGACGACGCCGAGGACGGTGATCCCGTCGACTTCGGTCTCCACGTCGACCTTGAGCACATCGCCGGCCTTCGATCCCTCGGGCAGGATCGATCCGTCGAGGACACCCTTGGGCTTCTGCGCACCGGCGGCGCGCCATGTCCAAGAACCGTCGTCGCGGGCGCTGGTCAGCTCGATGTCGATCCGTCGGGACATGGTCAGTCACCGTATCCGCTGCTCGGGGCGTGGTCCCACTGCGCTGGTCGGGGGCGTGTGGAGCGCGCCGGCGATGTCGGGGTGGCCGCCGGTCGCTACGGTCGTCGGGCATGCCCGTCTACGCGCTCGGTGACGCCGTGCCCGAGATCCATCCCGAGGCGTTCGTCCACCCGGACGCGGTGATCATCGGCCGGGTGGCGATCGGAGCGAGATCCTCGATCTGGCCGGGGGCGGTGTTGCGCGGCGACACCGGACAGATCACGGTGGGGGAGCGGACCTCGATCCAGGACAACTCGGTGCTCCACGTGACGGCCGAACATCCGACGGTCGTCGGCGACGGCTGCGTGATCGGGCACATCGTGCACCTCGAAGGATGCACGATCGAGTCCGGCGCACTGATCGGTTCGGGATCGGTCGTGCTCCACCGCGTCGTCGTCCACAGCGGAGCGATCGTCGCCGCGAACAGCGTCGTGCTCAACGGGACGATCGTTCCCCGTGGGGCGCTCGCCGCGGGTTCGCCGGTGACGATCCGCGAAGGGCGAGCCCGCGAGGAAGACATCGCCGAAGGTGTCCAGGCGTACCTGGTCAAGGTCGAGCAGTATCGCGGCCTGCGCCGGGTCGGTTGACGGGACGCGTCGCCGCTCGTGCTCGCCTTGGTCGTACGACCCCCTGCCGTGGAGGCGGAGATCGTCGCCGACGCGTTGTGGGCCTTGGGTGTGCTCGCCGTGGAGGAGCGCGGCGGTCCCGCGGGGACCGAGTTGTGGACCGCGCTCGGCGACGATCCGTCAGCGGTCGCCGTGTTGCTCGCCGGTTGGCCGCAACGGTGGCGATGGGAACTGGTCGTGGTCGACGAAGCCGTCGCCGGCACGTGGCGGGACTTCGCCGTGGCGACACGGATCACCGACGACCTCTACGTCGAACCGGCGTGGATCGACGGCCAGGTGCCGCCAGGGGCGCGCCGGGTGCGCATCGAACCGGGGGAGACCTTCGGCCTCGGTGACCACCCGACGACGGTGCTCAGCGCACGGGCGATGCTCGCCGTGCTCGGGCCGGGGGCCCGCCTCCTCGACGTCGGCTGCGGGAGCGGCGTGTTGTCGGTGATCGGTGCGCTGAACGGGGCGCAGGTCGTCGACGCCATGGACATCCATCCCGCGGCGCTGCCCGCAGCGCGGGCGAACGCGGCGCGCAACGGCGTCGGGGAGCTGGTCCGAGCTGGGCTGTGGTCGTTGGAGGAGCTCACCGGGCCCTACGACGTGATCGTTGCCAACATCCTCGCTCCGGTCCTGGTCCGTCTCGCCTCGGAGATGCGCCGGCTGCTCGCGGCGGGCGGTGCAGTGGTGATCAGCGGGATCCTCGCCGGGCGCCACGAGCACGTCCTGGCCGCGCTCGCCCCGCTCCGGGTGGAGACCACGTTGACGCTCGACGGCTGGGCGGCGGTGACGCTGCGTGACCGCCGCTGAGCTCGCCGAAGCGCCCCGCCGGGGGCGCCGGTGGTGGTCCACCGGGGGACGCGGTGAGCGCGCGGTGGGTGTTCAGCGCCCGGCGAGAAGAGCGCGGATCGCCTCCGCGCGGGGGATCGACGGCACAGCGCCGGACTTCGTCGTGGCCAGCGCGCCGGCCGCCGACGCCCACGGCAGGGCGATGTCGAGCCCGTCGCCGAGAGCGAGGCGTGCCGCCAGGCCACCGACGAAGGAGTCCCCAGCCCCCGTGGTGTCCACCGGCTCGACGGCGAACGTCGGCACGTGCCGGCTCCCGCTCGCGTCGGTCACCCGCGCTCCCCGGCGGCCGAGTGTGGTGATCACCGTCGTCGCTCCGGCGGCGAGCAAAGCGTCGGCGCCGCCGATCAGTTCTGCCTCGTGCTCGTTGGGAACGCAGATGTCGACCAGGGCGAGCAGCTCGCCGGGCAGGGGAGTGGCCGGGGCAGGGTTGAGGATCGTCGTCGCCCCGACGTGACGAGCGACGTCGAACGCGGCGATCACCGTCTCCACGGGGACCTCGAGCTGGGCGAGGACGACCGAGGCGCTGGCCAGGCGGGTGCCGTGCAGCGTGACGGCCCGGGGGAGGACCTCGGCGTTCGCCCCAGGGACGACGATGATCGAGTTCTCCCCGTCGTCGCTGACACCGATCAGGGCTCGCCCGGTCGGGCGCGACGAGGCCCCCAGGGTCGTCGTGTCGATCGCCTCCGCATCGAGCACGGCACGGAGCACGTCGCCGGCATTGTCCGTGCCGACCATCCCCAGGAACCCGACGCGGGCCCCGCTGCGGGCCGCGGCCACGGCCTGGTTGAGGCCCTTGCCGCCGGGGGCCTCGAAGAAGTCGTGACCGAGCACCGTCTCGCCGGGCCCGGGCAGGCGCGGCGCGCGGGCGACGAGATCGAGGTTCGCGCTGCCGACGATGTAGACGTCCATCGCCTCCTTCTAGCTCACGATCGACAGCAGCGGGGTGATGTCGAGCTCGCGAAACGACGGGAGATATGTCGTTGCCGCCTGGCGGCGGAACTGCGCGCACAGGTCGCGACGGAAGAACTTGGCTCCTTCACGGATCACGTAGTTGAGGACGAAGAAGCGGTACACCTCGGGCAGGAACTCGATGTCGTCCCTGCTCAGCGGGTTGACCTCGTGGTAGGCGGCGAGGAAGCGGCGGAACCCGGGTTCGAGGAGCGTGTGCCAGGAGTACGTCCAGTGCGTACGGTCACCGGTGGAACTGGACACGCGCGACAAGAAGTAGAAGTCGAACAGGCGGGACTCCATCCGGAACCAGTCGTAGTCCCAGCGGGAGAAGAGCCGGAACTCGCCGGACGGGAGGTATTCGACGGAGAAGTTGCCCAGGTTCCAGTCGACAAGGATGGGGACCTTCGGCCACTCGTCGTAGTGCACTCGTTCGAGGTTCATCAAGAACTCGTGGGTGTGCCCGCGCAGGACAGCGACGTGCTCGCGCGCGATCCCGAAGGTGCGCGCCGCGAACGGATCGCCGAGCAGGTCGAAGAGGTGGATCGCGTCGGACTTGACCGAGTTCGACGTCGGGGGGATGCCCGCGGCGATCGACGCACAGGTCATGTGGAGCTCGGCGATCTCCCGGGCGAGGTTCTCGATCGCGGCACCGCCCAGGCGGGGGGGAAGCGCGGCGCGGCGGGGTACCTCTTCGTAGAAGGCGACCCACAGAGTGCCGTCGTACCACGTGTAGGCCCGGCCGCCGACGCCGAGCACGTCGGCGAGGAGGCCGTCGAATCGTGTGCCGCGCAGCAGGTGAGACATCCGGTACAGGCGGTCATGATCTTCGGCGAACAAGAAGTACGAGCCGTAGGAGGACACCTTGGCGATGTACCGGCGGCGGTCGGCGAGCTCGATCCGGTAGACGCGGTTCGTCGACACGTGGGTGGAGACCTCGACCACGGCGATGATCGGGCTGCTCGCGTCGTAGGCCCCCCAGGCAGCGTGCAGCGCCTCGATGTGGGCGGAGGACGGGGGCCCGGTCACGGGACGATGATGGCTGCGTCCGCCCGTGGGCTCGTGGTCAGCTGGCGAGGTTGGTGCGGGAGCGGGTCCCGATCGGGGCGATCAGGCGGTAGCCGGCGGCGTGCCGTTCGTTCTCGCTCTCGCCCCCCCAGAAGCCGTATTCGTGGTTCGTCCGGGCGTAGTCGCGGCACTCGGCGTGGACGGGGCACGACTCGCACACCGCCCGGGCGAGGGCCTCGCGTCGCTCGCGGGCCTGGGGTCGCTCCGCGGAAGGGGGGAAGAACAGCGTGGTCAGGCCGCGGCACGCTGCCCGGGATGTCCAGTCGTTCGCCTCGTGCACACGCGAGAACTCGACTGCCGTCATGGCTACCCCCTTGGTCGAGCGGGTGGCTGGACCGTTCCGGCCTGGTGCCTCGTCCCGGTCCCGGATGCCCCCGATCCGTTGCGTGGCCCAATGCTACCCGCGATTGACCGCGCGGTCAATCGATGTACCGCCACGCAAAGTAGTCATGAATTCCTTGGTCGACTACGCAACGGGCGATCTGATGAGCCGTCAGCAGATTCTCCCACACATGCGGAAGGGAATCGAGAGTGCGTCCAGGGTGACGCGGACGACCACTAGACGACCTCCCAGCGACTCCGGTGGCGGCGGATCTGGACGATCCCTTGAGTCAAACGGAGGGCCCTGTGACGGTCGAGGTCGCGATACTTGGCGGGTGACCGCGACGGTGACTCGCTCCGCGGCCGCTGGGCCGGCGACATTCCCGGGGCGGCTGCCCCGGCCGACGGGCTACTGGCCCGGACTCGACGGCCTGCGCGGCCTCGCCGTGCTCGCCGTCGTCGCCTACCACTTCCACGTCCCGGGCTTCGCTGGGGGATGGATCGGGGTCGACGTCTTCTTCGTGATCAGCGGCTTCGTGGTCACCGCGAGCGTTCTGCGCCTCGTCGATCACGCGGGAGCACCGGTCATCGACTGGCGGTTCTACGCCCGGCGCGCCTCGCGCTTGTTGCCCGCTCTGTTCGTCCTCATCGCCTTCATCGGCACGTGGACGTACCTGCACGACGACGAGATCACCCGGCGCGTGCAGAACTCGATGGTCGCCGCCGTGCTGCAGGTGTACAACATTGCCGCCGCGTTTGACCTGACGGACAACCGCGCGTTCGCCCACTTCTGGTCGCTGTCCGTGGAATGGCAGTTCTACCTCGTCGTACCATTCGCCATCTGGGCGCTGATCGTCGCCCCGCGGCGCGCCGCGGCGGCGACCGCGGCACTGTTCGCACTGTTCGTCGCCGCGTTGCGCGTCGTAGGCCTTGCCTCCGGGATCTCCGCGACGCGGGTCTATGTGCTCACCTGGTTCCGGATCGACGGGTTGCTCCTGGGGGTGGCGATCGCCTTCGCTTGGCAGGCGACCGCGTTGCGCGTCCGCCAGCGCCTGTACTCCGCGTCGTGGCTCGCCCTCGCCGTGCTCGCCGCAGTCCCGGTCACCGTCCCGGGTTGGTACACCTGGCGGGTACCGAGCCTCGCCCTCGTCGTCCCGCTCGCCTCGCTCGCGTCTGCGGTGCTGATCTACGCACTGATCGTCCGTGCCGCACCGCATCCGGTCCGCTGGCTGCTCGAGTTGCGGCCGCTGCGCTACGTCGGCGAGCGGAGCTACTCGATCTACCTGTGGCACTACGTCATCGGGGTGGCGATCATCGCCGGCGGCGACCACGGGTGGGATGGCGCGGTGACCCTCGGCCGTCAGTTGTTCTTCACCACGTTGGCCTCGCTGGCCAGCTTCGCGGTGGTCGAACGGCCCGCCCGGCGCTGGCTCAACGCGCGCCTGCGCGGCGGGGCACGGTACGTGTGGCCGAAGCCCTGACCCCACGTCCGGCCCCCTAAACGCCGATAATCGTCGTTATGTCAGTAAGTGGCCTCGACTACCCGGGTCTCGGATCGTGACATCCATGCCGTGAGCATCCGCGTGGTGAGTATGATCCGCGCTGGTATGAGTAAGCGCCTGCAGGTCGTGCTCGATGACGACGACTTCGAGGAGTTGACCGACCTTGCTGCGCGCGACGGAATGACGACGTCGGAGTGGGTGCGTCAGGTGCTGGCGCGGGCCCGGCGGGAACGGAGGGTCAGCGATCCGGCGCGCAAGCTCGCGGCGATCCGGGCTGCAACTCGGCATGCGTTCCCCACGGGTGATGTGTCCGAGATGCTCGCCGAGATCGAGCAGGGCTACAGCGGATTCGATGGCTATGGGGGGATCGAGCGCATCGCCTGATCCGGAGCAACGTCGGACGCATGCGGCCGATCGTGGTCACCTTCGATCTCAGCCGCTGATGACCACCGTGTCGGTGGCCGAGCGACCGAACGTCTCGGGGGTGTAGATCTCCTCCGCTCGGGTCGGGGGGACGACGAACGTGCCGGGGGTCGTCGCCCGGGTGACGTAGCTGTAGTCGTACGTCCCGGCCGGCAACAGGTCGGCGAACGCCTCGGCGCGGTCGTCGCGCAGGTTCTGGTGGTCGAACCAC
>CAZQEJ010000056.1:5264-10298 GCA_964592165.1 uncultured Ilumatobacteraceae bacterium | reverse complement strand
TCGGGGTCGCGGCTCACGTCGCCGGGATCGTCGACGGCCTCGTAGGTGCGCCCGACGACGAACCCTCGATCGAGCGGGTCGAGATGCAGGTCGCTCGGGGCGTAGCGCAGCCCGATGCGGTAGTAGAGCCGGCCGCTCCCCTGCTCGGCGATCGTCAGGTCGGCGTCACCGGTGTCGATCAACGTCGCCGTGGGGACCGAGATGCGCACCCGGTCGGTCGAGCGGCCCTCGAAGCGGTGCTCCCCGGCGAAGCGCTCGCCGAGCCACACCCTGGCATCGAACGCGGGGGTCTGCGCCTCGTAGGTGACGAAGTAGCGGTGGAGGGCGAGGAGGACGAACGCGTTCTCCTGCACGTTCGCCCATCGCCCGGCGGTCCGTTGGGCGAGCAGCCCGGTGGCCACCTTGGGGATCAGGTCGCTCTTCGGCTCGCGCCCGATCAGGGCGTCCAGGACGAGAGCGTCGGTGCGCCGGTCCGAGGGCAGCACGACCGCCGCGCCGTCGTCGCTGAAGCCGTTGGCGAAGCTCGCCGCGCCGGCCGTCTCCACCGCACGGTTGGCCACCAGGCGGGCGATGTCGGCCTCCGCCCGGCGGTCGTCGAGCACCGGCCACAGCCAGGCGATCGCGTCGAGCGGGAGCTTGTCCCCCCGGGCCTGCCACAGGGCGAGGGCGCGATCCGGGTCGCGGTCGCCCGCGAGGGCGCGCACGTTCAGGGCGTAGGCGCGGATCGCGTCGGCCGCGTCGGCCGGGTAGTCGACGAGCGCGTCGTCGATCCGCGTGAGGTAACCGCGTGCCGCGTCGAGCACGCCCGCGGGGACGGTGTACCCGGCGAGCTGGGCGAGGACGAGCGCGTGCGTCGCCTGCACCGAGACGTACGGCGAGGAGCGGTTCCCGGCCGCCCAGTACCCGAAGCCGCCGTCGCCGCCTTGCAGGGCAGCGAGATCGGCGATGTCGCGCGTGACCGCCGCGTCGAGCTCCGCCGCCGGCGGCAACCCGGCCGCGGAGAACGCCTCGAGAACGTCGCGCAGCGCGGCGACACCCGTGATCCGTGCGGCGAGGCCGTCGGCCGAGCGGTAGGGGTAGGTGTCGAGGTAGATCACGGCATCGGTCAGCGCTTGCAGCGCGGTCGACGACGTGCTCACCTCCAACCCGCCGAACGCGGGGACGGCGTCGGTCGGGGCCACGACCGGCTGGACGATCGCCGCGTCGCCGTCGAGAGTCCCGTAGGTGGCGAACGCCTCGGCGGTCGCCGGGGTGTACACCGGCAGCTCGATGAGCGCGGCGTCGGCCGCTCCCCCGCCGACGCCGGCGACGCGCAGCGCGGCATCATCGGCGGCGATGGTGCTGATCGGGAAGCGGACCTCGACCCGCTCCTCGGCCGGAACGTTCACACGCTTGCCCGCGGGACCGTCGAGGGCGAGGTTCCCCGCCTGGACGACGACGTCGACCGACACCGGCACCGAGCTCTGGTTGTGGACGACGACGGGCAGCTCGAAGTGGTCGCCGAAGTTGGCGAAGCGCGGCGCGGACGGGCGGATCATCAGCGGCAGGCGGGCCGTGATCGAGGCGGTCGTCGAGCCAAAGTGGGCCGCGCCGTCGACGGCCACGACCATCACCCGGTAGCGGGTCAGGTTGTCCGGCAGGGGAACTTCGACGCTCGCCGTGCCATCGGCCGCGGTCGTCACCGACGGGCGGAACACGGCCAGCGGGGAGAAGTCCTGGCGGACACCGATCGTGCCGTCCGCACCGGCCTCGGAGAAGGCCGCGCTGTCCGCCGCGCCGGCCTCGCGGCTCGCCGGCGCAGCTCCGCCGGCCGTGTTCCCAGCAGCGGGCGTCTCCGGCGGCGCTCCCATGTCACCTCTGCCCACCAGGTCCGCCGGACTGCTCAACGTGACCGACTCACGTCCGTAGCGGGCCGAGTACAGCTCGCTCGGGATCGGCGCGTAGAACACCGCCAACGGGTCGGGGAGCTCGTAGCCGGTGAGGGCGAGGACGGCTTCGTCGGCGACGGCGACGGCGAGCGATGCACCACCGACCGGCGAGCCGTCAGGCCCGCTGACGCGCAGATCGAGGGTCGTCGACGACCCGGGGGTCAGCGTGTCGGACCGGGGGACGGCCTCGACGGTGAGGGTACGCGTCGCCGTCGACACGGGCAGCGTGATCGACCCGGTGGCGTACGCCGGGCGGGGAGCCGCGTCGGGCAATGGGCTGCCGTCGTCGGCGGTGCGCGGCGCGCTGCCGACGACCTCGATCGTCACGTCCAGGTTGGGAACCCATGCCTCGCGGATCGGGATCGGGACGACGGCCGAGCCACCGGTCACCTCGAAGCCGATCGTGTCGACGATCGCGCCGCGGCTGAGGACCGCCGTCCCGTGGCCGTCGAACGGTGCGCCGACGAGCAGCTCGGCGGTCTCCCCCACCGGGTACGTCTCCCGGTCGGGGACGATCGTCAACGCATCGGCGGTGAGGGTGCGCGCCGGCGCCGCGCCCGCACCGGCCACCCACACCGTCAGCTCGCTGCGGCTCGTCGCCTGGGCGTCGTCGGTGACCGTCGCGCTGATCCGGTAGCGGCCCGCGGCGAGGGAGGAGAACGTGCACGACGAGGGTTCGGTGGTGGAGGTGACCGTGCACGTCTGCGGGTCGAGCGCCTCGGTCACCCACTCCCCTGCCCGGTACCGCTCGACGAGGCGGGCGGCGGTCAGCGTCGCTTCCCGCCCGGCGACGGCCTGGCCGTCGATCCCGGTGACGATTGCCTCCACCGGCAGATCCTCCCCGGAGCGGACGAACGTGCGTGCCGTGCGCAGCCCGACGTACAGCGTGGAGGGGTGGACGAGCACCGAGGTCGTCGAGGCCCACGCCTGGCGGTCGACGTCGGTGACCGTTGACTGCGCGCTGATCGACTGGGGCAGGTCGGGGAGCACCCCGTCCGCGCCGGAGAAGTCGATCTGCAGGTGGTGCTCGCCGCTGCCGTCGGTCGATCCGGTGAACATCTCGGTCGTCGCGTCGGTTCCGACGATGCCCGGCTTGCCGCGATCGATGAGCCCACCGGTGGCCGCCGAGTACGGCGCCCGGCGCCACCACGGGGTCCACACCCCGAACGTGAACGTGTCCCACCCCGGGGGTGCGTAGCTCGCCTCGGACGTCTGCACCTGCCAGCTCACCGGCGCGTCGGCGAGCGGGCCCCCGGCGTAGTAGGTCGCCGCCGTGCTGACGGTCAGCGGGTTGGAGGAGACGTACGGCTCGCTGCCGTCGGCGCGGGTGGTCACCTCGAACGCCGGCCGCCGGTACTCCTCGATGCGGAAGCGATGACCGAACCCCGACGTTTCGATGCCGGGCGCGTCGAGGGTCAGGTCGATCCACGACTCACCGGTGTTCGCCCCGGCGGGGATCGCCACGCTGAGGTCGAAGCCACCGCTCGCGTCGAGGTCGACCGAACCGGAGGCGATCTCCACGTACTGGCCGTCGTGAACGGTGTACCCCACCGTCGCCGGTCGGCGGGGGATGGCCAACTGCCGGTCGGTGCTCGTTCCGAGAACCCTCACCCATCCCTTGACGGTGAGGGTCTCCCCGGGGCGGTACGTGCCCCGGTCGTCGAACGTGTACCACAGTGTGGTGTCGGCGCGCGACGAGCGGTGCCACGTGTCGCCGTAGTACCCGGCGGGGAGGATCGCCTCGTCGTCGCCCTTGGTCGCGACGAGGACGGGCGTGTCGGCCTCAGGGAGGGCGACCGTCGCCAGCCCGTCGTCGTCGGTCGTCGCCGACGCGCTCCCGAGGTGGATCTCGACGCCGGGCGCCGGCGCTCCGCTGGCCAGGTCGGTGACCCACACGGTGAGGTTGCCCGCATCGGGGAACCCGTCGACGGCGAGGCGGGTCGACTGCACCCAGGTCGCCGTCGGCCGGTTCGACCAGAACTCCGGGTCGTCCTCCGAGTACGTCTCCTCGGTCTCGACGACGACGGCGACGGCTCGGCGGCCGCGCAGGTCGCTCGTCAGGTCGACGGTCTGCTCGACGACCACGTCGCGCTCGGCGGGCATCGTCACCCAGCGCTCGTCGATCTCCTCCCATTCCGGAGCAGGCTTCTGGCGGGGGCCGTACATGGTCGACGCGTAGTCGGTGAACGCCTCCCAGTCGGAGGGGTCGACGGCGTACGTGCGGACCTGGACCCGGGAATGGTTGACGGTGCGGATCGTCACCCCTGGGGTCGGTGCGCCGGGGTCGAGGGTCGTCAGGGGGAAGGTGAACGGCAGGAGCGCCGGCCGGGCCGGCCCGACAGCGATCCGGCGTGAGTCGTCGGCGCCGAGGGTCTGGCCGTGGACGTCGGTCAACGTCGACGGGAGGGTGACGGTGTAGGTCGTCGAGCCGCGCAGGGCGCCGCCGATGACGATCGTCGAGCCGTAGGCGGTGACGTTGACCGACTCGATCGGTGGATCGACGCGCACCGATCCCGGATCGAACACGTCGAGGTCGAGCGGGTTGTTCAGCTCGATCGGCAGTGAGTCGTCGGGAGTGCACGGCCCTGCGCACCCGGTGGAGACGACGCGCAGCGGGGCATAGGTGCGTGCTGTGTAGGTCTGCGCGGTCTCCGAGGTCGACGGCCCTTCGGCCGAGGGCAGCCCCGGGCCGAGGTCGATGTCGATCGCCGCGTCGGCCGGCAGTGGGTCGCTCGCCCGGAAGGCGATCCACCGCCCTTCGGGGGCGACCTCGGCGATGTTGCGCGCCCGGGCATCGGCGTCGATCTCCGCCGTCGTCGCCAGGCGCAGCGGGCGCGGTTCGCCGTCGGCGCGCAACGTCGTCGCGGCGAGGACGGCGGAGGGGTCGACGCGCTGGTCGAACGTGGCGACGAAGACGGTGTCGAGGGCGAGCGACTCGCCGCCTGGGGCGAAGGAGGTGACCGTCGCCGGCGGGGTGCTGAACTCGAAGGAGACCGTCGCGTCGAGCGTCGCCCCGGTCGCCGAGGCGGTGCCCGCGGGAACCTCCACCCGGTAGTCGGTGGCCATCGGCAGCCGGTCGGCGACGCCTGCGTCTGCGTCGGCGTCG
>CAZQEJ010000056.1:0-5164 GCA_964592165.1 uncultured Ilumatobacteraceae bacterium | reverse complement strand
GCGTCGGCGTCGAAGCGCAGCGTGCGCGTCCCGATCCACTGCCAGTGTCCCGGGATCGCCGGGGTGATCGTCGCCGGGACCTCCGCCGCGGCGAGATCGCCGACCGTGCCGACGGGGACCATCGGCTGGTCGAAGGTGATGCTGACGAACGCGGCGACGGATACCGGGCCGTCGGGCTGGTGGCGGACGACGCTGAGGGGTCCCGTCCCGACGATCGGCGGCGCGACCGGCTCGCGGGCGGGGAACGGCACGTCGACGGTCGCCCCGGTGCGCGGCCGTTCGAGGCTCTGCGCCGGCCAGGAGAACGTGTCACTGTCGCTCGCCGGGGGCGACCACGGTGGGAGCCGATCGACGACCGTGGCGATCTCCGCATCGCTCAACGGCGTCCCGTCGACGGTCGCGATCGGTGCCGTCGGGGCTGGAGGTCGGCCTTGGCTGAGGCGCATGGCCAGCCGCCCGTCCGGTCCGGTGGTGCTTCCGGGCACGGCTTGCCTCCCTATGTCGGTCGTCGTCGTCGGCGGCGGCGAGGTGGTCGTCGTCGGCGACGCCTTGCTCCCCCCGGAACTGCACGCTCCGACGAGCAGGGCGGCGCCGGTGAGCACGGCGATCCGCCGCTTCGTCCTCGTTCGTGAGCTCACCACGTCTGCCCTCCCGTCCGGCGGTTCCGGAATCCTTGCCGATTCGACGTCGGCAGGGGGCGCCGCGGTTCCCTACCGTCGGCCGAGGGGTGCTCGTCGCTAGCGTGACCGGCCATGTCGAAGGTGTTGACCAGCCTCCCCGTCGGTGAACGAGTCGGTATCGCCTTCTCCGGTGGGCTGGACACATCTGCCGCGGTGGCCTGGATGCGGGAGAAGGGAGCGATCCCCTACACCTACACCGCCGACCTCGGCCAGTACGACGAACCCGACCTGGACAGCGTCCCGGAACGGGCCAAGCAGTACGGCGCCGAGGAGGCGCGGATGGTCGACTGCCGGGAGGAACTCGTCCACGAAGGGCTCGTCGCCCTGCAGTGCGGCGCGTTCCACATCACCACCGCGGGCAAGACGTACTTCAACACCACGCCGCTCGGCCGGGCGGTGACCGGGACGTTGCTCGTGCGCACGATGCACGCCGACGGCGTCGACGTGTGGGGTGACGGTTCGACGTACAAGGGCAACGACATCGAGCGCTTCTACCGCTACGGCTTGCTCGTCAATCCCGCGCTGCGGATCTACAAGCCGTGGCTCGACCCGGCGTTCGTCGACGAGCTCGGCGGGCGGGCGGAGATGAGCGAGTGGCTCACGGCGCGCGACTTCCCCTACCGCGACCCGAAGGAGAAGGCGTACTCCACGGACGCGAACATCTGGGGGGCGACCCACGAGGCGAAGTCGCTCGAGGAGCTGTCCACCTCGATGGACATCGTCGAGCCGATCATGGGGGTCGCCCACTACCGCGACGACGTGGCCATCGCCGCCGAGGAGGTGACCGTCGCCTTCGAGGAAGGGTGGCCGGTGTCGATCAACGGCACGACCTACGAGGACCGTGTCGCCCTCGTGCTCGCCGCCAACGAGATCGGTGGGCGCCACGGCCTGGGGATGTCCGACCAGATCGAGAACCGGATCATCGAGGCGAAGTCGCGCGGGATCTACGAGGCGCCGGGGTTGGCCCTGCTGCACATCGCCTACGAGCGCCTGGTGACGGCGATCCACAACGAGGGCACGATCGAGAACTACCGCACGATGGGCCGGCGCCTGGGGCGGATGCTCTACGAGGGACGGTGGTTCGACCCCCAGTCGCTGATGTTGCGCGAGCCGTTGCTGCGCTGGGTCGGCTCGGCGATCACCGGTTCGGTCACGGTCCGGCTGCGGCGAGGCGACGACTACACGTTGCTCGACACGACCGGCCCGAACCTGACCTACGCACCGGAGCGGCTGAGCATGGAGAAGGTCGCCGACGCCGCGTTCGGCCCGCTCGACCGGATCGGGCAGCTGACGATGCGCAACCTGGACATCGACGACTCGCGCACGAAGCTCGACGTCTACCGCCGCGTCGGCGCCCTCGGCGGGGCGGACGTGCCTCAGCTCGAATCCGGCGACTGACCCGCAAGACCGTCGAGGCCTGGAACAACGCGGACCATCGGATCCCGAGACGTCCTCGATCACTACGCCGGCTGGTGGGGTGTCGCGGGCTTCAACGCATGAATGAAACCACTGTTTCGTTTATGCATCGTACGTGGTAGGGTCCAGGTATCGACTTCGTACGACCGATCGAGGCACTCGTGCCCGGGGCTCAGGGCCGGGTGCTCGCCATCCTCGCGGCGACGACAGCGGAGTTGAACCTGCGCACGATCGCTCGGCTCGCGGGCGTGAGCCAGGCCCAGGCATCGCGCGTTCTGCCGGGTCTCGTCGCCCTCGGGGTCGTCGAGCGGCGGGAGGTTCCGCCTTCGTCGCTGTTCCGGCTGGTGCCCGAACACGTCGGGGCACGCGCCTTGCTCATCTTGGCGCGTGCGGGCGATGAGGTGCTCGCCGAGATGGGGCGCCTCGCGGGGGCGCTCCCTCATCCGCCCGTCAGCGTGATCGTCTTCGGGTCCTTCGCTCGCGGGGAAGCGACGCAGGAGAGCGACATCGACGTCGTCGTCGTCCGCCCCGCGGGCATTCGCGAAGACGACGACGAGTGGGGCACGGCACTCGAAGGCTGGCGCCGTGAGGTTCGACGGTGCAGCGGCAACCCGGTCGAGATCCTCGAAGCCAGCGTCGATGAGGCGGCCGTGAAGCTCCTTGGCCGACGGGGTGTCTGGGCGGACATCAGGCGTGATGGTCGCGTTGTGTACGGCCTTCCGATCGAGGCACTCGGGGTCGCTCGAAGTGCCTAGGCCCGTGCGCACGCGGGCCGTGTCGGCCTCGCAAGTTCGTGCATACGCTGCCAAGGCCGAAGAGTTCGCTGAGGCAGCCGCAAGTGATCACGCGGCGGGTCGCAACATCGCCGCGACGAGCTTGGCCGTGCACGCCGGCATCAATGCCGCCGACGCCGTCTGTGGCGCACGACTTGGGATTCGCGCCGCGGGTGAGGATCACGACCAGGTCCTCGTGTTGCTCCGCCAAGCGGGGCCTGACGGCGCCGAGGTCGAACGTGAGCTGCGGCGACTCTTACCCCTCAAGACGAAGGCCGAGTACGAGCCGGACGATGTCGCCCCTGCGGTTGCGGCGACGGCCGTCGAACGTGCACGCCGTTGTGCTCATGTCGCCCGCCGAGTTGCAGCTGCAACACGGTGAGTCGGCAGCTCATGCACCCCCGCTCGAATCGGTCACCGTTCGTCTGGGTTGAGGCGAAGTTTCGACGGGGGTGGTTGCGGTCGGGGGAGACCCTATGTGGAGTACGACCATGGCTCGACCGCTGAAAAGGATGACGATGCCAACAAAGGCCGTCCTCTCGGTGATGCTCGAGCGCGGCTGCCATCGCCATGCTCAGCCCACCCGTCAGACCCGCCAGATCGGCGGTCTCAGCGAGCCACCCAAGACCGGCATGAGACACCAGCCCATCACCTCGCGCGGTCACCGTGCGCGGTCGCACCAGCCTGCTACCATGACCCATTGAAACGCCCTCCGAACCTCGGAACATGATTGATGTCAGCAACACCGATCATCCCAGGTCGGAGGGTATTTTCGTGGGATCAAACCGGACCGCCACGGAAGATCCGGGCTAGTCCTTGGTGTCCATCGGCCGGAAGTAGCGCGCCGTCAACTGCCGGATCCGCTCGACGTCGTCCATCCGCGGAGCGTGAGGGCGCGGCCAGAGATGGTCAGTCAGTCGTCGCTACCACTACCGTATGTATGAAGTAGCATGATCGTGTGAGCACTCGGGAACGACTGTCGGCGTCGGTCGAAGCCGACCTGATCGCCGCTGGTCGCGCCGCGGTGGCGGCCGGGCGGGCGGACAGCCTCAGCGGCTGGGTCAACGAAGCGCTCCGACGCCAGGCCGATCACGACCGGCGAATGATCGCCCTCGACGAGTTCCTGCGCGCCTACGAAGCCGAGCACGGCGAGATCACCGAGCGGGAGATCGAGGAGGCAACGCGTCGCAGCCGCAGTCAGGCCGTCGTCGTGCGGGGCGCGTCGAACGACGCGGATCGTCGCGATCGGGACGTCGCGTGACTGTGGTGCTCGACGCCGGGGCGTTCGTCGCCATCGAGCGCGACGACCGCCAGATGGTTGCGATCATCAAGCGCGAGCGGCTCGCTGGCCGGAGCCCCGTCACCCACGGCGGCGTCGTCGGTCAGGTGTGGCGAGGCGGGCACGGCAGGCAGGCGATCCTGGCGAGACTGATCGAGGGCGTCGACGTCCGCCCACTCGACGACGCGCTCGGGCGCCGCGCCGGGGTGCTCCTCGGTCGCGCCAGCGCGAGCGACGTGATCGACGCCGCAATCGTTCTGCTCGCGACCGACGGCGACGAGATCTACACGTCCGATCCATCGGACCTGCGCACGCTCGCCGCCAGCGCGGGAGTCCACGTCGACCTGATCCCCGTCTGAGCTCAGCCGGTGGCGGACCGGAGGCCCCGCCGCCGGCGCCCAGTCAGCCGACGTATCTCGTCGAGGGCTCACTGATCGAGCTGACGGCACCGACGCCGCGTTGCCCGCCCGGTCGGCTCGTGAACCTTCGCCTCACACCGAGTCCGACTCGCCGTCGAGATGCGGCCGAAGCGCCCACGGCGCGTACCACTCCGGGTTTGCCAGGTCGTGCCGGTGCACTCGGTACTCGACGCTCGGCCAGCCAACCCTGATCGCAGTTCCCGCTCGTTCGATCGCGCGTCTTCGTCTTGGTTTCGATCGACTGGGTTGCACGTCGAACCTGGGCAGCCGTGCTCGTGATCAGCGCGCTCCCTTCGGCGGCTGCGTTCGCCGCAGGGAAGCGGAGGTGAGTGGGCCACCCCGTTCGGTGACCATCACTACCCTCCAAGACGGGTGCCGATGCGATGCTGGACGCACGGACAGGCGTCAGCAGTCAGCCATCGCCTCCAAGGCGCGGCAGGTCAGCATGTCGCCGTTGGGGCCGAGCTCCCCGAGCCGGCGCACCAGCATCACCTTCGGGACGACGTCGAGATTGTCGAACGAGGCGACCGAGTCGCGACTCAGGCCGTGTTCGGGTCCGACACGGATGCAGGTGGGGATCTCGCGGATCGTGGACGT
>CAZQEJ010000055.1:0-17755 GCA_964592165.1 uncultured Ilumatobacteraceae bacterium | reverse complement strand
GCGGCGGCCTCCGCCGGCTTGGCCGCAGCCTTCTTCTTCGGCGGCGGGACACCGACCGCGGGCGCCCCGTCCGCCCACTGCGGCCAGCGGCGGCGGGAGACGATCGACAAGCTGCGCAACAGCTTCATCGCCACCTCGTCCTCCTGGGCGGGGCGGGCGACGATCGTGCCGTCGTTGATCATCCGGTTGATCACCTCTTCGCCGAGCTCGGAGCGGACGATCGTCAACGTCCAGTCCTTGTCCTTGCCGATCCCGCCGGTGGAGATGTCGGCGTGCTCGGCAGCGAAGTCGGGGCACATCTTGCACCCCTCACGCGTCCAGGCGTGGCACTCCTTGAGGTCGATCTCGTGGTAGGAGCCGTCGCGCATCCAGATCTGGAACACGCCCTTGATGTTCATCTTGACCATCTCGGACTTCTTCAGCCCGTACTTCGCCTCGAACAGTTCGGGGAAGATCGAGTCGTCGAACGTCTTCGAGCAGAGCAGGCCGATGTTGAACAGGAACGGCTTGGAGACCTTGCCCAGCTTGCGATCCCACATGATCGGCGGCGACGACGTCTGGCACCCCGTGCCGACGAGGGCCAGGCGCCGGTACCCCTTCTCCACGGCCTCTTCCAGGGCGAGCGGGTTCGGCGAGTACGTGTACCGGCTGCCGGCGGTGGCGAGGATCTCCTCGTCGGTGGTGACCACCGCCGGGCGGGCCTTCCACGCGTCGTCCGGGTCGACGCCGGACACCAGCGCGGCCTCGATGTAGTCGTGGCGGCGTAGCCAGATCAGCATCGCCGAGACGAACCCGCCGTCTTGGCCGGTGTCGTGGACGTTGTCGTCGGCGGCGCGGGTGAGCAGGATCTGGCGCCAGATCCCGGCCATCTCGTCCGGCTCGCGGACCCTCCCGAAGAGGTGCTCGTCGGCCGCCGACTCCCACCGGCGGAAGCGGGGGCAGGCCCGGGTGCACGAGGTGCATCCCCGTTCGCCGTGGATGCAGTTGCTCGGTCCGAGCTCCTCTTCAAGGTGGAACGGCTTGTAGATCCCGTTCGAGTCCTCGTAACCGAGCACGTCGTGGGGGCAGGCGACGACGCAGCCGGCGCACCCGGTGCACAGCCCGGTGGTGACGACCTCGGCGTAGAGCTCTTTCCACTGCCAGGTCCAGCGCTCCCGGGCGGCGGGCGATGGGGTCGTGTCAGCGGCCATGGGCCGATGCTAAGGCGTCGGCGCCGATCGGGTCACGTTCCCGAGCGCAGGGCCTCGACCGGCTCCATCCCTGCGGCACGGATCGAGGGGTACAGCCCGGCGATCAGCCCGACGACGGCGCCGGCGACGGGAGCGGCGAGCGGCAGCCACACGTCGAGCACCGGCGTCCATTCCCGGGCCGCGGCGACGGCGACGACGACGACGATCCCCACGCTCGCACCGATGATCCCCCCGATCAGGCCCATCGCCATCGACTCGGCGAGGAACTGCACGGCGATCTGCCGGCGACCGGCGCCGAGAGCGCGGCGCAACCCGATCTCGCCAGTGCGCTCCATCACCGTGACCAGGGTGACGTTGGCGATCCCGATCGCGCCGACGGCCAACGAGACGAGGCCGAGGAGGACGAACAGCTGGTTGACGTCGGTCTCCACCTGGTGGCGGGCTTCGCGGGGGTCGGCCGGGGCGCTGACGGTGAGCATCTCGGGGGTGTTCGGGTTGAGCGCGAGCGGTGCCTGGCGGGCGATCAGCGTCGCCGCCCCGAGCTTCGTCTCGATCACCACCCGATCCGGACGGGTGACGTTCCACCGCCGTTCGGCGACGCTGCCGGGGATGATCACCCCGGCGAGCAGGCCCGCGTCGCGCGGTGCGTCGGCGAGGATCCCGACGACGGTGAACAGTTCGTCGCCGATGAACACCCCCGGCTGGTTCTCCACCCGGTCGATGCCCAGCTCGCGGGCCGCGTCGACACCGACCACGGCGACGTGGTCGGCGCGCTGCATGTGCCCGGCGTCGAAGAAGCGGCCGGCGGAGACCGTGCCCCCGTCGGCCGCGAGCAGGCCGGGGGAGGCGGCGAACACGGGCAGCGTGCGCGTCGCCCGCCGGGACGGGTCGACGAACGGCACGGTGGCGATCCCCCCGGGGTTGGGCACGTCGGCCACCGCGCCGGCGGCGACGACCCCGTTCAGCGGGTCGAGGCGGGCTTCGACGTTCCACGGCAGGGCGACGGCGCCGCGCGTCGCCCCGGGGCGGTTCGCCGATCCGCCGCTCGCCGAACGGACGCGCACGGTCACCGTCGTCGCTTCGAGCTCGTCGAAGCGCTCCACGATCTGCCCCCCGGCGGTGCGCGAGATGCCCAAGGTGGCGACGAGGGAGGCGATCCCGAGGACCGTTCCGAGGGTCGTCAGCGCGGCTCGTGCCGGACGGGCGAGCACACCGGCGAGGCTCTCCTCGAGCAGGTCGCGCAGCGCCAGGCGCGGGCGCAAGCGCCCAGGGTGGGCGGTTGCCGGGCTGTGCCGGGGTGACCGGTCGGGGGTCCGCCGGAAGCGGATCACGGCAGTTCCCGGAGGCGTCCGTCGACCATCTCGACGCGGCGTTCGGCATGCGCGGCGACATCCGCGTCGTGGGTGATGATCATCACCGTCAGGCCTTGGGTGCGCAGCTCGTCGAACAGCTCGAGCACCGAGGCGGTCGTCGCCGAGTCGAGGTTGCCGGTCGGCTCGTCGCACAACAGCAGGCTCGGCTCGCCGACGATCGCCCGGGCGATGGCCACCCGCTGGCGTTCCCCGCCGGACAGCCGGGTGGGGAGGAATCCGAGCCGGTGCCCCAGGTCGACGCGGCGCAGAGCGGCGAGGGCGCGCTGCTCGCGGCCGCGGCGCCCCTTCGCCCCGCGGTACAGCTCGGCGAGCATCACGTTCTCCTCCACCGTGCGGTGGGAGAGGAGGTGGAAGGACTGGAAGACGAAGCCGATCCGCCGGCCGCGCAGCGCGGCGCGCTGGCCGTCGGAGAGCGTCGCGGTGTCGATCCCGTCGAGCAGGTACTCGCCGCGCGTCGGGCGATCGAGCAGGCCGACGACGTTGAGCAGCGTCGACTTCCCCGACCCGGAGGGGCCGACGACGGCGACGTAGTCGCCGGCGGCGACACGCAGATCGACGGCACGCAACGCCTCCACCGGGGGTTCGGAGGGGAACACGCGCCACACGTCGCGCAGGTCGACGACGTCGGCGGCGGTGGGCGGCGTGCCGCTGTGGCCAGGCGCGGCGAGCGCGTCGCTCACGGTGTCGTCCCGCTCGTCGCCTCCGGCTGGGCGCCGGTGGTGGAGCCGGTCGCCGAGGATCGGACCCCGACGACGACCCGGTCGCCCTCGGCGATCGGTGCCCCGCCGAGGGGGGTGATCTCCGCCAGCCCCTGAGCGGCGAGACCGACGGTGACGCCGACGACCTCGGTCCGGCCTGGATCGTCGTCCGTCGCCGGAGCCCGCTCGACTTCGACCTGGCTCGTCCCGTCCGGGCCGACGAACACGGCGGCGACGGGCACGGCGAGGACCTCTCCGTCGGTGGAGGAGACCGAGGCCACGACGCGGACCCCCATGCCGACCCAATCGGCGAGCAGGGTGGGGTCGTCGGGGACGACGACGACCTGCAACCGGCCCGACGATCCCGACCCCGACGGCGCGGTGGGGGGGAACTCGCCGCCGCCGGGCTGCTGGGTGTCGGTGGACGGCTCGCCGATGCTGGTGATCGTCCCGGTCGTCGTGATGTCCGCATCGCGCAGGGTGATGTCGACCTTCGTCCCGCTGCTGACGAGCGCCGCGTCCGCCTTGGAGATGCGCGCGACGATGCTCGTCTGGGTGCTCGACACGGTGGCGATCCCCTCGCCGGGGATCGCATCGCCGGGCTTGACGGCGACCGCGGTGACCGTCGAGGGGAGCACCGGCAAGAAGACCATCTCCCCGGAGGGGAACTTCGTCCCGCTCTCGATCTGCGCCGCCAGGCGGTCGAACTTGGCTTGGTCGAGGAGTCCTTGGGCGGCGGCGACCGCCTCGACGAGCGAGGTGGTGTCGGCCGGCTTGGCCAGTTCGGCGAAGCGCGCCTGAGCGATGACCAGCGCGTCCTTGGCCTGCTTGACCGACTTGACCCCGTTCGCCGCCACGTCGGCCTGGGTGGAGATCGCCTTGCCCAGTTCGGCCTCGGCGTTGAGCAAGGCGGTCTCCTTGTCGGCGAGCGTGGCGCGCAGCGTCTCGATCTCGATCGGGCTGTACTCCGCCCCGGTCTCGGGGTTGATCGCGCCCGCGATCGTCGCTGCGGCGACGATCGCCTTCGTCGCGTCGCGCCCGGCGCGGGCCTGGTCGCGCACGCCCGTCGTGGTGCTCACCGCGCCGGCCGCGTCGTCGTTGGCCCGTTTCGCCGCCGCCTCTGCCTCGGGGACCGCGGCGGTCGCCGCGTCGAGTTGCTGCTGGGCTTCCAGCTTGTCCACCGTCGAGCGCGGTTCGTTCGCCTTGGCCAACTCGTTCTTCGCCGAGGCGAGGTTCTTCTCCGCGTCGGCGACGGCGCTCTCCGCGCCGCGCAGCGCTTTGCGCTGCTCGTCGGTGGGCCCCTCGCTCTGGTAGCCGTGATCGGCGTAGAGCGCGTCGATCGCCGTCTCGGTCGCTTCGTCGTAGATCCCGTCGATCGGTCCCGGGTCGTAGCCGAGGCGGCTCAGCGCGGCTTCCAGTTGTTCCACGTCGGGCCCGGTGATCCCCGGTCCGAAGCTGCGGAACACCGGGAGCATGCCCAGGAAGGCGAACACCGGGCGACCGGAGATCTCGGCGAGGACCGACCCTTCGGTGACCGGTTCCCCGGCAGTCGGGGCGCGGGTGATCACCTGCCGTTGCCCGGCGCTCGCGCCGACGTCGCCGACGATGCGCACGGTCGTCGGCTCGTCGTAGCGGATCTCCCCGGACAGGGTCAGCGTCGAGGTCAGCTGGCGGCGCTCGACGGGCACCGTGATGCGCGACGCTCGGGGCGCGGCGCGGTCCGCGGCGCGCTCGGCCGGTGACTTGAGCTGACTGCCGACGAGCACCCCGGTCACCGCCGAGGCGACGGCGACGGCCACGACGACCGACGCCTGACGGCGCCGGCGGCGCGCCCCGGCGCGAGGCGGCGCCGTGCCCTCGCCCGGCTCGTCGGTGGGCAACGGTTCGGGGTGCGGACCGCTGCTCATCGCTCAGCCGCCCGCGGTCGTCGACGTCGGGGTGACGATCGCCGGGAACTCCTTGCGCAGCTGATCGACGATCTTCTGCTCGGCCGTGCGCTGGGCGTCGCGGTAGCCGCTCGACACCTGGCACTTCTGGTCGGCGGTCCACACCTCCATCTCCTTCGCCTTCAGAGTGGCGATCTGGGCCTCGGTCAGCGCCGTCGGCTCCCCGCTGACGACGAAGCCGTGGCCGTCCTCGTCGTACCAACTGCTCCACGACGTGCCCGTGTCGATCGAGGAGTCGAGCGGCTCGCCGGTCTGGAGGTCGAAGTCGGTCTCGGTCACCTTCTGGCCGGCGGCCTCCGCCTTGCGCAGCTCGAAGTACTGATAGACGTCGTCCGGTCCGGCGGCGTCGATGTCCGGTTGGGCCTTGGTCAGGCAGTCCCGCCACGTGCGCTCGGCGGCCTTGACCGAGGCGTCGTCCTGCAGTGTCTGGGAGAGCTCGTCCATCCGCTGGCTGAACTCCTCGTTCGACCAGGGGGAGTCGCCCCACACCTCGGCCGACGCCTTGCCCATGCACCCCGCGTCGCCCATCGCGGGGACGGTGGCCGTCCCCGTGCTCGGATCGCTTGTGTCGCCGTCTTCTTCGGCGGGGACGACACCGTCCGTGCCCGCTCCGTAGAGGTCCTGATAGTACTGCTGTGCTTCGGACTCCGACAGGGACGAGACGTAGTCGGCGTTCGGGTCGGTGAATCCTGGCCCGTCCGTGGCGGGCCCGTCGATCCCGGAGCCGCCGTCGCCGAGCATCCCGGGGAGCTCGTACAACTCGTAGTTGTGCATGATCCCGTAGCCGTATCTCTCCCCGTACTGCTTGGGGGTGAGCGCAGCATCCTCGTCGGCCGCGTCGCCGGACGGCATCATCGACGAGTAGTCGACCGGGGTGTACTCCCAGCCGAGCTCGCCCATGCACTGCGCGGTGAGCTCTTCGACCTTGAGCTGCTTGGCCCGGGATTCCGCGGGTGACTCGTCGTTGCCGAACAGGTTCCACAGTGGATGGTCGGCGGAGGGATCGCCGGCACCTCCGCCCGCCTCGCCACCCGAGCCTCCGCACGCCGAGGCGGCCAGCCCGGCAGCGAGCACCGCTGCCCACGCGTTCCATCCCCGAGCCATCGTCCGACCGTCCTTCCGTCCCGGCCCCGGATCTCCGGGGGCCGAGCGTGTAGACGTATCACAGGGCGGCGTGGTTCCCGCCCCGCGCTGAGATCGGGCTCCTCGCTGGGGTGCGGCGCCGTGATCCGGCGACGAAGACGGCCACGCCGATCGCCGCAGCGAGGACCGACGCGGCGAGTGCCCCGACGCGCGCCTGCTCGGCGACCGCCGGGTCGTCGAAGGCGAGACCGGTGATGAACAGGGCGACGGTGAAGCCGATCCCGCCGAGGGCGGCGACCCCGGCGATCTGGCGCCCACCCAGGCTGGGGGACGCCTCGGCCAGGCGCAGGCGAAGAGCGAGCACCGTGGCCCCGCTGATCCCGGCGAGCTTGCCGAGGACGAGTCCGGCGCCGACACCGATCGAGACCCGGGACGGTGTGATCGTCGTCGCCGATACGGGGACCCCGGCGTTGGCCAGGGCGAAGACGGGGACGATGACGAAGCTCGTCCACGGGTGGAAGATGTCGATCAGGCGGTCGCACGCCGAGCGCTCGGGTGGAGCGTCGGACACAGGCCCGGGGGAGGCGGGGCGAGCGGGGGTGAGCAGGCCGGCAGCGACTCCGGCGATCGTCGGGTGAACCCCCGACCGTTGGGTCGCCAGCCACAGGGCGAGGCCGACGGCGACCAGGACGAGGGGATGGCGGACCTCGACGCGGTGGAGCACGGCCAGCACGACGACCAGCCCGGCGGCGGTGAGCAGCGCTCGGCTGTGCAACGAGTCGGAGTAGAACACGGCGATCACCACGATCGCGCCGATGTCGTCGACGATCGCCAGGCTGAGCAAGAGGACCTTGGCCTCGGCCGGGACGCGCCGGCCGAGGATGGCGACGACCCCGAGGGCGAAGGCGATGTCGGTGGCCATCGGGATCCCCCACCCGCTCGTCGCCCCGCCGTCGCCGGAGTTGATCGCGACGTAGATCAGCGCGGGAACGACCATCCCGCCCAGCGCGGCGAACCCGGGGAGCGCGGCGCGGCGCAGCCCGCGCAGTTGCCCGGCGACTAGTTCGCGCTTGATCTCCATCCCGACGACGAAGAAGAACAGGGCCATCAGCCCGTCGTCGACGAACTGGCGCAGATCGGTGTCGTAGGAGAACGATCCGGCGCGCACGCTGATCGCCGTCTCCCAGATCCGGTGGTAGCCGCCGCGCCACGGTGAGTTGGCCCACAGCAGGGCGCCGATCGTCGCCGCGAACAACAGGATCCCGCTCGCCGCCTCCAGTTCGAAGAAGCGGGCCAGTGGTTGAGCGGCGCGGGCCACGCGGTGGTTCGCGGCCTTCTCGGTGGAGCGGGTGCGCGGCGATCGAGAAGAAGTCGGCATCGGGTCCTCGGGGTCGGCGGACGGGCGTCGCCGACCAGACTTCCCGGCACTCCGGGGCTCAACCTACCGGGCTCCGCGGCGTCCCCGGGGTCGGCCGACGGCGGTCAGAACGTGGCCATCTGCCAGGCGACGCTGAACCCGTCGGCCGCCTCACGGAGGATGAAGCGGCGGCCGGTGATGCTCGTCGGGTCGAGGGCCAGCCAGTGGTGGCGGCCGGCGCTGATCCACGGGCGTACGTCGGGAAGCCCGCGCGGGTCGGGCTGGTGGTGGAGCGTGCCCCGCACGAGGATGCTCCACGCGGTGCCGCGCAGGTCGTCGATCTCGTCGATCTCCAGCGACGCCGGCCCGGTCGCCCGGCCGAGAACCGAGTCGTCGCCGGTGCGGACGATGACCCGCACGCTGTTCGTGTCGCCGATCAGGCGGTAGTTGACGGGGAGGGCTATCGGGTGCCCGTGGTCGAGGACGCACAAGCGGCCGTAGTTCGTCCTGCTCAGCAGGTCGAGGCACTCCCAGGTGTTCAGCTCGTAGTTCGCGGGTGTCATCGGTGGCCCCCTTTGCCGGGTCCCGATCTCACCGTGGCATCGGTCGGCGAGCAGGTCAAGGGTCGATCGCCGTCCCCCGCGGGACCTTCGGCCCTCACGCCTCGCGACCGGTCCGGGAGGTTGCCCGGCGATCGTCGGCGGGCATGATGGAGCGGTGGACGAGGGGCGCGGGGGAGACCGGGGACGGTCCACTGATGCGCACCGCGAGCGGTGGGCGGAGGTCGCCGTGACCCTCGATCTGCACCCGCCGCTGGCCGCCGAGGCGCTCGTCGCCTTCCTCGCGACGCGGGCCATCCCCGGGCTCGAGGAGGTCGTCGGTGGCACGTACCGGCGGGTGCTCGATCTCCCCGGGGGTCTCGCCGTGGCCGAGTTGACCCCGTCGGGCAGCGGCGTGCAGGCCCGCTTCCGGCTCACCTCCGGTCCCGCGGCCGACGCCGACGCGGCGCTCGCGGTGCGCCTGTGCCGGCGGCTGTTCGACCTCGACGCCGATCCGGGGGAGATCGATGCGCGCCTCGGCGCCGACCCGTTGCTCGCCCCCCTCGTCGCCGCGACGCCCGGACGGCGCTCGCCGGGGCACGTCGACGCGCACGAGATCGCGGTCCGCGCCGTGATCGGTCAGCAGGTCAGCGTCAGCGGGGCGCGCACGTTGTGCGGTCGGCTCGTCGCCGAACACGGGGAGCCGTTGCCCGCCCCCGATGGCCGGTTGGCCCATGCCTTCCCCCGCCCGGCGGTGATCGCCGCACTCGATCCAGGCGCGCTACCGATGCCCCGGGCCCGGGGCCGGGCGCTGGTCGGGCTGTCCGCCGCGCTCGCCGACGGGTCGGTCGTGATCGATCCGTCGCTCGACCACGCTGCGGTGCGCGCCTCGCTGCTCGCCCTGTTCGGGATCGGACCGTGGACCGCCGACTACATCGCGCTGCGTGCCCTGGCCGATCCGGACGCGTTCCTCCCCGGCGACCTCGGTGTGCGCCGGGCGGTGGAGAAGATGGGCCTCGACGGCTCGCCGGCGGCCCTCCGTGCGCTCGCCGAATGCTGGCGACCGTATCGGGCCTACGCGGTCCACCATCTGTGGGCGAGCCTCCATGAGCGCTGAGCGAGCGGTGCTCCTGCGGCGGACGGTGATGCCGTCGCCCGTTGGCCAGCTGACCCTCTACGCATCCCCGGCCGGGTTGCGCGCCGTGTTGTTCCCCGCCGACACCGTCGCTGCGGACGGCGTGCCCCGGCGGGTCACCGCCGGGTTGGAGGGCCCGTCGACCGGCGATGACGACGCCCCCGTCCTCGTCGCGGCGCGCGCCCAGCTGGAGGAGTACTTCGCCCACCGGCGCGAGGTGTTCGACCTCCCCCTCGACCCGGTCGGCACGCCGTTCCAGCTCGCCGTGTGGGGGGTGCTACGGACGATCCGCTTCGGGGAGACGATCTCCTACGGTGAGCAGGCCCGTCGCCTGGGCGATGCGCGCCGGGCCCGGGCCGTCGGGGCGGCGAATGGGCGCAACCCGTTGAGCATCGTCGTGCCCTGCCACCGGGTCGTCGCTGCCGACGGCGCGCTGCGTGGGTTCGGCGGTGGGCTCCCGGCCAAGGCGTGGCTGCTCGATCACGAAGCGTTCGCCGCCCGCCGGGGTGCGCCGTGAACGACCCGCTGCCCTACAGCGCGTCGAGGATCGCTGCGGTCGAGCTCGTCCCCAAGCGGTCGCATCCGGCGTCGAGGTAGGCACGGGCGTCGGCCAGGGTGCGGATCCCCCCGGACGCCTTGACCTTCACCGCCGGCGAGACGGTCGCCCGCATCAGGCGGACGTCGTCGAGAGTCGCTCCGGTTGCGGCGAACCCGGTCGACGTCTTCACGTAGGCCGCACCCGCGGCCTCGCTCAGGCGGCAGGCGCGCACGATCTCGTCGTGGGAGAGGTAGGCGTTCTCCAGGATCACCTTGACGATCGCTCCCTCGGCGGCCGCGACGACCGCGGCGATGTCCGCCTCGACGACGGCGTCGAGCCCCGAGCGGAGCAGTCCGATCTGGAGAACCATGTCGAACTCGTCCGCTCCGGACGAGGCCGCGGCGTGGACCTCGGCAACCTTCACCGCGGTCTCGTTCGCCCCGTGGGGGAAGCCGATCACCGTGCCCACAGCGACGCCGCTGCCGCTCAGTGCGGCGGTGCTGCGGGCCACGTCGACCGGGCGGCAGCAGATCGAAGCAACCCGGTAGCGGGCGGCGATCGCGCACGCGGATTCGACCTCGGCGGCCGTCAGCTCGGGACGCAGCGCGGCATGGTCGATCGCCGCGGCGATCCGTGCGATCTCCTCCGCGGGGCTCACGCGGCGGCGCCCGAGCGGCGTTCGACGAGGGCGAGGAGATGACCCTCTGGATCGCGCAGGAAGACGGTCCACTCCTCGGCCCCGGCGGCTCCGAACGTCCCCGTCGCGTCGCGATGGACCAGCTGGGGTTCGCCAAGGATCTCGATCCCCTGGGCGCGCAGGCGAGCGGCTTCGCCCTGCACGTCGTCGGTGCACAGGTAGACGACCCCCGCCGGATCGGCGACATCGGTGGCCGACCCGTCGAGCATCAGGCGCGGGCCGTCGAGGTCGAAGAAGGCGAGGCCGGGGGGATCGAAGCGGGCGACGAGGGGCAGGCCGAGGACGTCGCCGTAGAACGCCTCCCCATCGTCGAGGTCGCTGACCGAGAGCGCCAGCTGGTGGACGCCGGAGATCATCGCTCGATGGTACTCACCGCCCCCTGTCACCGATAGTGCCGTTGGTCACCGGCGATCGCCCGTGCCGGGTCGGCCGGGCGGTGGACGACGCTCAGCGGCGGGTCAGCGACCCGTTGGTCGCTCCCGCGGCGGAGATCCGCTCGGCGAGCTCGTCGATCCCGTCGCGCAACATGCTCACCGTGAGGCGGAGGTGATCACCGGTCCCGGTGCCGGAACCGACGAGGAATGGCGCGCCAGGGGCGACGCCGATCCCCCGCGCGGCGAGCGCCACCTGGGCGCTGCGCTCGTCGGCGACCCCCACCCAGACGTTGATCCCGTCCGCCCCGCTGACGTCCATGCCCCGCGCCTGGAGGGCGTCGACGAGCGCGCCACGGCGCTCGGCATAGGCGTCGCGCGCCGCGCCGAGGGCGGCGGTCGTCGCCTCGTCGGCGAGCAGCTCGGCGAGCACCGCCTGGAGGAGGCGGCTCGACCAGCCCGGACCGAGGAGCCGGCGGCGGACGAGGCGGTCGACCGTGTCTCCCGCCCCGCCGACTGCGGCGAGGCGCAGGTCGGGCCCGTGCGACTTGGAGAAGCTGCGCACGAGCACCGTGCGCTCGGGGAGGTGGGCCCCGATGCTGGCCAGCTCGCGCCCGGAGATCTCCCCCGCGTGGTCGTCCTCGATGACCAGCGCCGAGTGCCCGCCGAGCACGCCGGCGAGAGCCGCGGCTCGCTGATGGCTGGTCGACACGGCGAGCGGGTTGTGCGCCCGGGGCTGCGTGACGAGGGCGACAGGTCCGGAGCCGAGCGCCTCGGCGAGTGCCTCGGGGACGATGCCCTCCTCGTCGACCTCGACGCCGATCACTTCCGCGCCGATCTGTTCGAGGAGATCGAGCAGCGGGGGGAACGTGGCCTGCTCGACGACGACCCGGTCCCCGAGACGGACGACGCCGCTGATCAGCCGGTCGAGGGCGTCCATCGCCCCGTCGACGACGGTGAGCACCTCGGGGTCGAACGGCCACTGGTCGCGCAACACCTCCCCGAGAACGGGGAGCACGGGGTCGTCGAGGTAGCTCGTCGTCAGCGCTCCCCGCCCGACACGGGCCAGGGCGGGAGCGAGCGGGGGGAGCAGCTCGGGGTCGGGTGTGCCCGTGGACAGGTCGAGGGCGTAGTGCCCCGGGCCTTCGGTGATGCTCCGGTAGCGGCGCGGCGCGGGATCTCCCGCGGCGCCGACGACGAACGTGCCCAGCCTGCCGCGGGCGTCGATCGCCCCCGAGTCACCGAGGACCCGCCAGGCCTCGCTGACCGTCGTCGGGCTGACCCCGAGCGCTCGGGCGAGGGCGCGCACCGTCGGCAGGCGTTCGCCGGGGACCAGCTCGCCGGCCGTGATCATCCGGCTCACGGCGGCGGCGATGCCGCGTGCGCTGCGTTCTTCGATCCTCGCTGCAAGCCGTGCCGGCACTCGCTCGCCTCCTCCCGGATCGCGGTGTCCTGCCGGTTGTACAGTAACAATTCTTCCATTGTGCAGGAGGGCCTGTGTCATTTAGCATGCCGCGGGCAGAGCGAAGGGGGTGGCAACGATGCCTGAGACGATCCGGGCTGCGCTGGTCCAGACCGACTGGCCGGGGACCAAGGAAGCGATGATCGACAAGCACGAGGCCGCGGCGCGTGACGCGGCGGCCGACGGTGCGCAGGTGATCTGCTTCCAGGAGCTGTTCTACGGCCCCTACTTCTGCCAGGTGCAGGAGACGGAGTACTACGAGTACACGGAGAAGATCCCCGACGGCCCGACGACGCAGCGCTTCTGCAGCGTCGCCAAGGAACTGGGGATGGTCATGGTCCTGCCGATGTACGAGTTCGTCCAGCCGGGCGTGTACTACAACACCGCGGCCGTGATCGACGCCGACGGCACGTATCTCGGCAAGTACCGCAAGCAGCACATCCCCCAGACCAAGGGGTTCTGGGAGAAGTTCTACTTCAAGCCGGGTACCGGTGGGTACCCGGTGTTCGACACCGCGGTCGGCAAGGTCGGCGTGTACATCTGCTACGACCGGCACTTCCCCGAAGGCTGGCGGGCGCTCGGCCTGAACGGCGCGGAGCTCGTGTTCAACCCCTCGGCGACGCACCGTGGCCTGTCGGAGTACCTCTGGCGCCTGGAGCAGCCCGCCGCGGCGGTGGCCAACATCTACTACGTCGGGGCGATCAACCGGGTCGGCATCGAGCCGCTGGGGGAGAACGACTTCTACGGGCAGAGCTACTTCGTCGACCCGGAGGGCAAGTTCGTCGGCGACGTCGGCGACCCGTACAAGCCGGAGGTGATCGTGCGCGACCTGGACATGACCAAGCTGCGCGAGATCCGCGACCGCTGGGCGTTCTACCGGGACCGTCGACCGGAGACCTACGACGACCTCGTCGCCTACTGAGATGTTGGCCGTCCTGCCGCGCTGGCCGGACCCCGAAACCCGTCACGCCGGAGGTAGATCACAATGGCACGCACGCTGATCGTCAACGGGACCGTCGTCAGCCCGAGTGGGCGACAGGCCTACGACGTCCTCGTCGACGGCGAGACGATCGCCGCCCTGTACGCGCCCGGGCAGGTCGCCGCCCAGGGCGTCACCGCCGATCGGACGATCGACGCCACGGGCAAGTACGTGATCCCCGGCGGGATCGACGTGCACACCCACATGGAGCTTCCCTTCGGGGGCACGTTCGCCTCGGACACGTTCGAGACGGGGACGACCGCCGCAGCGTGGGGCGGGGTGACGACGATCGTCGACTTCGCCGTCCAGCGCACGGGGGAGAGCGTGATCGACGGGCTCGCCGAGTGGCACCGCAAGGCCGACGGGAACTGCGTCATCGACTACGGGTTCCACCAGATCGTCGGCGGTGTCGACGACGAAGCGTTGAAGGCGATGACCTATCTCGTCGAGCACGAGGGGGTGACCAGCTTCAAGCTGTTCATGGCCTACCCGGGCGTCTTCTACTCCGACGACGGCCAGATCCTGCGGGCGATGCAGACGGCCTCGGAGAACGGGGCGACGATCATGATGCATGCCGAGAACGGCATCGCCATCGACGTCCTCGTCGCCCAGCACCTCGCCCGCGGCGAGACCGACCCGAAGTTCCACGGCATCGCCCGCCCGAGCCTGCTCGAGGGTGAGGCGACGAACCGGGCCATCGTGCTCTCCAAGGTGGCCGGGAACATCCCCTTGTACATCGTCCACATGTCCGCCTCCGAGGCGCTCGACGCGCTTGCCGCGGCCCAGAACGAGGGCCTCAACGTGTTCGCCGAGACGTGCCCGCAGTACCTCTGGTTGACGTTGGAGGAGACCCTCGCCCAGCCCGGGTTCGAGGGGGCGAAGTGGGTCTGCTCCCCGCCGATCCGCTCCGGGCACGACCATCGCCACCATCACCGCGACCTGTGGAAGGGCCTGCGGATGAACGAGCTGGCAATCGTCTCCACCGACCACTGCCCGTTCTGCTTCAAGGATCAAAAGGAGCTCGGCCGGGGCGACTTCTCCAAGATCCCCAACGGGATGGGCACCGTCGAGCACCGCATGGACCTCATCTACCAGGGTGTCGTCAAGGGCGAGATCACCCTCGAGCGGTGGGTGGAGACGTGCTCCACGACGCCGGCGCGGATGTTCGGGATGTACCCGCGCAAGGGCCTCATCCAACCCGGCGCGGACGCCGACATCGTCGTCTACGACCCCAACGGGCGGACCGAGATCGGTTACGGCAAGTCGCACCACATGAACATCGATCACTCCTCCTGGGAAGGCTGGGTGATCGACGGCAAGGTCGACACGGTGCTCTCGCGCGGCGCCGTGGTGATCGAGAACGACACGTTCACCGGCCGCACGGGTCACGGCCAGTTCGTCAAGCGCGGTCTCAACGGATACCTGCACTGAGAGGAGCGAGGACGTGAACCGGATCTCGCATTGGATCGACGGGAAGATCGTCGAAGGAACGTCGGGGCGCTCCGGCGCGGTGTTCAACCCGGGCACGGGTGAGCAGACGGCGACGGTCGACCTCGCCTCGGCGGCAGAGGTCGACGCAGCCGTCGCCGCGGCGCGCGCCGCTGCCCCCGCGTGGCGGGCGACGAGCCTCTCCCGGCGCGCCGAGGTGATGTTCCGCCTGCGCGAGCTGGTCGATGCGAACCGCAAGGAGATCGCCTCCCTGGTGTCCGCCGAACACGGCAAGGTCCTCTCCGACGCGCTCGGTGAGGTCGCCCGCGGGCTGGAGAACATCGAGTTCGCCTGCGGCGTGCCCGAGTTGCTCAAGGGCGGCTTCTCCGAGCAGGCCTCGACCGGGATCGACGTGTACCAGATCCGCCAGCCGCTCGGTGTCGTCGCCGGGATCACCCCCTTCAACTTCCCGGCGATGGTCCCGATGTGGATGTTCGCCAACGCTCTCGCCTGCGGGAACGCGTTCATCCTCAAGCCGTCGGAGAAGGATCCGTCGGCTGCCATGTTCGTTGCCGAGCTGCTCAAGCAGGCCGGCCTGCCCGACGGGTGCATGAACATCGTCAACGGCGACAAGGCGGCGGTCGACGCGCTGCTCGACCACCCGGACATCGCCGCGGTGTCCTTCGTCGGTTCGACGCCGATCGCCAAGTACATCTATGGGCGGGGGACCGCTGCGGGCAAGCGCGTCCAGGCCCTTGGTGGGGCGAAGAACCACATGCTCGTCCTGCCCGACGCCGATCTGGACATGGCCGCCGACGCGGCGGTCTCGGCGGCCTACGGCTCCTCCGGCGAGCGGTGCATGGCGGTCTCTGTCGTGCTCGCCGTCGACTCGGTCGCCGACGCGCTGATCGACAAGATCCGGGAGCGGATCCCGAACATCCGTGTCGGCCCGGCGAGCGACACCTCGGCCGAGATGGGTCCGTTGGTCACCGCCGAACATCGCGACAAGGTCAGCTCCTACCTGGAGAACCCGGGTGACGGGGCGGAGGTGGTCGTCGACGGCCGGACCGACGAGCTGGGCGCGGGCTTCTTCCTCAAGCCGAGCCTGATCGACAAGGTCCGCCCGGGGATGCGCGCCTACGACGACGAGATCTTCGGCCCGGTGCTGTCAGTGGTGCGCGTCGGCTCCTACGCCGAGGGTCTCGCCCTGATCAACGACAACCCCTACGGCAACGGGACCGCGCTGTTCACCCGCGACGGCGGGGTCGCCCGCCAGTTCCAGTTCGAGGTCGAGGTCGGCATGGTCGGGATCAACGTCCCCGTGCCGGTGCCAGTCAGCTACTACAGCTTCGGTGGGTGGAAGGCGAGCCTGTTCGGGGACACGCACATCTACGGCCCGGACGGGGTCAACTTCTACACCCGGGCCAAGGTCGTCACCTCCCGTTGGCCCGACCCGCGGACCTCGACGGTCGATCTCGGATTCCCCCAGAGCCGGTAGTCCCCGCCGCCACCAGCCCTCGACGAAAGGCGATCGCTGATGCAGTTCGGTGTCGTTCTCCAGACCAACCCTCCCGCGTCGCGGGTTGTCGAGCTCTCCCGTCAGGCGGAGCACCTCGGCTTCAGCAACGTGTGGACGTTCGACTCCCACATCCTGTGGGAGGAGCCGTACGTGATCTACTCGGCGATCCTCGCCGCGACGCGCAAGGTCGTCGTCGGGCCGATGGTGACCAACCCGGCGACGCGTGACTGGACGGTGACCGCGTCGGTGTTCGCCACGCTGAACGAGATGTACGGCAACCGGACGGTGATCGGCATCGGCCGCGGCGACTCGGCCGTGCGGGTGACCAACGGCCGCCCGGTGACCGTCGCCGAGTTGCGCGACTCCGTGCACGTCATCCGCGAGCTGGCCAACGGGCGTGAGGTCGACTACAAGGGATCGACCTTGCGCTTCCCCTGGGCGCAGGATTCCCGCACCGAGGTGTGGATCGCGGCCTACGGCCCGAAGGTCCTCGCCCTCGCCGGACAGTCCGGTGACGGCTTCATCCTCCAGCTCGCCGATCTGGACATCGCCGCGTGGACGATCGCCGCGGTGCGCGACGCGGCAGCGGCTGCCGGGCGCGACCCGGCGAGCGTGCGCATCTGCGTCGCCGCGCCGGCCTACGTCACCGACGGCAGCGATGCCGGGCTCGCCCACGGGCGGGACCAGTGCCGTTGGTTCGGGGGGATGGTCGGCAACCACGTCGCCGACATCGTCGAGCGCTACGGCACGGCCGGTGGAGGGGGTGTCCCCCAGGCACTGACCGACTACATCGCCGGGCGGGAGGGCTACGACTACAACGAGCACGGGCGCGCCGGCAACACCCACACCACGTTCGTCACCGACGAGATCGTCGACAGGTTCTGCATCGTCGGGCCACCGGAGGTCCACGTCGAGCGGATGGAAGCGCTGCGCGCCCTCGGCGTCGACCAGTTCGCCATCTATCTCCAGCACGACGCGAAGGAGTCCACGCTCCTGTCCTACGCCGAGCACGTGATCCCCCACGTGATGACCGCGGTACGAGCCAAGACGTGAGCGGGGCTGGTCCGCGTCCACGACCGCGCCGGTGACCTAACGTCGCGCCGACCTGATGAGCACCGAACCGTCCCGTACCGCCGCCCGCATCCGGCGAGTGGTGATGTTCCTCCTCTCGCTGGTCGTCGTCGCCGCGCTGTGGGAGTTGTACAAGCTCGTCGGCCCGACTGACGGAGGCGCGCTGTTCGGGGCACGCATTTTGCCGCGTACGAGCAACCGGGCGATGCCCCATGTGTGGGACATGCTCTCCCGCTACGTGCGCGCCGAGAACCGGGCCTCCAGCCGCCAGATCTGGCGTGTCGTGATCGCCGGTGGGTGGTACTCGTTGCGCATGGCGTTGTTCGGCTTCGTCCTCGGCACGACGGTCGGCATCCTCCTCGCCGTGGT
>CAZQEJ010000054.1:13979-17849 GCA_964592165.1 uncultured Ilumatobacteraceae bacterium | reverse complement strand
CTCGTCACCCTCGACGACGGGCCGCGCTACAACGCGCTGAGTGCGGCGATGATCGCCGAGCTGCGCGCCGCGTTCTCCGGACTCGGCGCCGACCGCACGGTGCGTTCCGTCGTCGTCACCGGTGAGGGGCGGGGTTTCTGTGCCGGGGCCGATCTCGGTGGATCGGGGGAGCTGCCGCCCTCGGCGCGCGACCGTGGTCCGGTGGGCACCGTGTTCTACTTCCAGGAGGAGCTCGCCGAGCTGATCCTCGCGATCCACGAGCTCCCCCAGCCGGTGATCGCCGCGGTGCACGGCGCAGCGGTCGGCGGAGGGCTGGCCATCGCCCTCGCCAGCGACCTGCGCATCGCCACCACCGATGCGTTCTTCGCCTCCCAGTTCATCCGCGTCGGGCTGTCCTCCTGTGACGTCGGGACGAGCTATTTCCTGCCCCGGTTGATCCCCCCGGCGAAGGCGGCCGAGCTGATGCTCACCGGTCGCCGCTTCTCCGCTGAGGAGGCTGATCGGCTCGGGTTGCTCAACCGCGTCGTCGCCGGCCGTGACGAGCTCCTCCCCGCCGCCCTCGCCCTGGCCACGGAGATCTGCGCGAACAGCGAGTACGGGGTCCTGTTGACCAAGGTCGGGATGTGGACGAACTTCGAGGTCAACAGCTTGCGCCACGCGATCCAGCTGGAGAACCGGACCCAGGTGCTGGGGACGTTCACCGGGAACATGACCGAAGCCGGCAGGGCGTTCCGCGACAAGCGCGTCCCCGAGTGGCGCCCGATGTGAGCGCCCGGCGGTCGGTCAGGCAGGGAACGCGCCCTGCATGCGCGCCGCGTCGAGGGTGTTCTCCAGCAGGCAGGCGATCGTCATCGGGCCGGTGCCCCCGGGCATCGGGGTGATCGCCCCGGCGACGGCCTGCACCGCGTCGAAGTCGACGTCGCCGACGATCCCTTCTTCCGTGCGGGAGATGCCGACGTCGATCACCGCCGCGCCGGGGCGGACGTGGTCGGCGGTGATCATCCGTGCCGATCCGGCAGCGGCGACGACGATGTCCGCCTCCCGGCAGATCTCCACGAGTCCGGTCGTGCGCGAGTGGGCGAGGGTGACGGTGGCGTCGGTCCCCTTGCGGGCGAGGAGCAGCACCAGGGGGAGACCGACGAGCGTCGAGCGGCCGATGACCACGGCGCGCTTGGCGGAGGTGGCCACCCCGTAGCGCTCGAGCAGGCGGAGCACACCGAGCGGTGTGCAGGACACGTGCCCGGGTTGGCCGCGCACCAGCCGCCCGAGAGAACTCTCCGTGAGCCCGTCGACGTCCTTCGCCGGGGGGATCGCGGCGAGCACCGGTTCGGGGTCGAGTCCGGCGGGAAGGGGCAGCTGGCAGAGGATCCCGTGGACCGCCGGGTCGGTGGCGAGGGCGGCGACGGTGTCGTCCAACTCGGCCTGGGAGACCGTCGCGGGGAGCCCCACGTGGCGGGAGATCATCCCCGCCTCGGCCGCCTTGCGCTGCTTGTTGCGCACGTAGATCTGGCTCGGCCGGTCGTCACCGACGAGCACGGTGGCTAGGCACACCGGGGGGTTGCCGGCCTCGGCGATCGTCGCCGCGAGGCGGGCGACGGTCTCGTCGCGCAGCCGGTTGCCGTCCATCACGATCGCCCCACCGGGCGTCCGGGCGTAGCTCGTGTCGGTCATCGTCTGCTCCTGGTTCTCAGCGCAGCCCGACGATCGTGCCGTCGTCGAGCAGGTCGATGATCGCGGCTGCGGGCCGGGCCCCCAAGCCGGGCATCGTGCGCATCTCCCCGCAGATGAGGTAGACGAACCCGGCACCGGCCGACAGGCGCGCCTCGCGCACGTGCAGAGTGTGCCCGCTCGGCGCGCCGAGCAGGGTCGGGTCGGCGGAGATCGACAGGTGCGTCTTGGCGATGCACACCGGCAGCGCGCCGAACCCGTGGCTCTCGTAGTTGGCCAGCTGGTGAGCGGCGAGCGGCGAGTAGCCGACCGCCGCCGCGCCGTAGACGCGCGTCGCGATCGTCGCCACCTTGTCCGTCAGCGAGGCCGACTCCGGGTACAGGAAGCGGAACTCCGACGGCTCGGCGCAGGCGGCGACGACCGCCTCGGCCAGGCCGACCGCTCCCTTGCCCCCGTCGCTGAAGTGCGTCGAGGCGACGGCACGCACCCCGACGCCGGCGGCCATCTCCCGGATCGCGTCGAGCTCGGAGGGGTGATCGGTGGGGAAGGCGTTGATCGCCACGACGGGGGTGATGCCGTGGATCCGGACGTTGTCGATCTGCTTGAGCAGGTTGGCCCCGCCGGCGCGCACGTCGTCGGGGTTCTCGGCGAGCAGTTCGGGGGGCAGCGGCCGGCCGGCGACGATCCGGTAGCGGCCGGAGTGGGCCTTCAGGCCGCGCACGGTGGCGACGAGCACCGCCGCGTCGGGGACGAGGCCCGACGTGCGGCACTTGATGTTGAAGAACCGCTCGGCGCCCATGTCCGCGCCGAAGCCGGCTTCGGTGATCAGGTAGTCGCCGCTGTGGATCCCGATCAGGTCGCCGATCACCGAGGAGTTCCCCGTGGCGATGTTGCCGAACGGTCCGGTGTGGACGATCACGGGGGTGTGCTCGAGCGTCTGGAGGAGGTTCGGCTTGATCGCCTCGCGCAGGATCACGGCCATCGACCCCGCGCCGGTGAGCTGTTCGGCGGTCACCGGGACCCCGGCCCGGTCCGGGCCGACGACGATCCGCCCGAGGCGGGCGCGCAGGTCGGGGAGGGACGTGGCCAGGCCGAGAAGAGCCATCACTTCCGAGGCGGCGGTGATGTCGAACCCGCTCTGGCGGGGCACCCCGTCCTGCTTCGCTCCGAGGCCGACGACGATGTTGCGCAACGCCCGGTCGTTGACGTCGAGGACCCTCCGCCAGGTCACCTCGGCGGGATCGATCCCCAGCTCGTTGCCACGGAACAGGTGGTTGTCGAGCATCGCCGCGAGCAGGTTGTGGGCCGCGGTGACGGCGTGGAAGTCGCCGGTGAGGTGGAGGTTGAGCAGATCCATCGGGATCACCTGGCTGTAGCCGCCCCCGGCCGCCCCGCCCTTGATCCCGAACGTCGGGCCCATCGACGGTTGGCGGATGCTGATCGTCGCCTGCTTGCCGATCTGGCGCATCGCCTGGGCGAGTCCGACGGCCGTCGTCGTCTTCCCCTCGCCGAGAGGCGTCGGGGTGATCGCCGTGACGACGACGTACTTCGCTCGTGGCCGGTCGGAGAGCTCGTCGATCGCCTCCAGGCGGATCTTGGCCACCGAGTCGCCGTGGTGTTCGAGGAGGTGCGCGCCGATGCCCATCTGCTCGGCGATCTCGGCGAGCGGTGTGGGCGTCACGGACGAAGCGATCTCCAGGTCGGATGGGAACGTCATCGGGGCCTCACGGATCGGTCACGGGTCGGTGGAGAAGCGGGGTCACGCGCCGGGCGGAGTCTGCTCCCTGGGCACCTGCCACGGTGGTGTCTCGAAGATCTGCCCGAGCATCCACGCGTTGGCCAGGCCTGCCCCGGCGTCGCGGTAGTGGGTGCCGTCGCTGCGCAAGGTGAACCCGTCGCGCTCGGTGAGGCACTCCCGGGTCGGGCACGTCCATTCCCCGAGGGGAAGGATCGACAACGCTCCACCGCTCGCCGCGGCGGCGCTCCGGGCCACCGCGTTGAGGCAGTCGATCTGGTCATCGAGCTCGGAGGTGTGCTTGTTCACCTCGGCCCGGTAGTAGGCCGCGGTCGCCCAGTAGACGCTCGCGCCCGCCGAGGACAACGCTGCGGCGCTGCGCGCGACCTGTCCGGCGAACCACGCATCGAAGGCGGGTTCGCACGGTGTCGCCCACACGCCGGGGGCGATCTCGTTCTGCTCGAACA
>CAZQEJ010000054.1:0-13879 GCA_964592165.1 uncultured Ilumatobacteraceae bacterium | reverse complement strand
CCGCGCAGGGGGAGGGCAACGGCGAGCAGGGCGACGGCGAGGAGTCCCGCGGCCGGGGCGAGTCCGAGCGCCGGGCGGCGAAAGGCGCGCAGCCCATGGTGCCGGATCGGTTGCTCGACGGCACGGTAGGAGACCTCGGCGATGAGGAGCGTCACGCCGATCGAGGCGAGGCGCCGCCACGACGCGCTGGACGGCGCACCGGCGACGCCGAAGGCGACCATCAGCGGCCAGTGCCACAGGTAGATCCCGTAGCTCCGTTCACCGAGCCAGACGAGCGGTCCACGGGTCAGTGGGCGCAAGACCGTCCACGGCCGGCCGGTCGCCGCCGCGGCGACGAGCACCGCTCCGGCGGCCGAGTTGGCCAGCAACCCGCCGCGGTAGGTGATCAGCGCATCGCCGCGCAACCGGATCATCGACACCGTCAACGTCGCCGCAGCGATCGTCGTCAGCACTCCTATCGGTACGCCACGGGGGAGCGGCCGCCAGGCGGCGACGGCGGCGACGGTCGCTCCGAGGAGCAGGGCGACGGCGCGGGTGTCGGTGCCCAGGTAGACGCGGTTCGCGTCCTGCCAGCGGGCGAATGCCCACAGCGCCCATGAGCCTGCCGCCGCACTGAGCGTGGCGAGGACCACGACTCGTCCGGCGCGGCGGCCGACGACGGCGCACAGGAGGAGGATCGCCAGCGGCCAGACGACGTAGAACTGCTCCTCGATCGCCAGGCTCCACATGTGGTCGAGCAGGGCCGGCCCGCCGAACTGGCGCCAGTAGCCGGCACGCGCCGACAGCCGTAGCCAGTTCGTCGAGTAGGTCAGCGCGCCGATCACGTCACGGCGGCCCCCGGCGGGGCCGTCGAGACGTTCCCGCCACCGTTCGGCGAGGGCCGCGACGGTGACGACGACGAGCATCGCGGGGAGCAGGCGCCGGGCCCGGCGAGTCCAGAAGCGGGCCAGGTCGATCCGTCCCGTGCGCCTCCGCTCGTCGAGCAGCAATCGGGTGATGAGGAATCCGGAGAGGACGAAGAACATGTCAACGCCGAGATACCCGCCGGTCAGCCAGTGGGCGTGGAAGGCGACGACGGTGGCGACGGCGACGCCGCGCAGGCCGCCGAGGGCAGGGAGATGACCGGGCCGGCCGGCATCGTTCGTCATCGGACCGGCAGGGTTCGATCGCCCATCGTCGTCGCTTCGCCCATCAAGTGCTCCGAGGGTAGCTGCCCCTGGTCCGTGCCAGCCGTCGCCTTCCGTGTCCGACCGGTCCGCCTCGTCGTCACCGGGCCCGACCGGTCACGATCGGCGTTGCGATGACCACGGTGGTGCCCGGCGAGGACGAAGCGGCGCAGCTCCGCCGCGCGTGGCGGGTGTTCGCCCTGATCGGCAGCGCGACGCTGCTCGCCTCGCTCAACTTCTCTCTGATGTTCGTCGGCTTCGCCGAGCTGTCGAGATCGTTCGCGGTGAGCGACGCGGCGTTGTCCTGGGTGCTCACCGCGTACTCGATCGCGGTGACGACGACGCTGATCCCCGCCGGTTGGGCGGCGGACCGCTACGGGCGCAAGCGGATGTTCCTGATCGGATTTTCCGTGTTCGTCGCCGGATCCGCGGTGATCGCCGGGTCGCCGTGGTTGGCGACGCTGATCGCCGGGCGGGTCGCCCAGGCGGTCGGGCTCGGGCTGGAGTCCTCCGCGTCGTTGGCCGTGCTCCTCGACGCGTTCCCCGTTCGCCGCCGGGCCTCGGCGATCGGTGGCCTGGGACTCGCCGGGGGCGCAGCGGCGACGCTCGGGCCCGTGCTCGGTGGGGCCGGCATCGAACTGCTCGGCTGGAGGGGGACGTTCGCCGTGAACGTCCCCCTCGGCCTGCTGACCATCTGGGCCGTCTCCCGGCGCCTCCCGGCCGACCCTCCCCGTCCGGCGACCGCTCCTCCCGACCTCGTCGCCCTCGTCGCCCTGGCGATCGGGATCGGGGCGTTCGCCTTGGCAATCGTCCAGGCCCACGGGTGGGGGATGACCGCGGCACCGACGATCGGCGCCTTCACTGTGGGGATCGGCGCGCTGGCCTACGTCGTGATCCGCTCGATGCGCCGCGCCGAGCCGGTGCTGCGCCTGGTGCTGTACCGGAACTCCGACTTCCGCCTGGGCAGCGTGCTCAACGTGCTCATCGCCGGGAGCTTCGGCGGTGCGTACTTCTCCTTCGTCCGGCTGCTCACCGACGGGTGGGGGATGACGATCCTGCGTGCCGGGTTGGCCCTCGCGGTGATCACCTTGTTCGCCGGCCCGCTGACGCTCCTCGCCGGGCGGATCGCCGACCGGCGCGGTCACCGCGTCGTGATCGTCCCCGGGGCGCTGGTGATGGTCGTCGCCTGCGTCTTCCTCGCGGCACGGGTCAGCGCCGAGCGCGACGTCGCCGGGGTCTGGCTGCCCGCCGCGGCCCTGTTCGGGATCGGGGTCGGCTTCGCCCACGCCGCGTGCCATGCGTCGGCGATGCGCACCGTCGCCGCCGCAGAACTGGGGATCGCCGGGTCGATGTCGCGGATCGGGATGGAGGTCGGCTCGGTGATCTCCGTCGCCGTCGCCGTCGCTCTCGTCACCGCGGCGGGCGATCCGGTGGCCGGTACCCGCCGGGTGGCACTGCTCGTCGCCGCCGTCTCGGCGGTCGGCGCACTGCTCGCGACGCGCCTCGGGCGGGGTGCGGGTGATCCGTCGATCGCCGTTACGGTCTGAGCGGCGGTGAGTCGAGCGTTCGCCTCAGGATACGAGCACCTCGACCCGGCCGACAGGCCGACCGTGACCGAAGACGATCGCCGGAACGCCGGGGAGCTCGGCATGGATGCCGATCGCGCCCAGCGCGGCGAGGGCCACAGCAGCACGCGGTCGTGCCGCGCCGTCGGCGATCTTCACCGCAACCGCCCGCCCGTCGGGGAGTGCCGCGGCGAACACGCCTTCCGCGCCTTCCTTGGCGATCAACCCGGGCACGGCGCGCATCAGCGCTGTGTCGGAGCGCTGCTCGCCGCCGATCAGTGCCGGGTGGGCGCGCATCGCCCCGGCGACGGCGAGACCCGGTCCGGCGCTCGCCGAGGCGATCGCAGCGAAGGCGCGGGCGAGGCCGACGAGGGGCAGCGCATGCGCTGGCGCACCGCACCCGTCGACCCCGATCCCGGCGACGCGCGCGCCGCTCAGGTCGGCGATCGTGGAGGTGATCCGCTGCTGCAGCGGATGTCCGGGGTCGAGGTAGTGGTCGCCCGGCCAGCCGTTGGCGACGCAGGTGGCGAGCATTGCTGCGTGCTTCCCGGAGCAGTTCATCTGCAATGCGGAGCAATGGCCACCGGCCAGCAGTGCGGCGTCGCGCTCCGCAGGATCGAGGGGCCAGTCCGGGGTGTTGCCCAGCGCCGTCTCGTCCAGCCCGGCACCAGCGAGCAGGTCGCGCACCGCGGCGAGGTGCACGGCGCTGCCGTCGTGGCTGGAGCACCCGATCGCCAGGGCGCGGGGCGCCACGTCGAGCCCGGCGGCGACCATCGCCGCGGCCTGCATCGGCTTGTTCGCCGAGCGCCCGAAGACGACCACCTGCGGATCCCCGGCGGCGAACACGATCCTGCCACCGGCGTCGATAGCGACGGCCGCTCCCGTGTGCAGCGACTCGGGGATCCCGTTGCGCACGGTCAGCGCGAGGGGCACGAAGCACTCGGTCCAACCATCGTCGGGCGATCGCCCCCGACCAGGCGCGCCCTGATCCATCGCGGGGAACGCTAACGGCGCCGTCCGCGCCCGGCGTTGCTCGGCGCCCGCGTTGACCCAGCGGCCGAGGTGACGGGATGATCGCGCCCGAGAAGGGGGTCGCCATGCATGACGTGCTCACCGTGGAGAGCTTCGACCTGACCGATCTGGACAACTTCGCCAACGGCTTCCCCCATGAGCTGTTCGCCCTCCACCGCCGCCAAGCGCCGGTGCGTTGGCACGAACCGACCGAGCACACGCCCGACGGAGAGGGGTTCTGGTCGGTGGCGACCTACAACGAGGTCGTCGAGGTCTTCCTCCACCCGGAGACGTATTCGTCGGAGACGGGCGGGGACCGGCCCTACGGGGGAACGATCCTCCAGGACCTGCCGATCGCCGGCCAGGTCCTGAACATGATGGACGACCCGCGGCACAACCGGATCCGGCGCCTCGTCGCGTCCGGATTGACGCCGCGCACGATCCGCCGGGTGGTCGACGAGCTCACCGAACGGACCCGGGCCCTGCTCGCCGCGATCCCCGATGGGGAAGAGGTCGACGTCCTCGTCGAGGTCGCCGCCGAGTTGCCGATGCAGATGATCTGCATGCTCCTCGGGGTACCAGAAGAGGATCGGCACCGCCTGTTCGCCGCCGTCGAACCGGGCTTCGACTTCCGCGACGGGCGCAAGTCGTACGAACCCGACGCCGCCTCGGTGACGGCGCGGGAGGAGATGCACGCCTACGGCAACGCGCTGATCGCGGCCAAGCGGGCTGCACCGACCGAGGACATGCTCTCGATCGTCGTCCACGCCACGCTCGAGGACGTCGACCCGCCGACGTTGACCGACACCGAGCTGTACATGTTCTTCTCCTTGCTGTTCACGGCCGGCTCGGAGACGACGCGCAACGCGATCGCGGCGGGGTTGCACGCCTTGCTCGCGCATCCCGAGCAGCTCGACGCGCTGCGCGCCGATGCCGCGTTGATGCCGGGGGCGATCGAGGAGATCATGCGCTGGACGACACCGTCGCCGGCCAAGCGCCGCACGGCGACGCGCGACACCGTGCTCGGCGGCCAGCAGATCCGCGCCGGCGACAAGGTGATGATCTGGGAGGGATCGGCGAACCGGGACGAGGCGGTCTTCCCCGACCCGCAGCGATTCGACATCCGCCGTCACCCGAACCCCCACCTGTCCTTCGGGCGGGGTGTGCACTTCTGCCTCGGGTCGAGCCTCGCCCGGCTGGAGTTGGAGGTCGTGCTCGGTGAGTTGCTCGCCACGTTCTCCCGGATCGAGCAGACCCGCCCGATCGAATGGACGCGCTCCAACCGGCACACCGGGGTCCGTCACCTCCACGCCCGGATGTGGCGCGGCGGTGCAGCGGCCGAGGCCGGGGCGGTGGGCGGGTGAGCGCGGCACAGGCCGCCGGTGAGGCGTACGTGAAGGCGGTCAACGCCGCCGATCTCGACGGGGTCGTCGGGCTGTTCGCCAGCGAGGCGACGGTGTTCCACCCGCTCGGGGAGTTCCACGGCCGGGAGGCGATCCGTGAGTTCTATGCGACGAACATCCTCGCTCATCGACCGGTGCTGAGCGCCGATGGGTGGATCGCCGAGGGTCCCCGGTGCGCGTTCGAGCTGCGCGCCGAGACCGCTGGACGTGTCTCCCACGCGATGGACCATCTCACCGTCGGTGGCGACGGGCGGATCACGCGCATGTCGATCGCCTACCGCTGACTGTGGGTGCGGTCCTCAGCCGAGAGCGATCACGCCGATCGCCGTCGCGGCGAGGCCGAGGCCGAGGAGTTGCAGCCGGGAGCATCGCTCCTTGGTCACCGCCCGGGCGAGGAGCACCGTGACCCCGGGGTACATCGAGCTGAGCACGGCGACGATGGCCAGCGATCCGGAGCGGCTGGCGACGAGGAACAGACCCGCCGCGGCCGCGTCGAGGACCCCGGCGACGACGATCGCCCGCCGGGTGCCGCGCACCGGGACGATCGCAGTGCGGGTGATCAGCGCGACGGCGGTGAACACGACGAACGAACCTCCGCGGGCGGTGACCATCGGCCACAACCCGGCGGTCGCGCCGGCGTGCGCGGAGAGGATGTAGAACAAGGCGAACCCGACTCCCGAACCGAGTGCTTCGGCCAGCCCAGGGGTGGACAGGCGCCGTGCCCGCCGGATCCTCACCCAGCTGGCGGTGTGGGGACGGGTGAGGATGCTCGCTCCCGCGGCACCGGCAGCGACGACCCCCCCGGCAACGATCGACATCCCGGCGGTGGACGCGCCGACCGTGCCGGTCAGCATCGCGGTCGTCATCGCCGTCACCGAGCCGGCGAGGACCGCGGTGGTGAGCATCCCGACGTATCCGGCGAGGGGTGCGATGGAGGGCACGGCGAGCGATCCTCCCGGGGACCGCAGTGCGGCATAGGCCCGCTCGATCGCCGCCTCGTCGTAGGCCGCGTGCTCAGCCGCCGCCTCGCCGGGTGCCATGCCCGCCGGCGCGCCGGCCTCCTCCTCGTCCGCGGCGGGAGCGACGGAGGAGACGAGGGTGATCGCGAGGAGGGCGAGGACGATCCCTCCGATCGTCACCGCTGAGGCCGCCTCCCCGCTGAGCAGCCCGTACAGCGCGGGGAGTGCCGCTGCCCCCGCCGCGGTGACGGGGGCGACGACGGCCATCGAACCCTTGGCCAACCCCTGGTAGAGGAGCAACGCCCCGGCGCCGCCGCTGATCCCGGCCCCGAGACCCCACAGGAGGTCGGCTCCCGTTGGGGTGCCGAAGACGCGCAAGGAGGGCAGGCTGGCACCGACCAACCAGTGCCCGCCGGGCCCGCGCCCGATCCCCAGTGAGGCGCCGATCAGCGAGGAAAGATCGGTGCAGGCGAGGACGAGGGCGACCGTCGCGGTGAGGTGGGTGAGGATGACCACCGACATCGCCGAGGCGCGCCGGCTCGCCATCCCGGCGGCGAAGTCGGACGTTCCCCATCCGAACGCCGCCGCGAGGGCGAGGACGGCGATCATCTCGGCGTGCTCGTCACCCGGCGCGCCGGCTCCCCGCGAGGAGCGGGGACGCCGCGGCGAGCCTGGTCCGTCCATGGGACGCGTTGGCGACGAGGAGCTTCTCTGCGGCGACGCCGGCCATCCAGTCCAGCTCGCGGATCTCGGGATCGGCGAAGGCGCGTTCGAGGACGGCGAACTCGACGAGGCGGCCGGGCGAGTAGCGGGCGTAGTCGGTGGAGAAGTGACCGTCGAAGACGCGGTGAGCCGAGTGGTCGATGAACGTGATCACGAAGGCGACGATCGTCCCGTCGAGACTCAACGTCGCCACCTCGACCTGGCCGCTCGCCGCGTGGTTGAGCACCAGCCGCCGCCACAACTCACCGATCACCGGGTCGTCGAGATCGCTCGTCCGGCCGCTGCAGTGGTCCCGCTCGACGTGGATCCGCTCCAGTTGAGGGAGCAAGAGGCGGATCTCCGCCTCCGTCCGGGCAAAGGAGATGCTCAGGTCGAGGCCGTCGGTCTCGATCCGGTTGCGCGCCTTGCGCAACTGGCGGGTCATGTTCTTGCTCAACAGTGCTTCTGCCGAACCCGCGGCGCGCAGGTCGACACGGGGAACGAACAGGTCGGCGGCGAGCTGCGCGTTGGGCAGGCGCTGGGCGAGCAGCCGGGCGACGGGGCTGCTCTCCGGGAGCTGGCGCAGGTCGAGGACCCACGGATCGCCAGACGTGGCGAGGTGATCGACGATGCCTGTGGCGAGCGCCTTCGCGGCGCGGTCGGAACGGACCGGCAGACGGGTGCTGGCCATCAGGTCGTGGCCCATGGCGACCACCTGGCGAACCCCTCCGGCGTCGCGCTGAGCGAGCAGCGCCGCTCCTTGGACGTAGCCACCTTGCTCGCGCACGACGATCGACGCGGGCGTCCAGTCCTCGCAGACCTCCGCCCAGGTCTGCAGCCAGCGCATCCGCGCCGTCAGGGGCAGGTCGAGGTCGGCGTGCAACGAAGCGAGGTCGGCGGTCAGGTCGGCGAGGTGCTCGTGACCGTCGTGGACGACGACCTCCAGCGGCCTGTTCGGGCGCACCGGTCCGGGTGCCGGCGCCGCCGGGCGGATCAGGCCCTCCAACTCGACGGCGGGCAGTGGCCGGGAGAACAGGTAGCCCTGGCCGAGGTTGCAGCGCAACGAGGACAGCGTCGCGGCCTGGTCGCGCTCCTCGATGCCCTCGGCGACGGTGTCCAGTTCGAGGACGTGAGCGAGGTCGATCACCGCCCGCACGAGGGCCTCGGAGGTCGACGAACCCTGCATCTCGGCGACGAAGCTGCGGTCGATCTTGATCGACGTCACGGGGAAGCGGCGTAGGTAGCTGAGCGACGAGTAGCCGGTACCGAAGTCGTCGATGGCGATCTTGACGCTCATCGCGCGCAACCGTTCGAGGACCTGCATCGCCTGATCGGACTCCCCGATGAGCATGCTCTCGGTGATCTCCAGGGTCAGGTTGCTCGGCTCCATCCCCGAGTCGGCCAGGGCATCGAAGACGTCCTCGATGAGCCGCGGGTCGTACATCTGACGGGCGGAGAGGTTGACGCTCACACCGCGTGGCGCGGTGTCGGGGTGGTCACGCCGCCAGCGCATCACCTGGCTGCACGCCTCGCGCAGCACCCAGCGACCGATCGGCACGATGAGGCCCGTCTGCTCGGCGAGAGGGATGAACGTGTCCGGGGTGACCAGACCACGCTCGGGGTGCTGCCAGCGCAGCAGCGCTTCGACCGAGGTGATCCGCTCGTCGCTCATGTCGACGATCGGCTGGTAGAAGAGCTTCAACTGTGCTCGCTCGAGGGCGACTTGCAGATCACCCTTCAGGTCGAGGCGGTCGATCGCCTCCTGGTACATCGCCTCCTCGAAGATCTCGAAGCGGCCCTTGCCCTTGCTCTTGGCCCGGTACATGGCCACGTCGGCCGCCTGGAGGAGGACCTCGGGTCGGGCGATGTCGGCGCGGTTCTCCACTGCGATCCCCACACTGGCCGAGACGAGGACCTCCCGGCCCTCGATCTCAATCGGGGCGCGCAGCGCGTCTTGCAAGCGCTCGGCGACGGCGACCGCATCTTGGCGATCGACCGCGCTGTCGAGGAGGACAGCGAACTCGTCCCCGCTCAACCGGGCGACGAGATCCCGGTCACGCACGCACGTCTGCAACCGGGCGGCGACGGCCATCAGCAAGTCGTCGCCGGCGCGGTGACCGAGGCTGTCGTTGATCGTCTTGAAGTCGTCGAGGTCGACGAAGAGGACCGAGACGACCCCCGGGTCGTTGCCGCTGACGGAGTGGGCGACCCGTTCGGAGAACAGGACGCGGTTGGCCAGCCCGGTCAGCGAGTCGTGCATCGCGTCGTGGCGCGCCTGGAGTTCGTTGCGCTGGACGAGGCTCATCAGGCCGACGACACGGGCGAGGACCAACAAGAACATGGCCATCGAGAGCAGTGCGGTGAGGATCTTGTCGAACGGCTCACCCCAGATCAGGTCGATGGTCGGCAAGCTCAGCGTGACGGCGCAGAGCAGCGCCATGCGCACCCGGGAGAAGCGGCTGAGGTTCTCGTCGACGGTCTGCATCGGGCGTCCCATCGCCGGATGGAGCGCGGCCGCGCCGACGAGGATGTAGAAGCCGAGCCAGAAGGCGTCGGCGAACCCGCCCGTCTCGAACGTGCCGGCGGAGTTGAGCACGCCGTAGAACGTGTCGGCGATCATCAAGCTGACGAGTCCGGCACTCATCAGCGCGAGCGATGCATGACGCAGGTGCACAGCGCTCATCACGCGCATCGCGACGGCGATCAGGGCGACGTCCATCACCGGGTAGGCGATCGAGATCGCCTGCCCCCCGAACGACAACGTCGCGTCCTGCAGGTAGGTGTCCATGACGAGGATCCCGAGCACGCCGAACGCGCCGACGGTGACGATCCCCGCGTCAAGCAGCGCAGCCCAGTCCCGCCCGGGCCGGATCCGCCGGACGACGAGGAGCAGGCCCGTGATCACCAGCGGGTACATCCCGAGGTAGAACGCGTCGGCCGGGGAGGGGAAGGGGACCTCGTCGGAGAGCGCCTCGAGCACGTAGTAGAGCACGTCGGCGAAGAGGAACGAGGCCTGACCGGCGACGACGAACTTCCACGCGGTGGCATGCTCGGGCCTGTTCCGCCGGATCCCGACGACTCCGGCGACGACCGCGGACAAGCCGATGCCGTTGTACAGCAGGAGTTTGGACAGAGCGGTCGTCGGGACGAGGAAGTATGCGACGGCGACGGCAACCGTCACCGAGACATACAGGATCCACGCAGAGCGTCGCATGGCCGGAGAGGTCGGCGCGTTTCACGGTTGTTTCAACCCGCCGGACGGAGGTTGCCCGGCTCAGGGGCCGTTCGGTTCGTTCTCCGTCACGACTCGTTCATGTCAGCGTCCTGATTGAACCTCAGCCCCCGCCGCGAGGTCGGCGATCCGTGGGCGTCGAGCACCGAGCCGCTGCCCGCTGCGCTCATCGGGTGAAGAAGTGCCAGCCGATCCACCACCAGGTGAACAACACGGCGATACGAACCGGAGGCGTGCGCATCAGGTCGGAGAGCACATGCCCGAACGGGGCGATGCGCGCCCGCCCGGTGCGGGACGCCCACTCGATCACCAATCCGCTGAGAGCGAGGACGACGAATCCGGCGATCGTGATCACCCGCGATCTCATCGGCGGGCCACCGCCCACCCCGTCGCCAGCCACGCGGCGAGGAACACGGCGCGCCCCGCGTGCCCGGCGAGGACGATGTCGGCCAGTGCGGACAACGTCGGATGCTCCCAGGACGTGTCGACCCGGTTCGGCTGCTGGGCGAAGGCGATCACCTCCCAGGCGCACACGGCGAGCCAGACCACCGCCCACGGGCGGTTGGACACCTGTCCCGGCGGGCGCTGTGGTGGAGGTGTGCGCGGCGGCCAACGGTTGGCGAGGACGAGGAACGGGAGTCCCGCGAGAAACACGGCGATCGTCGTCGGCCAACTGAAGCGTGCCCACATCCCGACCGTCACCCCGTACGCGATGGCGACCGTGGCGACGAGCGGCCAGTGCGCGGGTGCGGCGCGTTCGGTCCGGCGACCCGGCCCGGCGCGGGTTGCGACCAGGGCGATACCCATCACGATCAGACCGTCCAGTGGCTTGCCCCACAAGAAGCTGAACAGGCCGGCGACGACGAGGAAGGCGACGACCGGGTGGCGGAAGCCGACGATCTCGGCTCCGCTGGCGGCGTTGATGCCGAGCTCGACGGGGCGATCGGGTTCCATTGCCTCGATCCGGGTCCGGTGGGCGGCGAAGACCTGCGGAACACGGTAGCGGTACGAATCCGCATCGTGTCCCGCCTGGGCGTGGCGGAGCCCCAACGGCGACCCGGTCTACGGCCTCAGCCGGGAAGGCTGATCGCTTCCGCTGGCCACGGTCGGCGAGATCAGTCGAGGGCCACGGTCGGCGCGCCTTCCCCGGTGGGAGCGATGCCCAGGTGCCGGGGGAGGCGGGAAGCGAGCAGCAACGAGACGCCGACACCTGCCGCGGCGACGGCGAACGCAGTGTTGTAGGCGCTCTGCATCGCCTGCGCGGTCGGGGTGGTCCCTGCTCGCCCGGCGACCACCGCGCCGAGCACGGCGACCGACAGCGCGCCGGCCACCTGCCCGAGCAGGGAACGGACCGCGGTGCCCTGGGACAGCAGGTGGGCGGGCAGGGCACTGATCCCGGCGACCATCGCCGGCGCGGTGAGCAGACCCATGCCGAAGCTGTTCACCGCGAGGTACGCGGTGACCAACCACAGGGGCGTGTCCAGGCGCAGCGTGGCGAAGCCGATCGCCGCCGCGCCCATCACCATGCAGCCGACCATGATCGGCCGCCGGGGACCGAGGCGATCGACGAGGCGACCGCCGAGGCCCATCGCCACCGCACCGGCGATCCCCGCGGGGAGGAACAGCAGCCCAACGGTGAACGCGCTCGTGTGGTGCAGGCCTTCGAGTTGCAGGGGAACGAACACGAGGCGGCCGAAGTGGGCGATGTAGACGAACAGCAGCGCGCTGATCGCCAAGGTGAACGTGCGGTCGGAGAACATCCGCAACTCGATCAACGGCTGCGCGGTGCGCAACTCGCGCACGACGAACGCGGTGAGGCTGATCAGCCCGGTGGCGATGCAGCCGAGTGTCGCCGGTGATCCCCACCCCCAGCGGTTCGCCTCGGAGAGCCCGAGGACGAACAGCGTCAGCCCACCGCTGCCGAGGAGCAGTCCTGCCAGATCGAACCGCTCCCGCACCCGTTCGCCGACCTCGGGCAGGACGCGGTAGCCGGCGAGGAGGGTGATCAGCCCGATCGGGACGTTGATCAAGAACAACCAATGCCAGCTCACCGAGGTCACCAGCCACCCGCCGAGGGTGGGTCCGATCGTCGGCGCGGCCATCGCCGCCATGCCCCAGATCGAAATCGCCCGGCCGTGCCGCTCACGGGGGAACACCCTGAACACCAGGGCCATACCGACCGGCATCAGCGCCCCTCCGCCGAGACCTTGCAGGACGCGCGCGGCGATCAAGAAGCCGAGGTTCGGTGACGCGGCGCACAGCGCGGACGCAGCGGTGAAGACGGTCAGCGCGCCGAGCAACGTCCGCTTTGCCCCGAGCCGGTTGGCCACCCATCCGCTCGCCGGCTGCGTCGCGCACACGGCGAGGAGGTACGCGCTGACCACCCACTCGACACCGCGCCGGCTGCCGAGCTGGACGCCGATCTGGTCGAGGGCGACGTTGACGATCGTCGTGTCGAGGGCGACCATGATCGTCGCCCCGAGGACGACGACGAGAGCGATCCACGCCGTGCGCTCGTCGACGGGCGCCGCAACGGGCACCTCGTTCGCCGATTCCTGCACGGGACCGACGGTACCGCGGCCCGGGCCACCAGGCCGAGGTCGCCGTCGCTGGCCGACCTGCCCGGCGGGAGGATCGGGGCAGAGGAGTAGGATGCGCGGCGACGACGCGGGGTCGTATGGCGTGAGAGCGGCGGGCGGAGTGGCGTGAGCGAACACCGACAGCAAAGTGATGCCGCACTGATCGCGGCGATGCGCGCCGGTGACAGCTCAACGTACGACGAGTTGTACGCCAGGCACCACGACGCGGTGCTCGCTCAGGCCCGCCGTCTGAGCCCGCCCGGCAGGCGCGCCTCCGACCTCGCCGCGGATGCGTTCACCCGCTTCTACCTGGACACCACCGACGGTGGCGGCCCGGCGGGCGCTGTCCGTCCCTATCTCTACCGTGCGCTCCGCCTGGCCGCCTCCGGCGGTCGCGGTACGCCGGTATCCGCCGGACCGGCGGTACCGGCCGAGAAGGGCCACCTCGCCGAGCTGCTGGGGATCACGGAGCCCGTCGATCCCCGAGCGGAGTGGGCCCTGCAAGCCCTGCGCTCGTTCCCCGAACCGGCCCAATCGGCGCTGTGGTACCACGACGTCGAAGGCGTGTCCTCCCGCGACACGGCGCGGATCGTCGGTGTCTCGGTCAGCTACCTCGGCGAGATCCTCCTGCGTGCACGCCCCGTGTGGTACGGGCGCGCGTGGCCCCCGCCGACGCCGACCGACCCGGCTGCGCTCGCCCCCGAGGCACCCCGGGCGCCGGTCGCCGCCGATCCGGCCGATCTGGCGCGGATCCTCGCTGCCGCTGCGCTCGGCCCGACCTCGCCTGCGGAGCGCTCACGGCGACGCGCGTTCCGTCTGCCAGCGATTCGCCTCTCCGCAATCCGCCTCCCCGCGATGCGGGTGACGAGTTGGGCGTGGTTGCGTGGCCGGGGCGTGATGGTCGCTGCCTCTGTCGTCGTGGTCGGGGTGGTCGGTGTCAGCGCGGTCGCCGCGACCCGTGCCGGCAACGGCGACACGCCGATCGACACGCCGGACGACTCACGGCCGGTGCAGACCGGAACGGTCGTCCTCGCCGACCCCGTCCCGGCGACCGCGGCGACGACCACGGCAGCGACCGTGGGACCCGAAACCTCGGTGGTCGCCGTCATCGTCGACGACGCGACGACCATCGCCACCGATGTTGCCCCGGAGACGACGGCAGCCGAGACCACGGCCGTACCCGACGAGCCACTCCCTCCGGCAGCGACCGCGCCAGCGGGGCGTTCGCCGGGGACGACGGCGCCCCGCCGAGGCACGACCAC
>CAZQEJ010000053.1:8049-18190 GCA_964592165.1 uncultured Ilumatobacteraceae bacterium | reverse complement strand
GGTAGTCGTCGACGCCCGTCTCCGCCGCGATCGCGCCCGCCGTCAGCGGGTTGTCGCCGGTGATCATCACCGTCTTGATCCCCATCCGGCGGAGCTCCTCGAAGCGCTCGCGCATCCCCGGCTTGACCGTGTCCTTGAGCCGGATCACGCCGACCACCCGCGGCGGCTCGGCAGCGCGCCACTCGCACACGACCAGCGGCGTGGCCCCGTCGCGGGAGATCCCCTCGACGATCGGGGCGAGCTCGACGGGGACGTCGCCACCGGCGTCGATCACCATCCGACGGACCGAGTCGGCCGCGCCCTTGCGCACCGACCGACCGTCGGGAAAGTCGAGACCGCTCATCCTGCTCTGGGCGGTGAACGGGACGAGCTCGGCGCCGGTCGCGTCGGGGGTGGTGAGCCCGAACGACTCGGTGGCGAGGACGACGATCGAGCGTCCCTCGGGGGTCTCGTCGGCGAGCGACGAGGCCAACGCCGCCTCTGCCACCTGGAGCTCGGTGACCCCGTGGACCGGGACGAACTCGGCTGCCTGGCGGGAGCCGAAGGTGATCGTCCCCGTCTTGTCGAGCAGCAGCGTGGACACGTCGCCGGCGGCCTCGACCGCTCGACCGGACATCGCCAGCACGTTGCGCTGGACGAGGCGGTCCATCCCGGCGATGCCGATTGCCGAGAGCAGGCCGCCGATCGTCGTCGGGATCAGGCAGACGAGCAGGGCGACGAGGACGATCACCGACTGCTCGGCATGGGAGTAGATGGCGAACGGTTGCACGCTGACCGTGGCCAGCGTGAAGATGATCGTCAGCCCGGCGAGGAGGATCGACAGCGCGACCTCGTTCGGTGTCTTGCGCCGATCGGCGCCTTCGACGAGGGCGATCATCCGGTCGAGGAAGCTCTCCCCGGGGCGTGACGTGATCCTGACCACGATCTCGTCGGAGAGCACCCGCGTCCCACCGGTCACCGCGCTGCGGTCACCGCCCGATTCACGGATCACCGGTGCCGATTCGCCGGTGATCGCCGATTCGTCGACGGTGGCGATGCCCTCGACGACGTCCCCGTCACCGGGGATCAGCTCACCGGCGCCGACGACGCACGTGTCACCGATCTCGAGCAGCGACGACGGGCGCTCGGTGATCGTGCCGTCCGCGCCGCGCACCCGGGCGACGGTCTCGGCGCGGGTCGCCCGCAGCGTCGCCGCCTGGGCCTTGCCCCGCCCCTCGGCCATCGCCTCGGCGAAGTTGGCGAACAGCACGGTGAACCACAAGAACACGGCGACGAGGGCGGCGAACACGTTCTCCCGCGCCGTCGCCGAGCCTGCGTCACGGATCAACAGGAACGTGGTCAACACCGAGCCGATCTCGACGACGAACATCACCGGGTTGTGCGCCATCGTGCGCGGATCGAGCTTGACGATTGCGCCCTGCAACGCGGCGCGCACGATCCGGGCATCGAACAGCGACGTCGTCGCCGCGGCCCGGCGGCGGACCTTCGGCGCCCGCTGCGGCGGGGCCGGTTCGATGGTGGCGGTCATCAGGAGAGCCTCTCCAGGATCGGCCCGAGGGCGAGGACGGGGAAGAAGGTCAGGCCGGCGACGATCACGATCACACCGGCGACGAGGGCACCGAACAGTCCCGAGTCGGTGGGGAGCGTGCCGCTGGTCGCCGGCACCTGCTGGCGGCGGACGAGCGATCCGCCGATCGCCAGGGCGGGGACGATCAACCAGAAGCGCCCGGCGAGCATCGCCAGCCCCTGGGTGATCGTGTACCAGGGGCCGCCCGTGCTCACGTAGCCGAACGCCGAGCCGTTGTTGTTCGCCGCCGAGGCGAAGTTGTAGAGGGTCTCGGTGAGGCCGTGGGCGTCCATCGTCTGCACGCCCCCGATCGCCGAGCGGGTCAGCACGGTCGCCGCGGCGAAGCCGAGCACGACCAGGGGCATGACCATCACGTAGAGCACGACGAGCTTGATCTCGGCGGCCTGGATCTTCTTGCCGAGCAGCTCCGGGGTTCGCCCGACCATCAGCCCGGCGATGAATACCGCCAACAGCGCGTTGATCAGCATCCCGACCATTCCCGTGCCGACGCCGCCGGGGGAGATCTCGCCGAGGAGCATGTTCGCCGTCGGGAACAGCCCGCCGAGGGGGGTGAGGCTGTCGTGCATGCAGTTGACCGCCCCGGTCGACGTGCCCGTTGCCGAGGTGGCGAACAGGGCGCAGCCGGCTGGTCCGAGGCGGACGTCCTTGCCCTCCATGTTCCCGCCCGCCTGCGCCGCCGAGTTCGACTGATCGACGCCGATCGCATCGAGCTTCGGATTGCCCGCCTGCTCGGCGAACGTCGTGCCGAGCGCGCTGATCGACCAGAAGCCGAACATCACCGCGAGCAGCACCCGGCCTTGGCGGCGTGAGCCGGCGAGCCGGCCGAAGGTGACGGTCAACGCGCAGGGGATGACCAGCTGGAGGAAGATCTCCAGCAGGTTCGTCCACCCGTTGGGGTTCTCCAGTGGGTGGGCGGAGTTCGTGTTCAACGGCCCGCCGCCGTTGGTTCCGAGGTGCTTGATCGCCTCCTGGCTGGCTAACGGCCCACCGGGGATCTGCTGGGTGAGCTGCGCGCCAGCGTCGAGCGGGTGAACGGTGGTCATCCCGTGGAGGTTCTGGATCACACCCTGGCTGATTAGGACAATCGCGGCGACGAAGGCGATCGGGAGCAGGATCCGGGTGCAGGTGCGGACGAGGTCGGCCCAGAAGTTGCCCAGCGTTTCCCCCCGGCGGCGGGTGATTCCGCGGATCAGGGCGACGGCAACCGTCATCCCGACCGCCGCGGAGACGAAGTTCTGTACGGCGAACCCGAGCATCTGCGTCAGATGACTGACCGTCTGCTCCCCGGAGAACCACTGCCAGTTCGTGTTGGTGACGAACGAGATCGCCGCGTTGAACGAACCCCACGGTGTCATCGCGCCTCGGCCGGTCGGGTTGAACGGCAGGCCTCCCTGCAAGCGGAGGAGCAGGTACACGGCGAGCACGGAGACGAAGGAGAAGGCGAGTAGAGCCAGGGCGTACGCGCCCCAGCGTTGCTCGCGCTGATGGTCGACCCGGGCGAGGCGGTAGATCGCTCGTTCGATCGGGGTGAAGACGCGGTCGCCAGGGGGAACCCCCTGACTGTCGGGGGTGTAGACCTTGGCCATGTATCGGCCGAGCGGTCCGCTGGCAGCGGCGACCGCGCCGATCAGGATCGCCAGTTGAAACCACGCCGTGGGCGACATCAGAACCGCTCCGGGAAGATCAGCACGATCACCAGATATGCGGCGACGATCACGGCCAGGGCGAGGCCGATCCAGTTGTCGGCGGCAGCGGCGGCGATCATCGCCCGGCGCCGATCAACGGTGCGTCGGGATCCGTGCCGTGCCGCAGTCCGCTCGAACGATCGGAGGTCTCGTCGTTCCGGTCCCCGCTGACGATTCGGTCGCACAGGCCGACGAACCCGACGGAGAGGCCGAAGAAGCTGGCGACGATCGCGAGCATCAACACGTCTGTCATGCGTTCAACAGTGCAACCGTCGCGGGCTGGCGAGCACGTCCCTTAGCGAGGTCTTCGCACCGCGGGGACCGTTGTTAATGGCGTGTTCGCACACCGGGTAGAGACGAGTCGACAAGCGTCCGCCATCCGAGCGATCTGGGCAGATCCCGTCCTGCGCTGATCATCGGCCCGGCGGCCCGGCGGCCCGGCGGCCACGTTCGGTCCGGGCCTTGCCACCGTGATCCTCTGCCCGCTGGCGTCGACCTTGCGGATGCTGCTCGATCACCGACGGCAGCGGGTCAGCGCCTCGTCGCGAATCGCTCCTCGACCGTGTCGAGGTACATCGTGAACTGTGTGGGTGTGGCGGTGTCGACGCCGTAGAGGGCGATCCACCCCAGACGGGCCCGGCGACTGCACATCGGGCGGACCCAGCGCGACAGGATCCGTTTGCCGGTCTCCCCCTCGAGAGCGTTGATCCGCTTCGGCGATCCGTGGGTCGTCACCGCGATCAGTTGGCCGATGTTGCGCCGCTGAGTGCCGGGGGGCCAGCAGCGGGCGACCCAGTCCGTGAGCATCGCCGGTTGCCCGGACCACCACGTCGGGTAGACGAACACGAGCGTGTCGCACCAGGCCAAGTCGGCCTGGTGGGTGGCCAGGTCGGGGGAGTGGTCCCAGCCCTCGGCGTACAGATCGCGCAGGCGCGGCGTGACCCCGGCGTGGCCGAGCCCGGCGAGCACCCTGTCGCGTGCCGCTGCGGCGAGGGAGTCGGCCAGCGGGTGGCAGTGGACGACGAGGACGTTGCGCATCGCGTTCACAGTCTCGCCGCGACCCGATCGACACGGTGGAGGAACGCCGCCCGGCGGGAGTCGTCGAGACGAGTCGCCGAGTAGCACGGCACCCACCGCGAGCCGGTGACGATCCCGGTGTTCAGCCGCAGGGCACGCAGCAGGACCCGCCGGCCGTTGTCGTTGCGCGCCTTGACCCGTGCCCACGGCTCGGCGTACGTGGCCACCCCGACCAGGCGGCGGATGTGCGTCATCCCCGGCTTGACCCGGTTCGTCCGCTCGTCGAAGACGAAGGCGACCCCGGGGACCAAGGCTCGCTCGAGCCACCCCTTCATCGGCGCCGGGAGAGTGGTCGCCGTCGTCGGGTAGACGAAGGCGAGCGCCTCGGCGGCGCGCACGGCGGCGATGTGCCGGGCGATCCCCTCGTCGAGCACCGGCTGGTCGCCGTCATAGGCCGTGCGCTCGGCGGGGCTCATCGCCGCGGCGAACCCCTCGGCGAGCAGATCGACAACGCTGACGTCGTGGCCGGCGCGCCGGGCGCCGTCGACCAGATGCTCGTTCGCCTCGGCGACGAGTGGCTCGCTCGGATAGGAGATCACGACGACGTTCACGGCTTGCTCCCAGGACGCGGCCGGTGAACCTACTCTTCCGCCCGCGACAGGCGTGTGCCAGAAGGGACGACGGTGATGACGATCGACCACCCTCCGTACCGTGATCCGAGCGTGGCCCTCGAGCGCCGTGTCGAGGACCTCCTCGGGCGGATGTCGCTGGAGGACAAGGCGGGGTCGATGTTCCACACGATGATCTTCCCCGGTGAGCTGGACGCGCCGAACCCGTTGATGCCCGGCCCATCGGCACGGGCGCTCGTCACCGAGCACCGCTTGACCCACTTCAACCTGTTCGGCGCGCTCGACGACGCCCGCCGATTGGCCGAGTGGCACAACGCGCTACAGAGCCTCGCCGCCGAACGGCCTCTGGCGATCCCGGTGACGCTGTCCACCGATCCGCGCCACCACTTCACCGACAACCCCTTGCTCGCGGCGATGGCCGGCCCGTTCTCCCGCTGGCCCGAACCGCTCGGTCTCGCCGCCATCGGGTCGGCCGAACTCGTCGGCGAGTTCGCCGGGATCGCCCGCGAGGAGTACCTCGCCGTCGGCTTGCGCGTCGCTCTCCATCCGCAGATCGACCTCGCCACCGAACCACGCTGGCCGCGCATCGCCCAGACGTTCGGGGAGGACGCGGCGCTCACCTCCGCCCTCGCCAAGGCCTACATCCGCGGCTTCCAGGGAGCCGTGCTCGGTCCGCAGTCGGTGGCGACGATGGCCAAGCACTTCCCCGGTGGAGGTCCGCAGAAGGACGGCACCGACCCGCACTTCTCCTGGGGCCGGGAGCAGGTCTACCCGGCGGGCAGGTTCGCCTATCACCTCGAACCGTTCCGCGCCGCGCTCGCCGCGGGCGTGTCGCAGATCATGCCGTACTACGGGATGCCTGTCGGCACGCAGTACGACGAGGTCGGCTTCTCCTTCAACCGCCCGATCATCACCGGCCTGTTGCGCGAGGAGCTCGGCTTCGACGGGATCGTCTGCACCGACTGGGGACTGGTCACCGACGTCGATGGCGTCGGCCCGTTGGGGACCGCTCGGGCGTGGGGTGTCGAACACCTCGATCCGGACGAGCGGATCGTCCGCCTGCTCGACGCCGGCGTCGACCAGCTCGGCGGAGAACACTGCAGCGAGCGTCTCGTCGCGCTCGTGCGCGCCGGGCGCGTCAGCGAAGCCCGCCTCGATGTGTCCGTGCGCCGCCTGTTGCGGGAGAAGTTCCGCCTCGGCTTGTTCGACCGGCCGTTCGTCGACCCCGAGCAGGCTGCGGCGGTCGTCGGCGCCCCGGCCCGGCGTGCCGCGGGCCGGCGGGCTCAGCAGCGGGCGTTGACGTTGCTGACCAACCGCGACCTCCACCCGGGCAGCCCGGTCCTCCCGCTGGACCGCGGCGTGAAGATCTACGCCCCCGGTGTGGATGCCGAGGCACTTGGCCGGTTCGCCACGGCCGTCGATGATCCCGGCGCAGCCGACGTCGCCCTGCTCCGGCTGAAGACCCCGTGGGAGCCGGCGGGCGAGGGAACGTTCGTCGACATGTTCCACGGAGGCTCGCTCGAGTTCCCCGCCGAGGAGATGGAGCGTCACCGGCGCCTCTGCGCCGCCGTGCCGACGGTGATCGACATCTATCTCGAACGCCCGGCAGTGCTCGGACCGCTCGCCGAGGAGGCCGCGGCGGTGATCGCCGACTACGGCATCGAGGAGGCCGCGCTGCTCGAGGTGCTGTTCGGCGAGGCGTCGCCGGAAGGCCGCTTGCCGTTCGATCTGCCACGCTCGATGGCCGCCGTCGTCGCCAGCGACAGCGACGCTCCGTTCGACACCGCCGACCCGTTGTTCCGCTTCGGTCACGGGCTTCGCTATCGGGCGGGCTGAACGCCTCCGGCGCGATCACTACGACGTCCAACGTTCCGCGCCCGGCGCGTCCGGGCCGCACGTAGTGTCCGGACGTGGAGGGGTGCCGATGACAAGGAGTGTGGACCAGTGACCGATCTCGCCGGCCCGAAGCCCTACACCGTCGCCGACCGCTACACCGGCGAACGGGGGACGGTCTTCCTCACCGGCGTCCAGGCGCTCGCCCGCCTCCCGCTCGAGCAACTGCGTGCCGACCGCCGTGCCGGGTGGAACACGGCCGCATTCCTCTCCGGGTATCCCGGATCACCGCTCGCCGCCTTCGATCGCGAGGCCAGCGCTGCGGCGCGCAGCGCGCCCGACCTGCCGATCGTCGTTCGTCCAGCGGTCAACGAGGAGCTCGCCGCGGCGGCGGTGATGGGCAGCCAGCTCGTCGAGGCGACGGGCAGCGCCCGCTACGACGGCGTCGTCGGCTACTGGTACGGCAAGGCCCCCGGGCTCGACCGGGCGACCGACGCGATCCGCCACGGCGTGTTCGCCGGTGCCCACCGCCGCGGCGGGGCGGTGCTCCTCGTCGGGGACGACCCGCTGGCCAAGTCCTCCACGCTGCCGTCGTCGTCCGACGCGACGCTCGCCTCCTTGTATGTGCCGGTGTTCCACCCCGGCGACGTGCAGGAGGTGATCGAGCTCGGCCGGCACGCCGTCGCCCTGTCCCGGCTGAGCGGCCTGTGGACCGCGCTGAAGATCGTCGCTGCCGTCGCCGACGGCAGCGGCACCGCCACCCTCGACGAGAGCTTCGACCCCTGCCTGGCGGAGGTCGTCGTCGACGGGTTCCCCTACACGCCGGCACCCTCCGGCCGCCTGTTGACGCCGTACACGCTCGACGTGGAGGAGGAGATCGCCGGCGTGCGCAGCGAGCTCGCTCGCCGCTACGGCGACGAGAACGACCTCAACCGGGTCGTCGTCGATCCCCCTGGAGCGTGGATCGGCATCGTCGCCTCCGGGCACACGTTCTTCGAGGTACGCGAAGCATTGCGTCAGCTCGGCCTGGCCGACGCGGCGGCGATCGGCGGCGTGGGGATCCGCCTCGTCGAGCTACGCATGCCCCACCCTCTCGATCCGGGGACCGTCCGCCGCTTCGCCGCCGGCCTGGAGGAGATCGTCGTCGTCGAGGACAAGCGGGCGACGTTGGAGACGGAGATCAAGGACGCGCTGTACGGGACGACCGGCGCGCCGGTCGTCGTCGGCAAGCGTGACGAGCGCGGCGCGGCGCTGCTTGCCGCCCACGGATCGCTCGATGCCGGGACGGTGCGCGAGCCGCTGCGCTCGCGCCTCGCCCGCCGGGTCGGCGCCGAACGGCTCGCCCCGCCGCCGCGGCGGCGCGGTCCGTCGATCCCGTTGACGGTCAACCGCACGCCGTACTTCTGTTCCGGATGCCCACACAACCGCTCGACGAAGGTGCCTCCCGGCACGCTCGTCGGAGCGGGCATCGGCTGCCATGCGATGGTCGCCCTGATGCCCTCCGACGAGTTCGGGGAGATCGTCGGAACGACGGCGATGGGCAACGAGGGCGCGAACTGGATCGGGATGGCCCCGTTCGTCGATGCCGGTCACCTCGTCCAGAACCTCGGCGACGGCACGTACGCACACAGCGGGCACCTGGCGATCCGGGCCGCGGTCGCCGCCGGGGTGAACATCACGTACAAGGTCCTGTACAACGGTGCGGTCTCGATGACCGGAGGGCAACATCCCGAAGGGGTGCCGTCGGTCGCCGCCCTCGCCAAGCTCCTCCTCCTCGAAGGGGCGGCGCGCGTCCTCGTGACCACCGACGACGTCCGCGCCTACAGACGCGTCCGCTTGCCCCGCGGCGTCGAGGTGTGGGACCGCCGCCGGCTGATCGAGGCGCAGGAGGTGCTCGCGGCGACCCCGGGGACGACGGTGCTGATCCACGACCAGGCCTGCGCGGCGGAGAAGCGCCGGGCGCGCAAGCGAGGCACGTTGCCCACGCCGGCCGCCCGGGTGGTGATCAACGAGCGCGTCTGCGAGGGCTGCGGCGACTGCGCCCGCCGGAGCAACTGCCTGTCCGTGCAGCCGGTGGACACGCCGTTCGGGCGCAAGACGCGCATCGACCAGTCCTCCTGCAACCTCGACTACAGCTGCCTCGACGGCGACTGCCCGGCGTTCGCCACGGTGACGCCGCGTCGTCGCCGGTCCGGGCGGCGCCGCTCTGCTGCCTCCCGGCCGCTGCCCGAGCCGGCGTTCGGCGCGCTGCCCGAACCCCCACAGCTCGCCGTCGGCGAGGGCTGCACCGTGCGCATGTCGGGGATCGGGGGGACGGGAGTCGTCACGGTCAACCAGATCCTCGGCACGGCGGCGATGCTCGACGGGATCGAGGTGCGTGCCCTCGACCAGACTGGGTTGTCACAGAAGGCGGGCCCGGTCGTCTCCGACCTCCGCCTCGGGCCCGGCGCCGGCGAGGGGTCGAACAAGGCTCCCGACGGTGGCGTCGACGTGTTGCTCGCCTTCGACCTGCTCGTCGCCGCGAGCGAGGCGCACCTCGCCGGCGCCGAGGCGGAGCGGACGGTCGTCGTCGGCTCGCTCTCCCCGACGCCGACCGGCGCGACGGTGATCCACCCTGAGCTCGGTGGGCCGTCCACCGGCAGGTTGCGAGCGCGCCTCGACTCGTGTTCACGGACCGAGGACAACCGCTACGTGGACGCCGCGGCGCTGGCCGCCGCGTTGTTCGGCGACACCGCCGCGGCCAACGTGCTCCTCCTCGGGGTCGCGGTGCAAGCGGGAGCGATCCCGGTCACACCCGCCTCCATCGAGCAGGCGATCACGCTCAACGGTGTGGCTGTCGAGCGCAACCTGCACGCGTTCGCCTGGGGGCGCCGGTGGATCGCCGACCGGCGAGCGGTGCACGACGCGGCCGGACTCGAGCCAGTGCCTGACATGGAAGGCACCGGTGAGCTCGTCGCCCGCCTGCGCGCCGACCTCGTCGGTTACCAGTCGGAGGCTGTTGCCGACCGCTTCTCCCGCCTCGTCGAGCGGGCACAGGCCGCCGAACACGCGGCCGTCCCCGGCGCCGACGCGTTCACCCGCGCCGTCGCCGTGCACTTCCACAAGCTGCTCGCCTACAAGGACGAGTACGAGGTCGCCCGCCTGCTCCTCGCCCCGGAAGCCAGCACAGCACTCAAGGCGGTCGGCGGTGAGGAGGCGAAGGTCTCCTGGCGACTGCATCCACCCGTGCTCCGCTCGCTCGGCCTCGAGCGCAAGATCTCCCTCGGCCGGTGGGCGACACCCGCGCTCGTCGCCCTGCGCGCCGGCAAACGATTGCGGGGCACCCCGCTGGACCCGTTCGGGAGGACCGAGGTGCGCCGGCTGGAGCGGGCGATGATCCCCGAGTACGA
>CAZQEJ010000053.1:0-7949 GCA_964592165.1 uncultured Ilumatobacteraceae bacterium | reverse complement strand
GTGGAGATCGTCTACCGCACCTACAGCGCGCTGAGCGATCCGGTGCCGCAGCTGCAGCGGATCTGCCTCGACGTCGCCGAGGGCGAGAAGGTCTTCGCCGCGGTGACGACGAGCTTCTACGGCGACGGGCTGACCTGCCTCGCCGGCGACCACGACACGCCGATCGTCACGTCCGAGGCGACGTCGGAGACGCTGCTCTCGACAGCCCACGACAACGTGTTCATGAGCCGCTTCACCTGGGAAGGCGCGTTCCGCGCCCTCGTCGAGGTCCTCGCCGCGAGCGGGGAGCTCGACTCGATGTCCACGTTCGCCGTGTTCGGTCAGGCGGAGATCGGGATGGCCGAAGCGGTCAAGAGCGCGGTCGTGCCGGCGTTGACCGCGGCCGGCAAGAGCGCCCCCGAACAGGCGTTGATCCCGTTCGTCAGCCCGATCGATGCCAATGCGGTCGCCGGTGCGGTGAGCCGGCTGAAGGCCGACGGCGTCGACGGCGTATTCATGTTCGGCAACCTGCAGGTCAACGCGTCGTTCATCGCCGAGGCCAAGGTGCAGGACTACCACCCGCGCTACTTGTTGTCCGACGCCCTGGCCGGCACGACCGACATCCTCGGCATGTTCGCCCCCACCGACCAGCTGACGAACGTGATCGGAGTCAGCGCCGGCTCGCGCAAGGAGGATCCGACGCCGACCGCGGCGGCGAAGCAGTGCGTGGACACGTACCAGCCCGGCGCCGGGCCCGAGGAAGCGGTCCTCGTCAGCAACGTCTGCGAGCTGTTCGACCTCACCCAGCGCGCCCTGGAGGCGTCGGGCAAGGATCTCAGCCGGCCGGCGTTCGTGCGTGCCCTCGGCGATCTCGGGTCGTTCGAGATGTACTCCGGTGGTGCGGGGAGCTTGCGCCCCGGCAAGTTCGCCGTCGCCGACCAGGCCCGGCTCGTCAGGTTCGATGCCGCGGGGTGCGCGTGCTGGGTGAACGACGGAGACTGGGTCGACGTTGGCCGCTGAGGAGCGCCCCGCCTCGCTGGCGAGCCTCTCCGCCCACCTGCTGCGCGTCGACGACGAGCGCAGCGCCGAGGCCGGGGACCGGCGGACGATCACCGACGAGGAACTGATCGGGGTCGGCGAGGCCCCGCTGAGCACCCGCGACGCCGTCCGCCAGGGCGGGCGGCTGCTCCTCGCGGCGATGATGGCCTTCGTCCTCGTCGACGGGATCAGCAACTCGGTGCTCACCGTGCTCGGTCCGGACATCCAGACGTCGCTCGGTGTCTCCGACGCGATGCTCGGTGCGATCGGCGGGGCGAGCGGAGTGCTCTTCGTCCTCGGCGCGGTCCCCCTCGCGGCGATCGCCGACCGATGGGTGCGCACCCGCCTGGCGACGTTGTCCACCCTCGCCTACTCGGTGCTCTCCTTGCTGTGCGCGTTCGTGCCCAACCCGTTCTGGCTGTTCACCTCGCGCATGGCGGTCGGCCTCGCAGCGAGCCATCAGCTGCCCGTGCACAGCTCGTTGATCTCCGACGCGTACCCGATGTCGGCGCGCGGCAAGGTCTTCGCCGTCCACGGGGTCGGCGGTCTGACGGGCGCGTTCGTCGGCCCGTTCGTCGTCGGGGCGATCGCCGCCGTCGCCGGCGCGCAGACCGGGTGGCGGTGGTCGTACGCGGCGATCGCCGTGCTCGCCGTCGCCGTCACGATCCTCCTCGCGGCGACGAGGGAGCCGGAGCGGGGAGCGAACGAGCAGGCCGACGCGGTGGGCGCTGTGTTCCACGACGACGCGCCACCGGTGTCGCTGCCGATGGCCTTCGCCCGCCTCAACCTGATCAGGACGTTCCGGTTCATGTTGATCGGTCTCGGCGCGGTCGGCTTCGCCTTGTTCAGCGTGCCGATCTTCCTCAACACGCTGCTCGAGGATCACTTCGGCCTGTCCGCCTTCGAACGTGGCGTGGTCGGTTCGCTGGCGGTGCTGCCCGGTTTCATCAGCGTGCCCCTCGGAGGCCGGGTCGTCTCCACCCAACTGCTGACCTCGCCACCGCGGGCGGTGCTCACCACCGCCGGGTTGATCGGCGCCTACGGCGTGTTGATCACCCTCGCCCTGCCGCTGAACAACCTGGCGCTGTTCGTGATCGTCCTCGCCCTCGCCTCGGCCGCGTCGCGTGCCGGGTTCACCGCGATCTCGCCGATCGTCGCCGCGGTGATCCCCTACCGATTGCGTGCCCAGGGGTTCGCCATGGTCGGGATCTACATCTTCTTGATGGGGGCGTTCCTCGGTGCGGTGCTCACCGGCATGCTCAGCGAGGCGTGGGGCGAGCGCGTCGCTCTGGCCGTGGTCGTGCTGCCGTCGTCGATCGCCGGTGCGGCGATCCTGGCCAGCGGCGCAGTGCACATCCGCGAGGACATGGCCCGGATCGCCGACGAGCTGGCCGAGGAGCAGGCCGAGCTGGAGCGGATGCACACCGCCGGCTCGCAGCCGATGCTCCAGGTGCGCAACCTCGACTTCTCCTACGGGCAGGTGCAGGTCCTGTTCGGTGTCGATCTCGAGGTCGCCCACGGGGAGATCGTCGCCCTGCTGGGGACGAACGGTGCGGGGAAGTCGACGCTGCTCAACTGCGTCTGCGGCCTCGGCGTCCCGAGCCGCGGCGTGATCCGCCTCGACGGGCGGACGATCACCGACGCCGAGGCCGAGGCGCGTGTCGCCGCCGGGGTTGTGCTGATGCAGGGCGGCAAGGCGGTGTGGGGTCCGCTGACGGTCGCCGAGAACCTGCGCCTCGGCGCGTTCTTGCTGCGCGACGACCCCGAGGAGCTCGCTCGGCGGGAACAGGCCGCGCTGGAGCTCTTCCCCGAGCTCGCCGAGCGGCTCGACCAACCGGCCGGGACGCTGTCCGGTGGGCAGCAGCAGATGCTCGCCCTGGCCAAGGCGTTGCTCCTCGAGCCGAAGCTGCTGTTGATCGACGAGCTGTCCTTGGGTCTGTCCCCGAGCGCTGCCGACGTGATGGTCTCCAAGGTGCGCGCCCTCGGGGAGCGTGGCCTGACGATCGTGCTCGTCGAGCAGAGCATCAACGTGGCCCTGTCCGTCGCCGATCGGGCCGTGTTCATGGAGAAGGGACGGGTCCGCTTCGACGGGCCGGCCCAGGACCTGCTCGAGCGCGGCGACCTGCTACGCGCGGTGTTCCTCGGGGGTCAGGGGGGCTGACGGTGCTGGCGATCGACGTCACCACCCAGGTGCTCACCGACGGGGCGATCACCGGCCTCGTCTACGGCTTCACCGCGTTGGGGATCATCCTCGTCTACCGCGCCAGTGGGGTCGTCAACTTCGCCTACGCCGCGTTCGGCACGTGCGCGGCGTCGTTCCTCGTCATGCTCGACCTCGTCTACCACTGGCCGTTCTGGCCGTCGTTCGTCCTCGCCGTGGTCTTCGGCGCGGTGCTCTCGGCGGTCGTCGAATTGACCGTCGTGCGCCGGTTGGCCAACCGCTCGCAGGTCACGCTGTTCATCGCCACCGTCGGCGTCGCCCAGGTCGCCACGTTGATCGCGGCCGTGCTGCCCAGCCCGAAGGGGTTGGCTCAGCCGTTCCCCTCTGCCTGGGTCCACCGCTGGAAGCTCGGGGCGTTCGACCTGCGCGGCGAGCAACTCGTCGTGCTGATCGTCCTCCCCCTCGTCGGTGTCGTCTTCGCCTGGTTCTTCAACCGGTCGATCTGGGGCCTGGCGACGCGTGCGTCGGCAGCCAATGCGCCGGCCAGCCGCCTGGCCGGCGTCGACGTCCGCCTCGTCTCCACGCTCGTCTGGACGGTCGCCGGGGCGCTTGCCGCACTGACCACGATCCTCGCCATCCCGCTGCGCGGCATCCCCGTGCAGCAGGTTGCCACCGGAACGGCGACCGGGACACTGGTGCGCGTCCTGACCGTCGCCCTGCTCGCCGGGTTGACGTCGTTCTCCCGATCATCGCCGGCGTCCTCCTCGGCATCGCCGAACGGGTGATCTTCTTCAACTGGCCGACGAGCAGCGGCCTTGTCGAGCTCGTCCAGTTCGCCGTCGTCCTCGCCGTTGTCCTCCTCGGCGCGGGCGGCACGGTCGGGGAGCGCGACGGATGGTCGTTCAGCGGGCGGGTCGACGTGCTCTCCGAGCAGATGCGCCGCCACCGGATCGTGCGCGGCCTGTCCGGGGGAACGGCCCTCGCCGCCCTCGCCGCCGGCATCGCCGTCCCCCTCGCCCTGAACACGAGTGCCGACTACTTCACCTACACGCGCACCGCGCTGATCGCCATCGTCGTCGTGTCGATGACGATCCTCACCGGTTGGGGTGGTCAGCTCTCTCTCGCCCAGTTTGCCTTCACCGGGCTCGGGGCGATGACGATGGCCGCCGCGGACACCCACCTCCGCCTGCAGTTCTTCCCCGCTCTCGTGCTCGCCGTGGCCGTCTCGGTCGCGATCGCCCTCCTCGTCGGCATTCCCGCGTTCCGCTTGCGCGGCATGCAGTTGGCGATCGTCACCCTCGTCCTCGGCGTCGCGGCCTACACCTGGGCGTTCAACCAGCGCGTGTTCAACAACGGGCGGCCGTCGGCGCGCTACGAGCCGTCCAGCCTCGATCTCGGATGGATCGATCTGCGTGAGCGGCGCACGTACTACGTGCTGTGCCTCGCCGTGCTGGTCGCGATGCTGTTCCTCGCCCACCGGGTGCGCCGTTCCGGGTTCGGCCGGGCGCTGGTCGCGATCCGCACCGACGAAGCGATCACCAGCGCCTACGGGGTCGCTCCCCGGCGGGTGAAGCTCGCCGCGTTCGCCCTCGCCGGAGGGATGGCCGGACTGGCCGGAGCGCTGTTGATGCCTGCCCTGCGCAACGCCCAGCCCGACCAGTTCCCCGCGTCGATGTCGCTCACTGTGCTGGCGATGGCGGTGATCGGCGGGCTCACGTCCGTGGCCGGGGCGGTGATCGGCACCGTGTGGGGGGTCGGGCTGCCGTTGATGTTCCAGAGCAACCCGAACGTCGCCCTCGCCTCCTCCGGGATCGGCCTGCTGATGTTGCTGATGTACTTCCCCAACGGTCTCGCGTACATCGGCGTGGCGATCCGCGATCTGCTGATCCGCCGGCTGGTCCCCGCGGAGGGGGCGGTGGCCCAGGCCCCGGCACCGCCCGAACGGGTCGTGCCAGCGGGAGACCGGTCGCCGGCCCCCGCCGTCGGTCGTGCCTTGGAGGTCGCCGACGTGAGCGTCAGCCTCGGTGGGCGGGAGATCGTGCGCGGCGTGTCGATGTACGTCGGCCAGGGGGAGACCGTCGGGCTGATCGGGGCGAACGGCGCGGGCAAGTCGACGTTGATGAACGCGATCGGCGGCTTCGTCTCGGCGACGGGGACGATCCGTGCCCTCGGCCGGGAGATGAGCTCGTGGTCGCCGGCGCGCCGGGCGCGAGCGGGCGTGGGCAGGACGTTCCAGAACGCCGGCCTGATCGGCGATCTGACCGTCCACGAACTCGTCGCCTTCGCCCACGAGCGAGCCCTGCCGACCCACCTCGCCTCGGTCCTCGTCGCCTCCCCGACGTGGCGGAGGCGCAACCGCCAGCAGCTCGCCGACGCGCAGGAGATCATCGCCTTCCTCGGTCTCGGTCGCTACCGCGACCACCTCGTGCGCTCGCTGTCCACCGGGACCCGGCGGATCTGCGAGCTGGCCTGCCTGGTCGCCCTGCGGCCGCGGCTGATCTGCCTCGACGAGCCGACCGCCGGCGTCGCCCAGCGCGAGACCGAGGCCCTCGCCCCGCTACTCGGGGCGATCCGCGACGAGCTCGGCGCGTCGCTGCTCGTCATCGAGCACGACATGCCGTTCATCATGGCGATCAGCCAGCGGGTGTACTGCCTGGAGACGGGGCAGATGATCGCCAGTGGCCCCCCCGAACAGATCCGCACCGACCCGCTGGTGATCGCCTCCTACCTCGGCACGAACCAGGCGACGACCGAACGATCCGGCGCGCGGCACGGCCCGCACTCCGGCGACGCGCCGGCGTGACCCACCAGATTCGCGCTCAGCCGACCGGATACCGTGGGCCCCGTGCCTGACCATCCGATCTTCGACGGCGACAACCACTACTACGAGGCCGAGGACGCGTTCACCCGCCACCTCGACCCGCGACTCGGGCCACGGGTGATCGAGTGGGTCCAGATCGGCAAGCGCCGCTACTACTCGATCGGGGGGAAGATCAACCGGGCGGTCGTCAACCCGACGTTCGATCCGGTGTCGCCCGCGGGCGTGATGTCGGAGTACTTCCGCGGCAACCCCGACCAGAAGTTGCCCCACGAGTTCCTCGCCAACCCGGAACCGATCCGCCCGGAGTACCGCGACCGTGACGCCCGCCTGGCCGTGATGGACCGCCAGGGCCTGGACAAGATCTGGCTGTTCCCCACCCTGGCGATGATCTACGAGGAAGCGTTGAAGCACGATCCGCCGGCCGCGGGGATGTTGTTCAGCGCGTTCAACAAGTGGCTCGTCGAGGACTGGGGCTTCGCCTACCAGGACCGGATCTACGCCGCGCCGTACATCTGCTTCGCCGATCTCGACTCGGTGATCGCCAACCTGGAGTGGGCACTCGACCAGGGTGCACGCCTGGTCTGCACCCGCCCGGCGGCACCGACGACGATCTTCGGGCAGAAGTCGCCGACCGACCCGTACTTCGATCCGTTCTGGGCGCGCCTCGACGAGGCCGGGATCCCGCTCGTCGTCCACGCCGGCGACTCGGGCGTGTCGACCAACGGTTACGTCGGTGGCGGTTTCTCCGCCTCGTTCAGCGGCGGGTACAAGCCGTCGATCGCCTCTTTGTCGATCGAGCGTGCCGTGTACGACTTCCTTGCCACGCTCGTGTTCGACAAGCTGTTCGACCGGTTCCCCAACCTGCGTGTCATCTCCGTGGAGAACGGCGCCGAGTACCTCCGCGACATGTTCCGCAAGCTGCGCTCCTCGGCCCGCAAGCTCCCCGGCTACTACACCGAGGACCCGGTGGAGACGTTCAGGCGGCACATCTGGATCAACCCGTTCTGGGAGGACGACGTGATCGAGGTGACCGAGCAGATGGGCGCCGATCGCGTCGTGTTCGGCTCCGACTGGCCGCACATCGAGGCGATCCCCACCCCGCTCGACTACCTCGTCGAGCTCAAGCCGCTCGACGCCGCGGCCCAGCGCCGCATCCTCTGGGACAACGCGCTGGAACTGACCGAACCGCGCCCGGCCTGAGCGGGCCAGGCAAGAAGGGGGAACGTCGCCATGGAGCGGCCGGAACGGATGGAGCTTCATTCGACGGTGCTCGGCAGCCCGAACCCGAACTCGCTCGCCTCGTTCTACGAGCGGCTTCTCGGGTGGGCGCGGTTCGCTGACGAGGACGACTGGGTCACGGTCCGCCCGTCGGCGGAAGCCCCCGGACTTGCCTTCCAGACCGAGGCTCGCTACGTCCGTCCCGTGTGGCCGCTAGTTGAGGGCGAACAGCAGATGACCGCCCACCTCGACATCGCGGTCAACGACCTCCCCGAAGCGGTCGCCTGGGCGAAGGAGGTCGGCGCGACGGAGGCAGCCTGTCAACTCGACCCCGAGGTGCGGGTGATGCTCGATCCCGACGGTCACCCCTTCTGCCTGTTCGTAGCCTGATCGACGCAGGTTGCCGCTCGTTGCCTCGCCGTACGTTCCAGCCGGGCGAGCTCCGGACGACCCGGCCTGATCGGACTCGACACCGACATCCTCGTTCGTCACCTGGCCCACGACGACGCGGTCCAAGCCGTCAAGGCCGACGAGGTCGTCGATGGGCTCAGTGAGGCGGCGCCGGGGCCCTCACGCTGATCGTCCTTGCCGGGCTCTGGACGACCGGACGCGTCCGGGGCGCACTGAGCTCACGGTGGGTCGGGGGAACGGCGGTGGGGATGGCCGGTGAGGACTCGCCCGTCGGGGAGGGTGACCTCGACGCTCGCGTCGGGAAGCAGCTTGATGTGCCAG